>NZ_JBNCOB010000005.1:0-98351 GCF_049847285.1 Micromonospora sp. DT62
AAACGCTACGTCGCCCGCGAGCTCTACCGACGCCTCGAAACCCCACCCCAACCACTTGACGCGGCATAGGAGCGTCCCGGCCGTACCGGCGGCACCGGCTGCGCCGGCGGTGGCTCCTGTCGGCGGCACCGGCTGCGCCGCCCTCGGCCGGGGGGATCGGCGTGGAAAGTAGGCTGGGGGCATGTGGCAGGCCGAGGTGCGCGTGGACCTGGACGCGATCCGCGAGAACGTGAGCCGGCTGAGGTCCGGCACCGCCGCCGAGCTGATGGCGGTGGTGAAGGGCGACGGCTACGGCCACGGCATGCTCCCGGCCGCCCGCGCCGCCCTCGACGCCGGCGCCGACTGGCTGGGGGTCTGCACGCTCGACGAGGCGCTCACGCTGCGCCGGGCCGGGATCACCGTGCCGGTGCTGGCCTGGCTCCTCGCGCCCGGGCTGCCGCTGCACGAGGGCGTCGCCGCCGGGGTCGACCTCGGCGTCGCCAGCCTGCCCCAGCTCGACGAGATGGTCGCGGCGGGCCGCGCCGCCGGTCGGCCGGCCCGGCTGCACCTCAAGATCGACACCGGGCTGGCCCGGGGAGGCGCGACCGTCGCCGACTGGCCGGCCCTGCTCGACGCCGCCGCCAAGGCGCAGGCCGACGGCCTGGTCGAGGTCGTCGGGGTGTGGAGCCACTTCGTGTACGCGGACTCGCCCGGCCACCCGACCATCGACCGCCAGCTCGCCGCCTTCCACGAGGGTCTGGGCATGGCCGAGCAGGCCGGCCTGCGGCCGCGCTACCGGCACCTGGCCAACTCGGCGGCAACCCTGACCCGGCCCGACACCCACTTCGACCTGGTCCGCCCCGGGCTCGCCGTCTACGGCCTCTCCCCGGTGGTCGGCGAGCGCTACAGGCTGCGCCCGGCGATGACCGCCCGGGCCCGGGTGATGCTCGCCAAGCGCGTCCCCGCCGGCTCCGGCGTCTCGTACGGGCACACCTACACCACCGAGCGGGCGGCGAACCTCGCGGTGGTGCCGCTCGGCTACGCCGACGGGGTGCCCCGGCACGCCTCGAACAGCGGCCCGGTGCAGCTCGGCGGCAAGCGCCGGACGATCTCGGGCCGGGTCTGCATGGACCAGTTCGTGCTCGACTGCGGCGACGACCCGGTGGCCGCCGGCGACGAGGTCACCCTCTTCGGCAGCGGCGCCGACGGGGGGCCCACCGCCGACGACTGGGCCGAGGCGGCCGGCACCATCAACTACGAGATCGTCACGCGGTTCGGCAGCACCCGGGTGCCGCGCGTCTACGACGGCGAACGCCCGTGACGACCCGTTCCCGCATCCCGCTGCCGCGTACCGGACACGCCAGGGCGGCCATCGGCGCGCTGGCCGCCGTCGGGGTCGCCGCCGCCGGGCTCGCGGCCGGCGTCGCCACCGAACGCGCCCTGGTCCGCAAGCTCAAGGCCGACCCCACCGACCGGTACGCCGGGGAGGTCTTCGGCGAGCAGCGGTACGACGATTCCTTCCGGCTGGAGATGCCCGACGGCACCGACATCCACGTCGAGGTGGTGGAGCCGACCCGGCCCGTGCCCGGCAACCCGACCGTGGTGCTGGTGCACGGCTTCTGCCTCGACATGGGCACCTTCCACTTCCAGCGCAAGCTGCTCGCCGAGCGGGGCGAGCACCGGATCGTCGCCTACGACCAGCCCGGGCACGGCCGGTCGGGGCGGCTGGAGACCGGCGAGTACGACCTCACCGCGCTCGGCCGGACGCTGCGCGAGGTGATCGACCGGACCGCCCCGGAGGGGCCGCTGGTGCTGGTCGGCCACTCGATGGGCGGAATGACCATCATGGCCTTCGCCGAGCTGTTTCCGGAGCTGTTCGGCGACCGGGTCGTGGGCACCGTGCTGATGGCCACCTCGGGCGGCCTGATCGCCGAGACCAAGCTGGTCGCGCCCGCCCTGCTCGGCCGGGTCGGCGCGCCGGTGCTGCACATGGTCGGCAACGTCACCCGCTACGGCGGCCCGGTGATCGACCGGGCGCGCAGGTCCACCACCAACGTGGCCTGGCTGCTCACCCGCAAGTACGGCTTCGGCACCCGCCAGCCCAGCCCGGCCCTGGTGTCGTACGTCGAGACGATGAACTCCCGCACCTCCGCCGACACGGTGACGCGCTACCTGCGGACGCTGGCCACGCACTCCCGGTTCCCGGCGCTCGCCGCGCTGGCGGACACCCCCGTGCTGGTGGTCGTCGGCGACAAGGACATGATCACCCCCGTGACGCACTCCGAGGAGATCGTCCGGCGACTGCCGCACGCCGAGTTCGTCAAGATCTCGGACAGCGGGCACGTGGTGATGCTGGAGCACGCCGCCGAGGTCAACGCGGCGCTGCTGCGGTTCCTGGAGGCGTTGTGAGCCACGTCGTGAAGCTGCCGACCGTCGACGACACCCACGAGTTCGGGCGGCGGCTGGCCGGGCTGCTGCGTGCCGGCGACCTGCTGCTGCTGACCGGGCCGCTCGGCGCCGGCAAGACCGCGCTGACCCGGGGCGTCGGGGCCGGGCTCGGGGTGCTCGGGGACGTCACCTCGCCCACCTTCGTGATCGCCCGGGTGCACCGGCCCGACCCGGCCCGGGGCGGCACGGTGGCGCTGGTGCACGCCGACGCGTACCGGCTGGGGGACGCCGCCGACCCGCGCGCCGAGATCGACGACCTCGACCTGGACGCCTCGGTGGACGAGTCGGTGACCGTGGTGGAGTGGGGCGAGGGCCTGGTCGAGCAGCTCGTCGACGCCCACCTGCGGGTACGCCTCGACCGGCGCGACGACGACACCCGGGTGGTCGAGCTGGAGCCGGTCGGCGGCGACTGGGCACAGCGCCTGACCGCCCTCGGGTGAGCGCTGTCGTACCGGCTGCCTAGAGTGCGCGGGACGGACCCGACAGGCGAAAGGTTGCCGATGCCCGACGACGCCCCCACCCTGGACCTGCTGGCGCTGCTGCCGGAGGACTGGCGTGCCGTGCTCACCCCGCACCTCGACCCGGCCCGCACCGCCGCGCTGGCCGAGTTCGTCGCGGGCGAGTACGCGACCCGCACCGTCTTCCCGCCGGTCGAGGACCTCTTCTCGGCCTACCGGCTCTGCGCGCCGGCCGACTGCCGGGTGCTGATCCTCGGGCAGGATCCCTACCACAAGGCGGGGCAGGCCCACGGGCTCAGCTTCAGCGTGCGGGAGGGCGTGAGCGTGCCGCCGTCGCTGCGCAACGTCTTCAAGGAGCTGGGCGAGGACCTCGGCGTGCCGAAGCCGCGCGGCGGCAACCTGAGCGGCTGGGCGGCGCAGGGCGTGCTGCTGCTCAACGCCGTGCTCACGGTCCGCGAGGCGACGCCCGGCTCGCACGCCAACCGCGGCTGGGAGGAGTTCACCGACGCCACCATCCGGGCGCTCGACGCGATGGACTCGCGGGTGGTCTTCCTGCTCTGGGGCGGCTACGCGCGCAAGAAGGCGGCCCTGGTGACCAACCCGCGGCACGTGGTGCTGGAGGCCGGGCACCCCAGCCCGATGAACCCGCGCGGCTTCCTGGGCAGCCGCCCGTTCAGCGCGGCCAACAAGGCGCTCGCCGACGCCGGCCTGCCCACGGTCGACTGGGAGCGCTCCGCCGGCTGACAGCTGCGCACTTTCGCGGTCACCGCGCGGTCACCGTCCGTTGTAGCCTGTGCCTCGAGCGGTCGGCGAGCCGGGAGGCGGCGATGGCGGCGACGATCAGCGAACAGCGGTGGCGGGTGGCGCGGACGGCACTGGCGGAGCAGACCGACCGCTTCCTCGACCTGGTCCGCGCCACCCCACCCGAGGCCATGGCCACCGCCCACTGGTCGGTGGCCGACACGCTGGCCCACGTGGGCTCCCTGGCGTGGTACTACGCGTGCCTCGTGGACCCGGACCATCCGCCCCTGCCGGTGCCGGGTCTGCACCGGCAGCTCCCGGACGTCACCGTCGACACGGTGGCGGACTTCAACGACGTGCTGCTGCGGCACCTCACCGAGCGCGAGCCGCAGGCCCTGGCCGACCGGTTGCGGGCCGACGTCGGGCGGCTCCTGGCGGTCTGCGAGGGGCAGCGCCCCGACGAGACGGTGCCCTGGCTCGGCGGGGCCCGGGTGCCCCTCGCCGGCCTCTGCGCGCACCTGGTCAACGAGCTGCTCATCCACGGTCACGACGTCGCCCGCGTCGCCGGACGGCCGTGGTCGCTCCCCGGCCGGGACGCCGCGCTGTTCATGGAGCTGTTCGTGGCCGGGGTGGTCCGGCACGGCTACGGGCGGCTCATCGACGGCGGCGCGCCGCCGAGCGAACGCCCCGTCGTGGTCGAGTTCCGCTCGGCGTACGCGGCCCCGGTCCGGCTCCTGCTGCACCGGGGCCGGATGACGTTCGCCGACCCCGCAGCCCGGGCCGACGCCCGGATCGACCACGACCCCGGCACGCTCAACCTGATGATGTTCGGCCGGGTCAGCCGCGCCCGGGCGGTGCTCACCGGCAAGGTGCGCGTCAGCGGGCGGCGCCCCTGGCTGCTGCCGGCCTTCCTGCGCAAGTTCCGCACCCCGAGTTGACCCCGGCCGCCCGTCCCGCCCGCCGGCCCGTTTCGCCACCCGCCCCCGCCGCCACCGTCAGCCGCTCGCCGTCCGTCCCACCTGGCTGGGGCGTGACCGGGGTGACCACGGGGGCGACTAGGCTGGCTCACCGTGCTCGTACTGGTGGTGGACAGCTCGACCCCCGCGGTGACCGCGGCGCTGGTGGAGGTCGCGGCGGAGGGTGTCGCGACCCGCGCGCACCGCTGCACGGTCGACGCCCGCGCCCACGGTGAACTGCTCGCGCCGCAGGTCGACGCCGTGCTCACCGAGGCGGGCGCCCGCCCGGCCGACCTGGGCGCGATCGTCGCCGGGCTCGGCCCCGGCCCGTTCACCGGGCTGCGGGTGGGGCTGGTCACCGCCGCCACCATCGGCCAGGTGCTGGGCGTCCCGACGTACGGTGTCTGCTCGCTGGACGCCATCGGTCACCCGGCGGCCGCCGGCGAGCCGGTGCTGGCGGCGAGCGACGCGCGTCGCCGGGAGATCTACTGGGCGGTCTACGACGGCGCGGGCCAGCGGATCGTCGGCCCGGAGGTGTCCGCGCCGGCGGTCGCCGCCGAGCGCGCCCGCGGCCTGGCCGTCACGGCCGCGGTCGGCGACGGCGCGCACCGGTACGCGGACGTGCTGGGCCTGCCCGTGCGGGACGAGCCCCGCTACCCGGACGCGGGCGTGCTGGCGACCCTGGCCGCCGAGCGCATCCGGGCCGGCGCCCCCTCGGAGGCGCTCACCCCGCTCTACCTGCGCCGCCCGGACGCCGTGGCGGCGACCGCCCGCAAGCCGGTGCTGCCGTGACGGTTCGCCTGGAGCGGTTGCGGTGGTGGCACGTCGACGAGGTGCTGCCGATCGAGGCGGACCTGTTCGGCGCCGAGCAGTGGTCGGCGGCGATGTTCTGGAACGAGCTGGCCAACGGGCACTTCTACCTGGTCGCCACCGGCGACGACGGCGACCTGCTCGGCTACGCCGGGCTCGCCGTGGCCCCGCCCGACGAGGCGTGGGTGCAGAACGTCGCGGTGCGCCGGGACGCCCAGCGGCGCGGCGTCGGCCGGCTCCTGCTGGAGGCGCTGCTCGCCGAGGCCGCCCGGCTCGGCGTCCGCAGCGTCCTGCTGGAGGTCGCGGCGGACAACGCCCCCGCCCAGAAGCTCTACGCGACGTACGGCTTCGAGCCGATCGGCGTGCGGCGCGGCTACTACCAACCGAGCAACACCGACGCGCTTGTCATGCAGCGCGAGGCTGGACGTGAGCGATGAGCGACGAGCCCCTGATCCTCGGCATCGAGACCTCCTGCGACGAGACCGGGGTCGGCATCGTACGCGGGCACACCCTGCTGGCCGACGCGCTCGCCTCCAGCGTCGAGCAGCACGCCCGCTTCGGCGGCGTGGTGCCCGAGGTGGCCAGCCGGGCCCACCTGGAGGCCATCGTGCCGACCATGGACCGGGCGTTGAAGGAGGCGGGGGTGACCCTCGCCGACATCGACGCGATCGCGGTCACCTGCGGGCCGGGGCTGGCCGGCGCGCTGCTGGTGGGGGTGGCCGCCGCGAAGGGCTACGCGCTCGCCGCCGAGAAGCCGGTCTACGGCGTCAACCACCTGGCCGCGCACGTCGCCGTGGACACCCTGGAACACGGCCCGCTGCCCGAGCCGGCGATCGCCCTGCTGGTCTCCGGCGGGCACTCCTCGCTGCTGCTCGTCGACGACCTGGCCCGGGGCGTCACCCCGCTCGGCGCCACCATCGACGACGCGGCCGGCGAGGCGTTCGACAAGGTGGCCCGGCTGCTCGGGCTGCCGTTCCCCGGCGGCCCGTACATCGACCGGGAGGCCCGGGCCGGCGACCCGGCGGCCATCGGCTTCCCACGCGGCCTGACCGCCCCCAAGGACCTCGCCGCCCACCGCTACGACTTCTCCTTCTCCGGACTGAAGACGGCGGTGGCCCGGTGGGTCGAGGCGCGGCAGCGCGCCGGCGAGCCGGTGCCCGTCGCCGACGTGGCCGCGTCCTTCCAGGAGGCGGTCTGCGACGTGCTGGTACGCAAGGCGCTGGACGCCTGCCGCTCCACCGGCGTCGAGACGCTGGTGATCGGCGGGGGCGTGGCGGCCAACTCCCGGCTGCGGGCGATGGCCGAGGACCGTGCCGCCGCGTACGGCATCCGGGTCCGGGTGCCCCGACCCGGGCTCTGCACGGACAACGGCGCGATGGTCGCCGCCCTCGGCTCGCACCTGGTCGCCTCGGGTGTCGCGCCGAGCCGGCTGGACCTGCCCGCCGACTCCGCCATGCCGCTGACGACAGTCAGCGTCTGAATCCCGAGGATGGCTGACGTGATCGTGCGGATGTGGGAGGCGCGGGCGGAGCCGTACGGCGCCGCGGACCTGATCACCTGGGTGTGCGACACCGCGCTGCCCGAGTTCGAGCACGACCCGATGCACCTGTCCAGCGAGGTGTTCTCCTCCACCGACCACCGGGTGGTGGTCATCTCCAAGTGGCGCAGCAACCCGCGTCCGCTGCCGGAGCCCCCGGCGACGCTGCTGGCCCGCCCGCCGCACTCCTGGGACTTCACGCAGGTCGACCGCTGAGGCCGGGCCGGCCGGGCGACGGCGGAAGACACGTGAGCCGCAGCACGCCGAGGCGGTAATTGGTTGGCGGGGTGACCGGTCCGCCACCTAGCGTCGGTGGGCCATGCGCTTCTCACCGGCCGGTGACCCCGGCGTACCCGACATCCGCTCGGCGACCCGCTACCTCGTGTGGCTGGCCGGGCGGCACAAGGCGCTGCTCACCGTCGGCATCCTGCTGGGCGTCGTCTGGATGGTCGCCCAGGCGCTGGTGCCGGCGGCCGTCGGCCGGGCCGTAGACGGGCTCACCCGCCGGGACGAGGACGCGCTGCTCACCTGGGGACTGGTGCTGCTCGGGCTGGGCGTGCTCCAGGCCGTCGCGGGGATCCTGCGGCACTACTGCGCGGTGCACAACTTCCTCGCCGGGGCGTACCGGACGGTGCAGTTGACCGTGGGCGCGGCGAACCGGCTCGGCGCCGCGCTGCCCCGCCGGGTCTCCGCCGGCGAGGTGGTGAGCATCGGTACGGCCGACATCAGCCAGATCGGTGCGGCCATCGACATCACCGCCCGGGGCGCCGGCGCGATCGTGGCGATCGTGACCGTCGGGGTGCTCCTGCTCGGCGCCTCCGTGCCGCTCGGGCTGGTCGTGGTGCTCGGCGTGCCGCTGCTGATGGCGGTCGTCGGGCTGCTCATCCGGCCGCTGCACCGGCAGCAGCAGGCGTACCGGGACTCGGAGGGGGCGCTGACCGCCCGGGCCGGCGACATCGTCTCCGGGCTGCGGGTGCTGCGCGGCGTCGGCGGCGAGCCGGTGCTCTCCGCCCGCTACCGGTCGCGCTCGCAGGCGCTGCGCGCCGACGGCCTGCGGGTGGCCCGCATCGAGTCGCTGCTGGAGGCGGCCCAGGTGCTGCTCCCGGGGGCGTTCCTGGTGTTGGTCACCTGGCTGGGCGCCCGGTTCGCGCTGCGTGGCGAGATCAGCGCCGGTGAGCTGGTGGCGTTCTACGGCTACACGGCGTTCCTGGTCAGCCCGCTGCGGCAGCTCACCGAGGCGGTGGACAAGCTGACCCGGGGGCACGTCGCCGCCCGGCGGGTGGTGCGGCTGCTGCGCCTCACCCCGGAACTGCTCGACCCGGCCCGCCCGACCGCCCTGCCGGACGGCCCCGGCGAGCTGGTCGACGTGGCCTCCGGCGTGACGGTACGGCCGGGCCGGTTCACCGCGCTCGCCGCCACCGCCCCCGAGGACGCGGCGGCGGTCGTGGACCGCCTCGGCCGGTACGTCGACTCGGACGCGATGCTGCACGGCGTACCGCTGCGGGAGGTGGCGCTGGCGACGGTGCGGGAGCGGATCCTGGTGGCCGACAACGACGCGCACCTGTTCACCGGCCCGCTCCGCGCGGAGCTGGACCCGCGCGACCGGGCCGACGACGCGACGGTCGCGGCGGCGCTGGCGGCGGCGAGCGCGACCGACGTCGTCGAGGCCCTGCCGGCGGGGCTGGACAGCGCGGTCGCCGAGCGCGGCCGGGAGTTCTCCGGCGGCCAGCAGCAGCGGCTGCGGCTGGCCCGGGCGCTGGTCGCCGACCCGGAGACCCTGCTGCTGGTGGAGCCGACCAGCGCAGTGGACGCGCACACCGAGGCCCGCATCGCGGACCGGCTCGGCGCCGCCCGGGCGGGCCGGACCACCCTGGTCTGCACCACCAGCCCGCTCGTGCTGCACCGCGCCGACCACGTGATCTTCGTGGAGGACGGCAAGGTGGTGGCCGAGGGGTCGCACAGCGCACTGCTCGACGGCGAGCCGCGCTACCGGGCGACGGTCAGCCGGGGGGAGGACTGATGGCCACCGCACTGCCGGTCGCCGACGGGCGCCAGGTGCGCCGCTACGCCCGCACGCTGGCCCGCCGGCATCCGAGGGCGCTCGGGGCCGCGCTCGGCCTGCACGCGTTGGCCGCCGCGGCCGGCCTGGTCGCGCCGTGGCTGCTCGGCGACCTGGTCGAGGGGATCTCCCGGGGCACGTCCGGCGTCACCGTGGACCGGATCGCCGTGCTGATCGCCGGGTTCGTGCTGGTGCAGTCGGTGCTGGTCCGCTTCGCCCACCTGGCGTCGGCCCGGCTCGGCGAGCGGGTGCTGGCCGAGCTGCGCGAGGAGTTCGTCGACCGGATCATGGCGCTGCCGCTGGCCACCGTGGAGCGGGCCGGCACGGGCGACCTGCTCACCCGGACGTCCCGGGACGTCTCGGCGCTGTCGCGGACGGTCCGGTTCGCGGTGCCGGAGACACTGATCGCGGTCGTCACCGGCTGCTTCATCGTCGGCGCGCTGCTCCTCGTCGACCCGCTCTTCGCGCTGCCCTGCCTGCTCGCGGTGCCGCTGCTGTGGGCCGGCACCCGCTGGTACCTGCGCCGCGCGCCTGCCGGCTACCTGCGGGAGAACGCCGCCTACTCCGACATCACCGACGGCATCAGCGAGACCGTCGAGGGTTCGCGGACCACGGAGGCGCTGCGGCAGCAGGCGCGCCGCCGGGCCCGCACCGACGCCGACATCCGCCGGTCGTACGCGGCCGAGCGCTACACCCTGCGGCTGCGTACGGTGTTCTTCCCGATCGCCGAGATCGGCTACGTGCTGCCAGTGGTGGCCACGCTGATCATCGGCGGCTGGTTCCACCTGAAGGGCTGGGTGAGCCTCGGCGAGGTCACCGCCGCCACGCTCTACGTGCAGGCGTTGATCGACCCTGTCGACCGGCTGCTCTCCTGGCTGGACGAGTTGCAGGTCGGCGGCGCCTCCATGGCGCGCCTGCTCGGGGTGGCCGACGCCGACCCGCCGGCCGGCTCCCCGACCCGGCCCGCCGTGGGCTCTGCGGGCCCGCCCGATCCTTCGCCACCGGGGGACCGGCGGCTCGCCGCCCGGGACGTCCGGTACGCGTACCGGGAGGGCCGGGACGTGCTGCACGGGGTGACCCTGCTGCCGGAGCCGGGGGAGAAGCTGGCCATGGTGGGGCCCTCGGGCGCCGGCAAGTCCACGCTCGGCCGGCTGCTCGCCGGGGTGCACGCGCCCCGTACCGGCTCGGTCACGGTGGCCGGTCGGCGACTCGACGAGCTGCCCCTGTCCGAGTTGCGTACGCACGTCGCCCTGGTCACCCAGGAGCACCACGTCTTCATCGGCACGCTGCGGGAGAACGTGGCGATGGTGCGACCGGGCGCCGACGAGGCGGCCGTGAGGTCGGCGCTGGCCGCCGTCGACGCGTTGGAGTGGGCCGACGGGCTGCCGGACGGGCTGGACACCGTGGTCGGCGCCGGCGGGCATCCACTGTCGCCCGCGCAGGCGCAGCAGCTGGCGCTGGCGAGGCTGGTGCTGGCCGACCCGCACACCCTGGTGCTGGACGAGGCCACCTCGTTGATCGATCCCCGCGCCGCCCGGCACCTGGAGCGGTCCCTCGCGGCCGTCCTCCAGGGCCGTACGGTCGTGGCCATCGCGCACCGCCTCTTCTCGGCGCACGACGCCGACCGGGTGGCGGTGGTGGAGGACGGCCGGATCGCCGAGATCGGCTCGCACGACGAACTGGTCGCAGCCGACGGCTCCTACGCGGCCCTCTGGCGCTCCTGGCACGGCACCGGCTCCTGATACGCCGCGTGACGTGCCGGGTCTGCGGCCGTCGCGGTCGATGCCGGCGGGCGGGGTGCCCGTTTCCGGGTTCGAGGGTGCCGTGCCGGACCGCCGTACCACGATGGTGGAGCGGCAGGCGACCGGCGCGTACCCGTCACCGTGCCGTGGGCCGGTGACGGGGGTGCGACGTGGGCGGTCTCGAACTGATCGTGGTGCTGGGCGTCACGGTGCTGGTCGGCACGACCCTCGGCGGACGGTACAGCGTGGCGCCCCCGGTCCTGCTCATCACGATGGGCGCGCTGCTCGCGCTCCTGCCGCCGCTGTCCCACGTGGTGCTGGAGCCCGACGTGGTGCTGCTGCTGTTCCTGCCGGCGATCCTCTACAAGGAGAGCATCACCACCAGCCTGCGCGAGATCCGCACGAACCTGCTCGCGATCGCGTTGCTCGCGGTGGGGCTGGTGGTGGCGACGATGGTCGCGGTGTCGCTCGTCGTGCAGCGGTTCGGCGTGGACCCGGCCGCCGCCTGGGTGCTCGGCGCGGTGCTCGCGCCGACCGACGCGGCGGCGGTCGCGGGCCTGGCCAAGCGGATGCCGCGCCGGATCCTGACCACTCTGCACGCGGAGAGCCTGATCAACGACGGCACCGCGCTGGTGCTCTTCTCCGTCGGGTTGGGCCTGATCGTGGGCGGCACCAAGCCGGGGCTACTCGGGCTGACCGAGCGGTTCGTCCTCGCGTCGACCGGTGGCGTCGCCGCCGGCCTGCTGGTCGGCTGGGCGGTGATCCTGCTCCGGCGTCGGCTCGACGACCCACTGCGCGAGGGCGCGCTGAGCGTCCTCACGCCGTTCGTCGCGTTCCTCCTCGCCGAGCTCGTGCACGCCAGTGGCGTCCTGGCGGTGGTGGTCGCGGGCCTCGTGCTGGCGTACGCCGCCCCCCGGGTCATCCGGGCCCGCTCCCGGGTGCTGGCGTACGGCTTCTGGGACCTCGCCACGTTCCTGATCAACGGCGGGCTCTTCGTGCTCCTGGGGATGCAGATCCCGCGCGCCCTGCGCGACGTGACCAGCCTGTCGGTGATGCGGGCGCTGGTCATCGCGGTGGTGGTGACCGTCGTGGTCGTGGCGACCCGGATGGCGTGGGTCCACCTGGCGGCGTTCGCCTTCCTGGTCGTCGACCGCCGGGCGGCGCAGCAGGACGAGCGGGTCGACTGGCGGGTGCGGACGGCGGCCGGGTGGGCGGGGTTCCGGGGTGCGGTCTCCCTCGCGGCCGCCCTCGCGGTGCCGGTGACCACGCCCACCGGCACACGCGTGCACGAGCGTGATCTGATCATCTTCGCCACCGCCGTGGTCATCCTGCTGACGATGCTGATCCAGGGCACCACGCTGCCCGCCGTCGTCGGGTGGGCGGGCCTGGTCGGCGACACCCGGCGGGTCGGCGAGCTGCGGCTGGCCCGGATGCGGGCCACCGAGGCCGCGCTGGCGGTGCTGCCCGAGGTCGCGGACCGGCTCGGCGCGGCGCCGGACGCGGTCGACCGGATCCGGGCGGACTACGAGCAGCACCTCGACGACGTCCGCTCCACCGACGACGAGAGCCGGTCGGCGGAGCAGGCCCGGGACCTCGACCGGCGGCTGCGGCTGGCGGTGCTCGAACACAAGCGGCGCGAGATGACCAGGCTGCGGGACACGAACGAGATCGACGACATCGTCCTGCGGGAATTGCAGGCCGTCCTCGACATCGAGGAGATCCGCTTGCTGGGCCCGGAGGTCAACGAGTAGCAGTGGCCGGCCGCCGCACCGGCCGCGCGCGCCGCGTGGACGTGCCGGGCGTGCGGGCGTGCTGGCCGCGCGGGCGTGCTGGCCGCGCGGGCGTGCCGGACGTGCCGGACGTGCTGGCCGCGCGGGCGTGCTGGCCGCGCGGGCGTGCTGGCCGCGCGGGCGTGCTGGCCGCGCGGGCGTGCCGGACGTGCTGGCCGCGCGGGCGTGTTGGGCGTGCGGGCCGCACCGATGTGCCGCCACGCGGCCGACCGCTGAGCGGACCCTGTCGCCGGTAACTCATCGTGACGACGCGCGCGAGAGGCCGCTAATGTCACGCACGGTAGTCGAATTTGCCTGGCTTCCGAGCGCGAGGGGACTCGTTTTCGGCACTGAGCCTGCTGACCAGCGGTTTCTTCTCGCGGTCACCGAGCCGGCTGATTGCCCTCACGCTCCCTTTGCTCTGCAGCCGCAGACGCACCAGCCACCGTCCGTAGCTGGTGCGTGGATGGCTGCAGAGCAAAGGGGGCGAGGCGAGTGCTCGGTGGCGACGGTGTGACACCTCTGGCGATCACTCAAGGTAACGTCGGCGGCCGGGTCGCGAATAGCAGGGCCGTGAAGAGCCACGCCGCCACGCCGCCACGCCGCCACGCCGCCACGCCGCCACGCCGCCACACCGCCAAGGCGCCAAGGCGCCAGGGCACCAGCCGCAGGATCGCCGGCCTTCCGGCCCGTGGCCGCCGGAGGACGCCGTGGTCAGGTGCGGCGCAGGATGCGGTACGTGGCGACGCCTCCCGTGCCGAGCGCGGCGAGGAAGACCAGCCAGACGACCGTGCTGCTGACCCCGATCGGCGGGCCGGAGTTGGCGGAGGCGGCGGCGAGCAGGCCGTCGTCGCCGGGGGCGGGCAGGGCGGCCGGCGGCAGTTCCGGCCAGCGCACCAGCCCGGTGCTCTCCAGCATCTGCATGTGGTGCAGGACGAACCGGTTGGCGTCGTCGGCGAGCTTGCGGATCACCGGGTCGCGGGTACTGGCGCGGACCGCCCCGATGACCGGGAAGATCTTGCCGTGGGCGACCCGGAGCCGGGTGACGAAGATCTGGTCGAAGCGGGCGCCGGAGGCGTTCTGCATCTCCGTCAGCCAGCCCTTCTGCTCGGCCGTCGGGTCGCTCGGGATGCTCGCCCCGAGCTTGTTGGCCGCCTCGACCGTGAGCCGGTCCAGTTCCTCGTGCTCGGTGGCGATGCCGGCGCCGATCTCGCGCACCTTCGCGCTCTGCCCCTTGTCGGCGGCCAGCTGCCCGGCCGGCATCTCCCAGAGCCCGGCCAGGCGTACCCCGTTGAGCAGGGCGGCGTCGGCCGCGTTGAGCTGTTGCCCGCCCGGCGCGGCGACGGCCACGCCGGGCAGCACCCCGAGTCCGGCGGCGATCGTGACGAGCAGCGCCGCCAGGCGACTGCTGCGGTGTCCCTGTCGGCGACGGGCGGATCTGAGCGGTGCCATGTCCGTGCTGTCTCCTCGGTCCGGTCCGAAACGAGTCCGGGCCGGGCGACGCCTCCGCCTTCGCCCGTCCGCGCACTGGTACGGACGGACCGACCGATCGGTTCACCGGGCCGGCCCGCCGGCTCCGGCACCTGCCCACCATTCGTCGGCACGGCACGGCACGGGGCGGGGCGGGGCGGCACGGCACGGGCGGACGGGGTGGGTGGGGCGGGACCGGTCAGCCGACGTCGAGGGGGTCGGCGAGCAGGCGCTCGAAGGCCAGTTCGGCGGCGCCGATCAGCGCCGCGTCCTCCCCGAGCTTCGGGGTGCGCAGCCGGACGTGCTCCAGGCAGGCCGGCAGGGCCATCGAGTTGAGCCGGCTGCGCACCTGGGCCGCCGCCGCGAGGTAGAGGTCCCGCATGCCGCCGCCGAAGATGACCATCTCCGGGTTGAAGATGTTCACCAGGTTGGCCACCCCGAAGCCGAGCCAGTCGCCGGCCTGGCGTACCGCCGTCTGCGCCCGTAGGTCGCCCCGGTCGGCGGCGTCGAAGACGGCCAGCAGCGCGTCGCGGCCCCGCGCGTCGGAGTGACCGGCCGCGCGCAGCAGCGCGTGCTCGCCGATCTCGGTCTCCCAGCAGCCCCGGGAGCCGCACTCGCAGGGCGCGCCGTCCCGGACGACCACCATGTGGCCGACCTCGCCGCCGTAGCCGCCGTGCCCGGTCAGCCGGCGCCCACCGGCGATGATGCCGGCGCCGACGCCCACGTCCCCGTACAGGTAGATGACGTTGTCGCAGCCGGCCGCCGCGCCCCGGGCGTGCTCGGCGAAGGCCGCCACGTCGGCCACGTTGCCGACCGTGACCGGCACGTCGCAGCCCAGCTCGGCGCCGAGCGCCGCGCCGATCGGCTCGTCCACCCATCCGGTGGTCGGGCCCAGCCGGACCAGCCCGTCGTCGCGGCGAACCATGCCGCAGACCGCGACGCCCGCGCCGACGCAGACGGCGTCCGCCGGCGCGCTCTGCTGCATCTCCTTGACCGCCCCGGCCAGCAGCGGGGCGGCCTCCGCGGCGGTGAGACCCCGGGGGCGGTCCAGCTCCCGGCGGTCGAGCACCGCGCCGCCGAGACCGATCCGCGCGGCGCGCAGCCGGTCCACCTCGATGCTGTACGCGTACGCGTGCACCCGGTCCGACTCGGGCCGGACGACCAGCGACGGTCGCCCGGCCCGACCGGTCTCCTTCGGCGTCCCCTCGCTGACCAGCCCGGCGCCGGCCAGGTCGGCGGTCAGCGCGCCGATGGTGCTGCGGTTGAGCCCCAGCGTGGTGGTGAGCTCGGCACGGGTGGTGGCCCCGTGCACGTGCACGTACCGCAGCAACGCGCCCAGGTTCTGCCGGCGGATCTCGTCCTGGCTCGGTCCTGCGCGCATCGCCGTCGTCACTTCCGGTGCCGCGCGGTCAGCGGTTGCCGGTGGCGGTGGAACGCCGGCGGGAGAACGCGTCCACGCTCGCGGCGAGCAGCAGCACCACGCCGGTGACCACGTACTTCACCCCCGAGCTGTATCCCATCAGGCCCATCCCGTTGTCGATGACCGCGACGACGGCGCCACCGAGGACGGCGTCGAGCACCCGGCCCTTGCCGCCGAAGAGGCTGGTGCCTCCGATGACGGCCGCGCCGACCGCGTAGAGCAGTACGTTACTGCCACCCGTGTTGGGGTCCACCGAGTTGGCCCGGCTGGCGGCGACGATGCCACCGACGGCGGCCATCGAGGAGCAGATCACGAAGACCGAGATACGGATGCGGTCCACGTTGATGCCCGCCCGGCGTGCCGCCTCCTTGTTGCCGCCCACCGCGTAGACGTGCCGGCCGTAGCTGGTGCGCTGGAGCACGAAGGTCCAGAAGACCAGCAGCACCGCGATGATCGGCACCACGATCGGCACGCCCTTGAGGGAGCTGATCACGATGTTGCGGCTGCGCTCCAGGTTGAGGATGAAGACCGCCGCGCCGAGGATGAGCGCCAACCCGCCGATCCGGGCGAATACCACCGCGATCGGGTCGGTCACCAGGCCCCGGGCGGCCCGCGTACGGTGCCGGAGCAGTTGCACGGCCGCGTAACCGGCGACCGCCACGGCGGCCAGCAGCCAGCCGAGGACGGGGGAGAGGTTGCGGTTGGCGATGGCGACCAGCACGTCGTCGCGGACCGAGATGTTGGTGCCCTCCTCCATGAGCATCAGCACGATGCCCTGGAAGGCGAGGAACCCGGCGAGGGTCACCACGAACGACGGGATGCCGATCTTCGCCACCAGGAAGCCGAGGGTGGTGCCGATCGCCACGCCGGTGACGATGGCGGCGAGCACGGCCACGTACCACGGGTAGCCGAGCACGGTGACGACGTTGGCGAGGATGGCGGCGCAGACCCCGCTGGCGAAGCCGGCGGAGAGGTCGATCTCGCCGAGCAGCAGGACGAAGACGAGCCCCATCGCGATCAGTGTGACCGCGGCACCCTGGGTGAACAGGTTGGCGAAGTTGCCGGCGGTGAGGAACGACGGCCGCATGATCGAGAAGACCGTGCAGAGCACGACCAGTCCGAGTACGGCGGGCAGCGCACCGATGTCGCCGCCGCGGACCCGGCTGACGTAGTTGCGGACGTGGCCGCCGAGGGTGGACGGCGGTGTGACGGCCCCCGGGCCGTCCTTCCGCACGACGGTGGTGGTCATCGGACGCCTCCTGCGTTGCTCTCGGCCGACTCGGCGCCGTGCCCGTTGCCGCCGTTGGCCGGCTCGGCGGCGAGCCCGAGCCCGCCGGAGCGGCCGGCGGTGATCAGCTCGACCACCTGTGAGTGGGTGATGTCGGTGGTCTTCACCTGGGCGACCATCTGGCCGAGGTAGAGCGCGGCGATCCGGTCGGAGACGGCGAAGACGTCGTTCATGTTGTGCGAGATGAGCACCACGGCGAGGCCGTTGTCGGCGAGCCGGCGGACGAGTTCGAGCACCTGGGCGGTCTGCGCGACGCCGAGCGCGGCGGTCGGCTCGTCGAGGATGACGAGCCTGCTGTTCCAGAGCACGGCCTTGGCGATCGCGACGGTCTGGCGCTGGCCGCCGGAGAGGCTGGAGACGTGCTGGCGCAGCGACTTCACGGTCCGCACGCTCAACCCGGCGAGGGTGTCGGCGGCCATCTGCTCCATGGTCGGCTCGTCGAGCACGATGCCGCTGCGCTTCTCCCGGCCGAGGAACATGTTCTGCACGATGTCGAGGTTGTCGCAGAGCGCGAGGTCCTGGTAGACGACCTCGATGCCGAGCTCGGCGGCGTCGCGGGGGCTGTTGATGGTCACCGGCCGGCCGTCGAAGCGGAACTCGCCGGCGTCGGTGGGGTAGATGCCGCTGATGCACTTGACGAGGGTCGACTTGCCGGCGCCGTTGTCGCCGACCAGCGCGGTCACCTCGCCCGGGTGGGCGGTGAAGGCGACGTCGCGCAGGACCTGGACGGGACCGAAGCTCTTGTCGATCCCGCGTAGCTCCAGCAGGGGGGTTGCGGACACGGGGGTCTCCTTCAGGTGGAGGGGAGGTCTCGGATCCCGTCCGGCGCGAACCGCCGCCCGGCACAGGTCCGTGCCGGGCGGCGTGCGCGTGGAATCGGGTACGGGTCAGCTGATGCCGGCGTCGGCGCAGAGCTTGGCGTACGCCCCGGCGCAGACCTCGTCCTTGGTGACGAAGCCGTCGGCGATGACGTCCTTGACGTTCTCCTTGAAGATCAGCTTCGGGGTCAGCAGGACCGACGGGACGTCCCGGCCGCCCTCCGGGTCCTTGACCGTCTGGCCGGTCTCCTTCTTCTCACCCTTGGCGACCGCGATGGCCAGGTCCGAGGCGGCCTTCGCCTCCTCCTTGATCGCCTTGTAGACGGTCATGCACTGGTCGCCGGAGAGGATGTTCTGCAGGCCCTGCGGGGTGGCGTCCTGGCCGGTCACCGGGACCCTGCCGTTGAGCTTGTTCTTCTTCAGCACCGAGATGGCCGCGTTGCCGAGGCCGTCGTTGGCGGCGAGCACGCCGTCGATCTTGCCGCCGGTCTGGGTCAGCATCTGCTCGAAGATGGTGGCCGCCCGGGCGTTGTCCCACTCCGGAACGTTCTGGTCCGGGCCCTTGGTGTACTCCTTCGAGTCGAACTTCGGCTTGAGCACCGAGTCGTACCCGTTCTTGAACAGGGTGGCGTTGTTGTCGGTCGGGGCGCCGTTCAAGTAGGCCACGACCGGGTTCTTGGCGCCCTTGTCGGTCAGGCACTTGCTCAGGCCCTCGCCCTGGAGCTTGCCGACGACCTCGTTGTCGAAGCTGACGTAGTAGGTCGCCGAGCCGCCCAGGGTGAGGCGGTCGTAGTCGATGGTCGCCACGCCCTGGGACTTGGCCTTGTCGAGCACGGCCTTGCCGGTGCCGGAGTCCAGGTTGACGATCATCAGCGCGGTGACCCCGCTGGTGATCATCTGGTCGGCGATGGTCTGGAACGCGCTCTTGTCGCCCTCGGCGTTCTGGATGGTGTAGTCGACGCCAGCGGCCTTGAACGCCTCCTCCAGGAACTTGCGGTCCGCGCCCTCCCAGCGGGCGGAGGACTTGCTGTCCGGCAGGATCACGCCGATCTTCGGCTTCTTCTCGGTGGAGCCGCCGGCATCGGAACCGGAGTCGTCGCCGCAGGCGGTCAGGCTGCCGGCGGCCAGCAGGCCCACGGCGGCGAAGGTGAGGAAGCCCTTGCGCATCAGCAGGGTCCTTTCGGGGGTGGGGGATGATGTTGGTTTGTTGTGTCCGGCAACGTATTCCGCTTCGCGCCGTCGGCACAAGAGCGCCGAGGTGGCGAGTTTGTTGTCGGCAGTAACAATTCAGCAACGTCCCTGACACCCGGCCGTCGTCCACCGGGGAGCGCTCTCTCGTGGTCGACGGGAGCGGCGCAGCTCAGCGGGCCGACAGCGGGGCCGTGACCGCCCCGGTGAGGGCGACGAGGTCCTGCGGGGCGAGCTGGAGCTGGAGCCCGCGCCGGCCCGCCGAGACGTAGACGGTGGGATGGTCGAGCGCCGACGAGTCGAGCACCGTGGGCAGCCGGCGGCGCTGACCGAGCGGGCTGATCCCGCCGCGCACGTAGCCGGTCGCCCGCTCGGCGACCGCCCGGTCGGCCATGGCGGCCCGCTTGCCGCCGACCGCCGCGGCGAGCGCCTTGAGGTCCAGCTCGCCGGTGACCGGCACGACCGCCACCGTCAACGCGCCGTCGACCTCGGCGACCAGCGACTTGAAGACCCGCTCCGGCGGCACCCCCAGGGCCGCCGCGACCAGCGCGCCGTAGTGGGGCGCGTCCGGGGAGACGTCGTACGGATGGGTGCTGTGGGCGATCTTCCGCTTCGTCAGCAGCGCGGTCGCCGGAGTGCCCTGTCCCGCCATGACGGTCAAGCTAACCCGACCCCGCGCGACCCGCGAGCCGAAAAGGCCGGGCGCCCCGCGCGCTACCCGACCGGCTGGCAGACCAGCACCGTCGGCGCCCCGGCGACCCGGGTCAGTACCAGGCTGGCCGCCTCGTCCCCGGCCAGCCGCAGGTCCCGGCGGAGCTTCTCCGGCTCCAGGGCGGACCCGCGCTTGAGGATCTCCACCCGGCCGACCCGGCGCTCCCGCAGCAGCGCCCGCAGCCGCTTGAGCGAGAACGGCAGCACGTCGGTGACCTCCAGGCAGCGGGCGAACGGCGTCGGCGTCGGCGCGTCCGCGTAGAGGTAGGCGATGCTCGGGTCGGCCAGCGTCGCGCCCAGCGTCTCGGCCAGCTCCGCGACCAGGTGTGCGCGGACCACCGCCGGGTCGGGGTCGTACAGGAAGCGGCGCGCCGGGCCGACCGGTGCTTCGGCGTCCCCGGAGCCCGTCAACTGACAGCAGGGGACCCTTCCGCTACCGGAAGCGTCGACGGGGGACCCTTCCCTGACGCGCAGCAGGGTGGCGCGGCGGGGGACCTGCGCCAGCTCGCCGCACCACAGGGCCGCCTCGACCAGGTCGCCGTCGACGCTCACCCACTCCGCCTCGGCGCCCGCCGGGACCAGCGCGTGGTCGATGCCGGGCGCCACCTTCACGACGGTGTGCGGCACCCGCTCGGCCAGCCCGACCACGAAGTCCCAGGGCGGCGAGTAGGCGTTCGGGTCGAAGATCCGCCGCCCGGTGCCCGCCCTGCGCCGGGCCGGGTCGCAGAACACCCCGTCGACCCGGTCCACGTCGAACGCCGTGGCGTCGCCGCACTCCACCGTGAACAGCTCGGCCAGCCCGGCCGCCTCGGCGTTCGCGGCGGCCATCGCGGCGGTCAGCGGGTCGGCCTCCACGCCGTACACCCGGATGCCGGCGCGGGCGGCGGCGAGCGCGTCCGCGCCGAGGCCGCAGCCGAGGTCGGCGAGGACGCGCACCCCGGCGGCCCGCAGCCGCTCGGCCCGCCGGGCCGCGACGACACCCCGCGTGGCCTGCTCCAGCCCGGCGCGGGTGAGGAACATCCCCGCCGCCGCCGGCCCGAACTTGCCGACCGCCCGGCGGCGCAGCTCGGCCTGGGTGAGGGCGGCCGACGCCAGCCCGGCCGGCAGCCCCGTCGAGCGGAGCGCGGCCGCCGCGGTCAGCGGATCGCCGCCGGCCACCCGCGCGGCGGCGGCGAGCGCGGCCGACCCCTCGGGCGTACGCAGGGCGGCGAACTGGTCGAGATCCACCCGGTCATTGTGGTCGGCGGGCCCGACGCGCCGGCCGGCGGGTTGGCACTCTCCTTGACGGAGTGCTAGCCGAGGAATAACCTGCGATTAGCACTCTCACCCTGAGGGTGCCAGCTTCCGGGCCCCGTGGCCCGGGCGCTGAACGCCAGGCGGACCGGCACCCGCGACGACGGCCCCGCCCGGTGGCATGTGGCAGATTGACGCTGGCCGGCTTGCCGGTCGGTAACGAAACCAGTACCCCAGGAGGGTATGCCCGTGACTACCGCGACCAAGGTTGCGATCAAGCCGCTCGAGGACCGGATCGTGGTCCAGGCGAACGAGGCTGAGACCACCACGGCGTCGGGCATCGTGATTCCCGACACCGCCAAGGAGAAGCCGCAGGAGGGCACTGTCCTCGCTGTCGGCCCGGGCCGGATCGACGACAAGGGCAACCGCGTGCCGATCGACGTCAAGGTCGGCGACACCGTCCTCTACTCGAAGTACGGCGGCACCGAGGTCAAGTACGCCGGCGAGGAGTACCTGGTGCTCTCCGCCCGCGACGTCCTCGCGGTCATCGAGAAGTAAGCAACCGATCAGTGTCGTCGCCCCGGTCCGGCTCGCCGGGCCGGGGCGACGACGCTTCGAAGGGACATTCATGGCGAAGATCCTGAGCTTCTCGGACGACGCCCGGCACCTGCTCGAGCACGGTGTCAACGCCCTCGCGGACGCGGTCAAGGTCACCCTCGGCCCGCGCGGGCGCAACGTCGTCCTGGACAAGAAGTTCGGTGTGCCCACGATCACCAACGACGGCGTCACCATCGCCAAGGAGATCGAGCTCACCAACCCCTACGAGAACCTCGGTGCGCAGCTGGTCAAGGAGGTGGCGACCAAGACCAACGACGTCGCCGGCGACGGGACCACCACCGCCACCGTGCTGGCCCAGGCGATGGTCCGCGCGGGCCTGCGCAACGTCACGGCCGGCGCCAACCCGGCCGGCCTCAAGCGGGGCATCGACGCGGCGGCCGCCAAGGTCTCCGAGGCGCTGCTCGGCCGCGCGGTCGACGTCGCCGACAAGAAGTCGATCGCGCACGTCGCGACGATCTCCGCGCAGGACGCCACCATCGGCGAGCTGATCGCCGAGGCGATGGAGAGGGTCGGCCGCGACGGTGTCATCACCGTCGAGGAGGGCTCCGCCCTGCACACCGAGCTGGACGTGACCGAGGGTCTCCAGTTCGACAAGGGCTTCATCTCGCCGAACTTCGTCACCGACATGGAGTCGCAGGAGTCGGTCCTGGAGGACCCGTACATCCTGATCACGACCCAGAAGATCTCGGCGATCGAGGAGCTGCTGCCGCTGCTGGAGAAGGTCCTCCAGAACAGCAAGCCGCTGCTGATCATCGCCGAGGACGTCGACGGCCAGGCGCTGTCGACGCTGGTGGTCAACTCGATCCGCAAGACCCTCAAGGTCTGCGCGGTCAAGGCCCCCGGCTTCGGCGACCGGCGCAAGGCGATGCTCCAGGACATGGCGATCCTCACCGGCGCCGAGCTGGTCGCGCCCGAGCTGGGCTACAAGCTCGACCAGGTGGGCCTGGAGGTGCTCGGCACCGCCCGGCGCGTGGTGGTCGACAAGGAGAACACCACGGTCGTCGACGGCGGCGGCAAGTCCAGCGAGGTCGCCGACCGGGTCGCGCAGATCCGCAAGGAGATCGAGGCCTCGGACTCCGACTGGGACCGGGAGAAGCTGGCCGAGCGGCTGGCCAAGCTCTCCGGCGGCATCGCGGTCATCAAGGTCGGTGCCGCGACCGAGGTCGAGATGAAGGAGCGCAAGCACCGCATCGAGGACGCGATCGCCGCCACCAAGGCCGCGGTCGAGGAGGGCACCGTCCCCGGCGGTGGCGCCGCCCTGGTGCAGATCCTGCCGGCGCTCGACGACGACCTCGGCTTCACCGGTGACGAGAAGGTCGGCGTCTCGATCGTGCGCAAGGCGCTGGTCGAGCCGCTGCGCTGGATCGCGCAGAACGCCGGCCACGACGGCTACGTCGTGGTGAACAAGGTCGCCGGCAAGGAGTGGGGCCACGGCCTCGACGCCGCCACCGGCGAGTACGTCGACCTGGCGAAGGCCGGCATCCTCGACCCGGTGAAGGTGACCCGCAACGCGGTCACCAACGCGGCGTCGATCGCCGGCCTGCTGCTCACCACGGAGAGCCTCGTGGTGGAGAAGCCGGAGAAGGCCGAGCCGGCCGCTGCCGGTGGGCACGGCCACAGCCACGGCCACGGCCACCAGCACGGCCCGGGCTTCTGACCCTCGCCGTACGCCCAGTCGGGGCGCACCGTCCGTGTGACGGTGCGCCCCGACGCCTTTCGGCGGGCCGGGGGCGTGACCGTCGGCCCGCCGGTGCGTCGCCAACCACGGGTGGGAACGCCGCGACGCCGCGTCCCCGGGCGGGGACGCGGCGTCGGTGTGGTCTCGAGGAGGTCGCCGGCTCAGGCGATCTTGCGCTGGGCGGGGACGGTCGACCGGTGCGGCTGGCCCAGGCGGGCCTCCAGCCGGGCCACGTCGACCCGGCTGTGGCGGCGGTCGGCCAGGTCCTCCCAGCCGACGGCGAGCAGCCGCAGCCGCTCCGACTCGCTGAAGCCGCCCCAGACGCCGTACGGCTCGCGTACGGCGAGGGCGTGGGCGGCGCACTCGGCCCGGACCGGGCAGGCGCGGCAGACGGCCTTCGCGCCGGACTCCCGGCGCAGGCGGGACGAGCCACGCTCGCCGTCCGGGTGGAAGAACTGCGCGCTGTCCCGGCCCCGGCAGGCACCGAGCCGCTGCCAGTCCCAGAGGTCGACGATGGGTCCGGGCAGTCTGCGTACGTTCGACATCAGCACCCCTCCTCCCGCGCGGCACCGCGCAGATCCTGGTGAATCGGCGTCCGGGCGACGGTCCGCGCAGGCGCGCCGTTTCCGGCCTGGGACCTCCGTACCCGGGCCGTCGCCAGCTCACACGCCTGTGATCGAAAACTTCCGGCAACTGGCGGCATATGCCCCACTTGTCGGAAAAGTTCGGAGGATTACCCGAACCCCCTCGCGACCCGACCCGGTCATGGTCTGCTTCTGGACGGAGAGGAGACCACTGTGCGTACGGTTCTCGTGTGCGTTCGGACACCGCTCGCGGCGCAGCATCTGGCGTCCGCGGCGGCACGGCTCGGGCTGTCCGCCGTGGTGCGGACGGCCGTCTCCGATCCCGAGGTGATGCTGCGGCTGGCCGAGCGTCCGGCCGACGTGGTGCTCGCGGACACGGCCCTCACCCGGCCGGACAGCGCGGGCTTCGTCCGGCGGGTGCTCGCCCGCGCGCCGCAGGCCTCCGTGCTGCTGCTCGGCACGGAGGAGTCGGAGGCCGCCGCGGCCACCATCAGCGCGGGTGCCCGGGGCCTCATCCAGGGCGTCGACCAGGACCTGACCAGCGCGGTGGCCAAGGCCCTGCTGCTGCTCTCCTCACCCGGCCGGGCAGCCCGACGCCCGGCCACCGACCCGGCCCGGGACACCGCGGCGGTCGGCGGTCCCGCCCGGACCAGCCCGGCCGGCCGGCCGCCGGCCGAATCGGGACCCAGCTGGCAGGCGACGGCCTCCGAAGGCCCGGGCGGCACCCCGACGGTGGTGCCGGCGCAGCGCGGGGACGACCCGGCCGAGCCCGCCGACGAGCCGGCCGAGGCCACGCCACCCGGGCGGCGGTCCGGGCCCGGTCCGCGCGGCGGCCGGTCCCAGGTCGGGCTCACCGAACGCGAACTCCAGGTGCTGCTGGGCATGGCGGAGGGCAAGAGCAACGCCGAGATCGGCCGGGAGCTGTTCGTCTCGGAGGACACCGTGAAGACCCACGCCCGGCGGCTGTTCCGCAAGCTCGGCGCGCGGGACCGCGCGCACGCGGTGGCGGCCGGCTTCCGCGCCGGCCTGGTGGCCTGAGTCGCACCCCGGCCGTACGGCCGCCCGGAAGGCCTCAGGGGCGCGGAGCGGGGGCCGGAAGGCCTCGGGGACGCGGAGCCGGGCGGGTGGCCCGAGCCCCGGCGGTGCGGCCCCGGCCCGCCTCAGCGTTCGGCGTCGGGTTCCTCGTCGGTGCCCTCGGTCAGGGTGTCGTGCACCCCGTCGGCGTAGCCGCGGGCGTAGTCCCAGGTGACGTAGTGGTCCGGGTCGGGGTCGTAGGCCGGCTCGTGCACCCGGGGACGCCCCGAGCTGAGCAGGTGGCGCAGGTTGCCCCGCAACAGGTCCCAGTCGAAGTAGTGCGGCTCCCGGCAGTCCTCGCACTCGATGACCAGCCCGCGCACCCCGATCGGCGCCAGCAGCGCCTGGTAGATCTCCAGGTCGGCGAGATCCTCCAGCACGTCCTGTCGCTCGACGTCGGTCAGCGGGTCGAGCGGGGCGTCGTCGCCCGGATCGTGCAGGCCGGCGGCCGGATCTGCCGGGTCGCCGTTGAAGGGGTCGATGGGCTCGTCGTGCACCCCCTCACCGTAGACCCAACGCCAGGGCCGCGTCCGCCCCCGCCACCGGTGACCTGGGCTGCCACCGCCCGGGAACGGCCCGTGCCGGTGGGTACGATGGGACGACGCGCCCGTCACCCGGCGTGTGCCGGTGCCCGCCCGCGCCACCTCGCCGAAGCCCGTCCGAGCAGCTCAGGGGAGCAATCGTGGAATTTTCGCCCAGCACCGATCTACCGGCCGGCGCCGACAGCGGCGAGCTGGGCGGCCACCTGCCGGAGTTGCCCGCCGGCTCCGCCCGGGTGGTTCCGCTCGGGTTGACCTTCGACGACGTGCTGCTCCAGCCGGGCGAGTCGGACGTGGTGCCCAGCCGGGTCAACACGGTGACGAAGCTGACCCGCAACATCAGCCTGAGCATCCCGCTGCTCTCCAGCGCGATGGACACGGTGACCGAGGCGCGGATGGCGATCGCCATGGCCCGCCAGGGCGGCATCGGCGTGCTGCACCGCAACCTCTCCCTGGAGGACCAGGCGCTCCAGGTCGACCTGGTGAAGCGCTCCGAGTCCGGCATGATCACCAACCCGGTGACGGCCAGCCCCGACGACACCCTGCGCGACGTCGACGCCCTCTGCGGGCGCTACCGCATCTCCGGGGTGCCCGTCGTGGACGGCGAGGGCCAGCTCGTCGGCATCGTCACCAACCGCGACATGCGGTTCGTCTCCGACCCGGCCACCCCGGTCCACCAGATCATGACCCGCACCCCGCTGGTCACCGCCCCGGTCGGGGTGCGCAAGGAGGACGCCCTCGACCTGCTGCGCCGGCACAAGGTCGAGAAGCTGCCGATCGTCGACGACTCGGGCCGGTTGCGCGGCCTGATCACGGTCAAGGACTTCACCAAGAGCGAGCAGTACCCGGACGCCACCAAGGACGACGCCGGCCGGCTGCGGGTCGCCGCCGCCATCGGGGTGGGCGACGACGCCTACAAGCGGGCGCGGGCGCTGGTGGACGCGGGCGTCGACGTGCTGATCGTGGACACCGCGCACGGCCACCAGCGGGCGGTGCTGGAGATGGTCGCCCAGCTCAAGAAGGACGTCACCATCGACATCGTCGGCGGCAACATCGCCACCTACGCCGGCGCCCGGGCGCTGGTCGAGGCGGGCGCCGACGGCGTGAAGGTCGGCGTCGGGCCGGGCGCGATCTGCACCACCCGGATCGTCGCCGGGGTGGGCGTACCGCAGATCACCGCGATCATGGAGGCCGCGCGGGCCGCGCGGCCGGCCGGCGTCCCGGTCATCGGCGACGGCGGCATCCAGTACTCGGGCGACATCGCCAAGGCGCTCGTCGCGGGCGCCGACACGGTGATGCTCGGCAGCCTGCTGGCCGGCTGCGAGGAGAGCCCCGGCGAGCTGATCTTCATCAACGGCAAGCAGTACAAGGCCTACCGGGGCATGGGCTCGCTCGGCGCGATGCAGTCCCGGGGCCAGGGCAAGTCCTACTCCAAGGACCGCTACTTCCAGCAGGACGTGCTCGCCGAGGACAAGCTGGTCCCCGAGGGCGTGGAGGGCCAGGTGCCCTACCGGGGCCCGCTGTCCGCGGTCGCCCACCAGCTCACCGGTGGGTTGCGCGCGGCGATGGGGTACGTCGGCGCGGAGAGCATCCCCGAGCTGCACCGCCGCGGTCAGCTCATCCGGATCACGGCGGCGGGGCTCAAGGAGAGCCACCCGCACGACATCCAGATGACGGTCGAGGCGCCCAACTACCACTCCCGCTGACCATCCCCCCTGCGACAACTGGAGTCCCCCATGCGTGACGTGGTCGAGATCGGGCTGGGCAAGACCGCGCAGCGCGGTTACCACCTGGACGACATCGCCATCGTGCCGAGCCGCCGGACCCGGGACGTCGACGACGTCTCCACCGCCTGGCAGCTCGACGCGTACCAGTTCGGCATTCCCTGCGTCGGACACCCGTCGGACGCGACGATGAGCCCGGCCTCCGCCGTCCGGCTCGGCCAGCTGGGCGGCCTCGGCGTGCTCAACGTCGAGGGCCTGTGGACCCGCTACGAGAACCCGACCAAGGTCCTGGAGGAGCTGTCCGGGCTCGACGAGGACGCCCGCGCCACGAAGCGGCTCCAGGAGGTCTACGCGGAGCCGATCCGCCCCGACCTGATCGCCGAGCGGGTCCGCGAGCTGCGCGCCGGCGGCGGCACGGTGGCGGTGCGGGTCTCCCCGCAGCACACCCTGGCGCTGGCCCCGGTGATCCTCGACGCCGGCGTCGACATCCTCGTCATCCAGGGCACCATCGTCTCCGCCGAGCACGTCTCGACCACCGACGAGCCGCTGAACCTCAAGGAGTTCATCGCCGACCTGGACCTCCCGGTCGTCGTCGGCGGCTGCACCGACTACAAGACCGCGCTGCACCTGATGCGTACGGGGGCGGCCGGCGTCATCGTCGGCATCGGCGGCGACGAGTGGTCCACCACCGAGTCGGTGCTGGGCATCCGGGTGCCGATGGCGACCGCGATCGCCGACGCGGCGGCGGCCCGCCGGGACTACCTCGACGAGACCGGCGGCCGGTACGTGCACCTGATCGCCGACGGCGACATCCAGACCTCGGGCGACATCGCCAAGGCCCTCGGCTGCGGCGCCGACGCGGTGATGCTCGGCGAGCCGCTGTCGCTCTGCGCCGAGGCGCCGGCCGGTGGCGCCTGGTGGCACTCCGCCGCCAGCCACCCGTCGCTGCCCCGGGGCGCGTTCGAGACCGCCGGCGAGCCGCTCGGCTCGATGGAGCAGTTGCTCTTCGGCCCGGCCGACGAGCCGGACGGCCAGCTCAACCTCTTCGGTGGCCTGCGCCGCGCGATGGCCAAGTGCGGCTACCGCGACCTGAAGGAGTTCCAGAAGGTCGGCCTGGTCCTCGACCGCTGACCTGCGCAAGCAGCACCACCCGCACCGGCCGCGCCGATAGGCTCGGCCGGTGCGTCGTACCCGCCGTCGGATCCGCCCCGCGCTCGCCGTCGCCGTCGTCGCGGCCCTGGTGTCCCCGGCCTGCACGAGCGGCGACGAGCGGGGCGGCTTCCGGCCCGGGGCGACCGACCTCGGCGACCCGTACGCGCCGGGGGCCGGCAACGGCGGCTACGACGTGGCGGGCTACCGGCTCGCGGTCCGCTACGACCCGGCGACCGACCGGCTCGCCGGGCGGGCCGCGCTGACGGCCACCGCGACCACCGGGCTGTCCCGGTTCAACCTGGACCTCGCGGGGCTGGACGTGTCGCGGGTGGCCGTCGACGGCCGACCGGCCGGGTCCGCCCGCGACGGCGACGAGCTGGTGGTCACCCCGCGCGACGGCCTTCCCCGGGGCGCCCGGTTCGTCGTCGAGGTGGACTACTCCGGCGTGCCGGCGGCCAGGGCCGACGGGCAGCTCGGCAGCGGCGGCTTCCTGCACACCGACGACGGCGCGATCGCCCTCGGCCAGCCCTGGTCGGCGGCCACCTGGTTCCCGGTCAACGACCACCCCTCCGACAAGGCCACGTACGACATCGAGGTGACCGTCCCGGACGGGCTGGCCGCGCTGAGCAACGGGGTGCCGGGGGAGCGGACCAGCGCCGCCGGCTGGACCACCTGGCGCTGGGCCGAGCGGTCGCCGATGGCCAGCTACCTGACGACCCTGGTGATCGGCGACTACCGGGTGCGCAGCGGCACGCACGCCGGCAGGCCGATGGTCACGGCGGTGCCGGCGAGCCTGCCGGAGGACGGGCCGGAGGCCGCCTCGCTGGCCCGCACCGGCGAGATCGCCGACTTTCTGGCCAGCCGCTTCGGGCCGTACCCGTTCGACTCCTACGGCGGCGTCGTGGTCACCGACGCCCGGATCGGCTACGCGCTGGAGACCCAGTCCCGACCGGTCTACGGGCCGGGCTTCTTCCGGGGCGGGCGACCCAACCCGGGGGTGGTCGCGCACGAGCTGGCCCACCAGTGGTTCGGCAACAGCGTGGCGCTGAGCCGGTGGAGCGACATCTGGCTCAACGAGGGCTTCGCCAGCTACGCGGAGTGGCTGTGGGAGGAGCACGACGGCGGTCGCACCGCGCAGCGCAACTTCGAGGTGGAGTACGCGGCGACCGACTGGTCCCGGCCGTCCGTCGACCCCGGACGGTCCCGGCTGTTCGGTGCGGCCGTCTACAAGCGCGGCGCGCTCGCCGTGCACGCGCTGCGCCGCACGGTCGGCGACGAGGCGTTCTTCCGCATCCTGCGGACCTGGACGGCCGAGCGGCGCGACGGCAACGCCACCACCGACGACCTGATCGCCCTGGCCGAGCGGGTCGCCGGCACGCCCCTGCGCCCGGTCTTCGACGCCTGGCTCGTCGGCGGGAGCGCCCCCGCACTGCCCTGACGCGGCTCCCGCCGGCGCTCGGTAGGCTGCGGCCGGACCCGGCGCGGCACCGCCTGCCCGCCCGCCTCCGTGCGGCGGGGCCGGCGGCACCGGCCGGCGCGGGTCCACCACGCTCGCCGGTGGGGCAGCCGGCGACGCAGGGAGGAGAAGAGGCGATGACGCTGTCGCGGCGGACGCTGTGCGCGGGCACCGGCCTGCTACTGGCCGGGATGCTGGGGCTGGCCGGCTGCGGGTCGGCCGAGGAACCGGTTCCGGCCCCGAGCGCCGCCGCGCCGGCCGTGCCGCGCCAGTTCCTCCTCGGCGCGGCCGGCACCGGCGACGCCTACTTCCCGACCTACGGCAACGGCGGGTACGACGTCAGCCGCTACACGGTCAAGGTGCGCTACGACCCGGCGGAGGACCGGTTGACCGGAACCACCACCGTGCAGGCGGCGGCGACCGGCGACCTGTCGGCGTTCAACCTGGACCTGGCCGGGCTGACCGTGCGGTCCGTGACGGTGGACGGGGCCCCGGCGAAGTACGGCCGCAAGGGCGACGAGCTGGTCGTGACTCCGGCCCGTGGCCTGATCGCGGGCAACGGCTTCGTCGTCGAGATCGCGTACGACGGCAAGCCGGAGCCGCTGCGCAACGAGATCCTCGGCAGCGGCGGCTTCCTGCACACCGACGAGGGGGCGATCGCGCTCGGCCAGCCCGAGTCGGCGAGCACGTGGTTCCCCGTCAACGACCATCCCTCGGACAAGGCCACCTACGACTTCGAGATCACCGTGCCGAAGGGGCTGACGGCGGTCAGCAACGGTGTGCCGGCGGGAAAGAGCACCACCGGCGACTGGACCACCTGGAAGTGGGCCGAGCGCAGCCCGATGGCGAGCTACCTGAGCACCGTGGTCATCGGGAAGTTCCGGATCACCGAGGGCGAGCACAAGGGACGGCCGGTGTTCCACGCGGTCACCACCGACCTGCCCCGGGGTGCGGCGGACCGGTCGATCGCCGACACGGTCAAGGTGACCGACTACCTGGAGAGCGTCTTCGGGCCGTACCCGTTCGAGGCGTACGGCGGCGTGGTGATCTCCGACGCCCGGATCCGGTACGCCCTGGAGACGCAGAGCCGCCCGGTCTACTCCGCGAGCTTCTTCTCCCGCGGCGAGAACACGGCCGTGGTCGCCCACGAGATGGCGCACCAGTGGTTCGGCAACAGCGTGTCGCTGGCGAGGTGGCAGGACATCTGGCTCAACGAGGGCCTGGCCACGTACGCCGAGTGGCTGTGGGCCGAGCACGACGGCGGGCGCACCGTCCAGCAGGAGTTCGACGCCCGGTACGCGGGCTCCTCGGGCCAGGTGTGGCGGACGCCGCCGGGCGAGCCGGGGGTGGCGAACCTGTTCAGCGAGTCGGTCTACCAGCGCGGCGGGATGACCGTGCACGCGCTGCGGGTGGCCGTCGGCGACAAGGCGTTCTTCGAGATCCTGAAGACCTGGGCGGCGCAGAAGCGCGACGCGAACGTGACCACGGCCGAGTTTGTCGCGCTGGCCGAGCGGGTCTCGGGCAAGCAGCTCGGCGACCTCTTCGAGGCGTGGCTGTACGGCAAGCAGCGGCCGGACCGTCCCTAGCCGCGGTGACGGCGCTCAGCGCGTGACGCGCAACTTCGGGTTGGCGGCGAGGTAGGCGTCGGCCCGGCCGGCGCGCAGCTCGGTGAGGAACTTCCGCCCGGTCTGCGTGAGCTCCTCGCCCCGGTAGGCGCTGCCCCTGCCGACGCCCGCGCCGGGCAGGTCGACCAGCACGAACTTCTCCGGCGTGAGACCGCCGAGGGCGTACGCGACGTCCACGACGCGCGGCCCGCCCGCGTAGACCAGGGTGTCGCCGAGCGCGTCGACCACCTGCTGGACGCGCTCCGGCTGCCGGGCCAGGTCCTCGCCGAGGATCTTCGTGGCCAGCGCCTTGATCAGCTGCTGCTGGTGGCGCTGTCGGGCGTAGCCGCCGCCGGTGACGTAGCGCTGCCGGGCGTAGTCCAGCGCCTGCCAGCCGGTGAGGTGCCGCTCGCCCTTCTCGTAGACCATCTGTGGCCCGCTGTAGCCGCCACCGCCCGGCGCGGGCTCCCGGTGCCGGCCGTCGGGGCGGCGGTGCAGCGAGACCACCCGCTGGTCGACGTAGAGGTCCACCCCGCCGAGGCTGTCCACCAGCCGGTCGAAGCCGTTGAAGGTGAGCACGGCGCCGGCGTCGAAGCGCAGCCCCGTGTAGCCGCTGACCGTGCTGCGCAGCAGCTCGTACCCCTGGGCGGTGCTCGGCTGCTTCGGTCTGCCGGGCACCCGGCTGCCGTAGCTCATCGCGTGGGTGAGCTTGGTCCTGCCGCCGCGGTAGCCGGCCTTCGGGAAGGCCGGGATGTCTACCAGCAGGTCGCGGGGGAGGGCGAAGAGGTACGCCCGGTCGAGTCCCTTCGGCACGTGCAGCACCAGCACGGCGTCGCCGTGCGGCTCCCAGCCCGGCACGCTGACCCGGGTGTCCACCCCGACGAGCAGGAGGTTGAGCGGGCCGGTGATGCCGGCGCCCGGCGGCGCGGTCGGGCTCGGGCTCGGGGTGGGGCTCGCCTGCGGCGTCCCGGTGGCGCCCGTCGGCCCGATCGCGCGCTGCGGCCCGTCGTCGCGGACGAGCCGGGTGACGACCAGGGCGCCCACGGCCACCAGGACCACGGCCGCCAGGGCGGCCAGCCCCAGCACCCATCGTGGGCGTGGCGCCCCTGTCCGCTGAGTCATGCGACACCCCCGGTGATGACAACGCCTCGACGGGGGCGCCGAGTTGCGGGCGGGCGCCTCCGGGATCGTGGACCGGAGCATGATCCCGCGAAATCGGGCGCTGGCGCGATGGCTACCGAGCGGTAATGATGCGGTCATGCGGTACGACGTGCTCGTCATCGGGTCCGGCTTCGGCGGCAGCGTCACCGCGCTCCGGCTGGCCGAGAAGGGCTACTCGGTCGGGGTGCTGGAGGCCGGACGTCGCTTCGCCGACGACGAGTTCCCGCAGACCTCCTGGCGGCTGCGGCGCTTCCTGTGGGCGCCCCGCCTCGGCTGCTACGGCCTCCAGCGGCTCACCCTGCTCCGCCCGGCCGACCGGAAGGCCGGCGGCGGCGTGCTGGTGCTCTCCGGCGCCGGGGTCGGCGGCGGCTCACTGGTCTACGCGAACACCCTCTACGAGCCGCTGGACGCCTTCTACACCGACCCGCAGTGGCGGGACGTCACCGACTGGCGCGACGAACTGGCCGGCCACTACGACCAGGCGAAGCGGATGCTCGGCGCCACCACGTACCCGCTCGTCACTCGCGCGGACCGGGCGATGCGGGCGGTGGCCGACCGGATGGGGGTGGGGCACACCCACCACGCCACCCCGGTCGGCGTGTTCATCGGCCGCCCCGGCCAGCGGACCACCGACCCCTACTTCGGTGGCGCCGGGCCGGAGCGCACCGGCTGCACGCACTGCGGCGCGTGCATGACCGGCTGCCGGCAGGGCGCGAAGAACACGCTGGTCAAGAACTACCTCTGGCTGGCCGAGCGCCTCGGCGCGCGGGTGTACCCGCTGACGACGGTCACGGCCGTCCGTCCGGCCGGCGACGGCGGATACGCGGTGCACACGGTGCGCACGGGGGCCTGGCTGCGCGCGCGGCGGCAGGTGATCCACGCCGACCAGGTGGTCTTCGCGGCCGGCGCGCTCGGCACCCAGCGGCTGCTGCACGCGATGAAGGCGGAGGGTGCCCTGCCCGCGCTCTCGCCCCGCCTCGGCGAGCTGACCCGGACCAACTCGGAGGCGATCCTCGGCGCCTCGGTGCCCCGCCGGCAGGCCCGCGCCGAGGGGCTCGACTTCACCGAGGGGGTGGCGATCACCAGCTCGTTCCACCCCGACCCGCAGACCCACGTCGAGCCGGTCCGCTACGGCCGGGGCTCGAACGCGATGGGCCTGCTCCAGTCGCTGCTGGTCGACGGCGGGCCGCGCCGGGTCCGCCGCTGGCTGGGGATCCTGTTGCGCCAGCCCGGCACGGCGGCCCGGCTGCTGTCGGTGCGCGGCTGGTCGGAGCGGACGGTGATCGCCCTGGTCATGCAGTCGGTGGACAACTCGCTGACCACCCGGCTGCGGCGCGGCCCGTTCGGCCGGCACCTGGTCTCCGGGCCGGGTCACGGCGCGCCCAACCCGACCTGGATCCCGGCCGGCAACCAGGCGGCCCGCCTGCTGGCCGAGGAGATCGGCGGTACGCCCGGCGGCGCCCTGACCGAGCCGTTCGACATCCCGATGACCGCCCACATCCTCGGCGGAGCGGTGATCGGCGCCACCCCGGCCGACGGCGTGATCGACCCGTGGCACCGGGTGTTCGGCCACCCGGGGCTGCACGTGGTCGACGGCGCGGCGGTCTCGGCGAACCTCGGGGTGAACCCGTCGCTGACCATCACCGCCCAGGCGGAACGCGCGATGTCCTTCTGGCCCAACAAGGGCGACGCGGACCCGAGGCCGCTGCTCGGTGAGCCGTACCGCCGGTTGGAGCCGGTGCCACCGCGCCTCCCGGCGGTGCCGGCCGGCGCCCCCGGCGCCCTGCGCAGCTGACCAGGGCCCGGTCCGCCCAGGCGACCAGCACCGCGTGCGGGAGGGTCAGCGCGGCCAGCACGGCGAACGTCGCGGGCAGCGGGTCCGACCGGTGGCCGGGCCAGGTGACCAGGGCGATCAGCGCGGCGACCGCCACCGCCGTGGGAGCTGCCGCCTGCCGGGCGAAGCGCCGCAGCGGCGGTCCGACCCGTCCGGCCGCCAGGTCGGCCGTGTTGCGCGGGTCGTGCCGCAGCAACCGGGCGACGTGGCGGCAGGAGTGCCAGGCCGCGAAGTACGCCCCCACGGCCAGGGCCGGCGGCACGGTGCCGAAGAACCCGGCGAGGAGGACGGGTTCGACGGCGTCGCGGGCGCGTCCGGAGCGGGCGGCCCGGATCGCGGTGACCGCGACCGCGCCCAGCACGGTGGCCAGCGCCAGCGCCCGCACCTCGACGGTGAGCAGCACCGGCGCCCGAGGTGCCACCGCCGCCAGCAACGGGTCGACCTGGTCCCGCCACAGCGCCAACGGGACGACCACCGGCGGTCCCCCGTACGCGAGCACGGCCGGCACCCTCGCCCGGATCGGCCGGCGGTCCCGCTCGGCGTGGAACGCCACGTCGGCGGTGCCGAAGTGGACGACCGACACGAGGAGGAACCCGACCAGCGTCAGGTCCGGCGCGGCGCGGAAGGCCGCCAGCCCGGCACCGGCCACGGCGGTGTAGACCGCCAGCAGCGCCACACGCGCCGACAGCGGCCGGGCGCGCGCCGACAGCCGGGCGGGCACGAGATGGTCGACCGCGCCGTGCGGCAGCCCGAGGAGCAGCCCCGCGACCAGGAAAGCCGGCGAGCCGCCCGGCCCGGCGGCGTCGATCAGCGGCGACATCGCCAGCAACCCGCCGAGCGCGAGCTGCGAGGCGGCCCCGGCGCGCCGCAGCAGCCGGTCCGGCCGCCCCGGGCCCGCCGCCGCGCCGGTCGTGCGCGCCGGCGGCCGTCGGGTCCGGGCGGGCACCCGGTCGTCCGACGCCGGCACCCGGGGGCCGGCTCCGGTGGCCGGGTCAGACGACGGTGAGGTGACCACGGTTGGACAGGGCGCGTAGCCGGCCGAGATCGAGGATGCTCCAGCCCACCTTCGTCAGGATGGAGAGCAGGACGAAGAGCAGGCTGGTGGTGGCGGAGCTGAGCAGGCCGACACCGGTGGGGCCGAGCATCCAGAACAGTGGATACCCCACCCAGAGCACGCTGAGCACCAGGGCGGCCTCCGTGTACACCGCCGCGATCCCTTCCGGCTGGCGGTGCGCGTGGGTGCGTGGTCCCCAGACCAGGCCGTAGATCCCGAGGAAGGCGAACACCCCGATCGTGAACAGGGTGTAGCGGATGGTGGCGTCCTTGGTGAGCTCGGCGGCCAGCCCGCTGAGGAAGACCACCAGGTTCGTCCCGACGAGGACGCTCGTCAGTCCCCAGCAGCGCCCGGGCAGGGAGTGCGTCGCCGTCAACATCAGCGCCACCAGCAGCAGGGGGGCGGTGACGGCCCAGTCGACGTACCGCGCCCAGTAGAGCGTGTGACCGGCCACCTCCACCCGGCCGCCGCCCAGCGCCTGGACCAGGTACCAGGAGCCGGACCAGATCGGAATCGCGATCGCGACCCGGTACTCGCTGAGCGGGACTCCCCGCGGGTCCGCTCGCCACCGGGTGAACAGCACGACTCCACCCGCCATGGCGGCGACGTACATCCACAGCCACCACTCGGTCATGCTGACTCCTCGGCCGACACCCCGCCCGGCTGCGGCTTCCGACGATCCTGGCGGCGCACGCCCGCACCCGCCGGAGATCTCGCGTGCCCCGCGTCGGGCAGTACCGACACCGTATCGGAGCAAAAGCCGCACATGGCCCTAATGGCTCCCCCGGTGGGGCGGTGGTGCGGCGGACCGCCCGTACGGTGGCCGACGTCACCTCCGTCGAGGCGGTGGCGTGGGGGCGGACCGGCGGGGGGCGCGGCGGCGCCGTCGGTAGGATTTGCTGCCATGAGCACGCCTCGCCCCGTCCTCGTGGTGGACTTCGGAGCCCAGTACGCCCAGCTCATCGCGCGTCGGGTGCGTGAGGCCAACGTCTATTCCGAGATCGTGCCGCACTCGATGCCGGTCGCCGAGATGCTGGCGAAGGACCCGGCGGCGATCATCCTCTCCGGCGGCCCGTCCAGCGTCTACGCGCCGGGCGCCCCGCAGATCGACGCCGGCATGTTCCAGGCCGGAGTGCCGGTCTTCGGCATCTGCTACGGCTTCCAGGCGATGGCCCAGGCGCTCGGCGGCACGGTGGCCCGCACCGGCAACCGCGAGTACGGCGGCACCCCGCTGCGCCCCCGCCTGCTCGACCCCGGCGTGTTGCTCCGCGACCTGCCGGCCGACCTGCCGGTGTGGATGAGCCACGGCGACTGCGTGACGGAGGCCCCCGAGGGCTTCACGGTCACCGCCGAGTCGGCGGGCGCGCCGGTCGCCGCGTTCGAGGACGTGGCCGGCCGCCGGGCCGGCGTGCAGTTCCACCCGGAGGTCGGGCACACCGCGCACGGCCAGGAGATGCTGCGCCGCTTCCTGCACGACATCGCCGGCATCGCGCCGACCTGGACGCCCGAGAACATCATCGACGAGCAGGTCGCCCGGATCCGCGAGCAGGTCGGCGACAAGGAGGTCATCTGCGGGCTGAGCGGCGGGGTCGACTCGGCCGTCGCCGCCGCGCTGGTGCACAAGGCCGTCGGCGACCAGCTCACCTGCGTCTTCGTCGACCACGGCCTGCTGCGCGCCGGCGAGGCCGAGCAGGTGGAGAAGGACTACGTCGCCGCCACCGGCATCAAGCTCAAGGTGGTCGACGCGGCCGACCGGTTCCTCGGCGCCCTGGCCGGGGTCACCGACCCCGAGCAGAAGCGCAAGATCATCGGTCGGGAGTTCATCCGGGTCTTCGAGGCCGCGGCGCGGGAGATCGCCGCCCACGGCGACGTCGAGTTCCTCGTCCAGGGCACCCTCTACCCGGACGTGGTGGAGTCCGGCGGCGGCACCGGCACCGCCAACATCAAGAGCCACCACAACGTCGGCGGCCTGCCGGAGGATCTGAAGTTCGCGCTGGTCGAGCCGCTGCGCACGCTGTTCAAGGACGAGGTCCGGGCGCTCGGCCTCCAGCTCGGCCTGCCCGAGGCGATGGTCTGGCGGCACCCGTTCCCGGGCCCGGGCCTGGCCATCCGGATCATCGGCGCGGTCGACCGGGAGCGGCTCGACCTGCTCCGGCGGGCCGACCTGATCGCCCGCGAGGAGCTCACCGCCGCCGGCCTGGACCGGGGTGTCTGGCAGTTCCCCGTCGTGCTCCTGGCCGACGTGCGCAGCGTCGGCGTGCAGGGCGACGGCCGCAGCTACGGGCATCCCGTGGTGCTGCGGCCCGTCTCCAGCGAGGACGCCATGACCGCCGACTGGTCCCGGCTGCCCTACGAGGTGGTGGCGCGGATCTCCACCCGGATCACCAACGAGGTCGCCGAGGTCAACCGCGTGGTGCTGGACGTCACGAGCAAGCCGCCGGGCACGATCGAGTGGGAGTGATCCCGCCTCACGCGGCCGGCGGGTAGGTCGGCGGCGCGGGCGGCGCCACGGTCGGCTGCGCGGGCGGCGCCACGGTCGGCTGCGCCACCGTGGGCGGCGGGGCCTGCGCCGGGTGCGGCCAGGCGGGCGCGTCGGCCGGCTCCTCGGGCATCAGGAACCACATGATCGGGTACGCGAGCAGCGCGAGCCCGCCGGTGAGCAGGCCGGCGACCGCGAAGACCACCCGGACCAGGGTGGGGTCGACGGCGAAGTACCGGCCGAGGCCGCTGGCCACTCCGGCGATCATCCGGTCCGTGACGGGGCGACGGAGCTGCTTGTACGGGGGCTGGGGAGGGGCGGTGTAGGTCATGTCTCCACGGTCCGCGCCGGTCGTCGGGCCGTCCTCGGTGACCGCCCGGATCCCTACCCTGACCCGCCCCTGAGGCGCGAGCATTCAGTCAGGAATCTGACTCTTTTCGATGGAGGTAACCCGGGCGGGGGAGAATTTGCCCCCGTGACCACCATGCTGGAGCCGCTCCGCAGGATCGCGGCATACGCAGTTTGTGCTGATTCAGTCGGCCGGGTGTTGCTGGTCCGCGCATCGGAGCGCTCCGGCACCCCCGGCACGTGGTCGCTGCCCGGCGGGGCGGTCGACCACGGTGAGGACCCGCACCACACCGTCGTCCGGGAGACCGCCGCCGAGACCGGCCTCTCCGTCACCGTCGCGGGCCTGCACGACGTGCTCGCCGACATGCGGGCGCTGCCGGAGCGGGGCATCACCATCCACACCGACCGCCTGATCTACCAGGTCTCGGTCCGGGGCGGGACGCTCGCCGACCGGGTCGACCGGCCGACCGACCTGGTCCGCTGGTTCACCCCGGCGGAGGCCCGCGAGCTGCCGTTGCGCTCGTTCACCGCGCGGGCCCTGGGCCTGCCCGCCTCGTCCGCCGACATCGTCCCGGACGAGGCGCCGGAGTTCCCCTCGTTCTACGCCGTGCCCGGCCCCGACGGGCTGCACCGGGCCCAGCGCTTCGCCGCGTACGCCGTGGTGACCGACCCGGACGACCGGGTGCTGCTGACCCGGGTCTCCGACGGCTACCCGGGCGCGGGCTGCTGGCACCTGCCCGGCGGCGGCACCGACTACGGCGAGCAGCCCGGCGCGGGCCTGATCCGGGAGCTGGTCGAGGAGACCGGGCAGACCGGGCGCCTCGTCGAGCTGCTCGGGGTGGCCAGCCACCGGGACGCGGCCTCCCTCGGCCCCGAGGGCTACCCGATCGACTGGCACGGCGTCCGCGCCTTCTACCGGGTCGTGGTCGACAAGCCGGCCCCGCCCACCGTCGCCGACGTCGGCGGCTCCACCTGCGAGGCCCGCTGGTTCGGTCGCGAGGAACTGGGCGCCCTCCCCACCGACCGCTTGACCGAGGTGACGGCGGAAGCCGTCCAGGCCGCCCGCCTGGCCTGACCGCCCGTCGTCCTGTTCCTTGATCACGAGGTCGACCGGGCGGCACGCCGGACCCGCTGCGACTAACCTCATGATCGACGGAACGGGTCGGCGCGGGCGGGGGAGTGCGAGCGGGTGGAGAAGCGGCGGCGGGTCGGCGCGTACGGGGTGTGCCGGGGCGCGGACGGGCGGGTGTTGCTGGTCCGGGGTTCCGCCCTGTGCCCGGTCCCGGGCGTCTGGCAGGTGCCCGGCGGAGGCCTCGAACACGCGGAGCACCCGGCGCACGCGGTGGTCCGCGAGTTCGCCGAGGAGACCGGCCTCGCCATCGAGGTGACCGGCCTGCGGGCGGTGTCCGCCGACGTGACGACCTTCCGTGACGCCGATGTCGCGGTGCACACCGACCGCGTGGTCTTCGAAGTCACCGTGCGAGGCGGCGAACCCCGGCCGGAGCCGGCCGGCGGCACCGACGAGCTGGGCTGGTTCACGACCGACGAAGCGGCGGCGGTGCCGCTCATGCCGTTCACCGCCGAGTTGCTCGGCGTGCCCGTGTCGCCCCTGCCGTCCGACCTGCCCCGTTCGTCGGCGACCGAGCCCGCCGCCGCGCTCCCGTCCGACCGGAGGCAACGCTTCGGGGCGTACGGGCTGGTCACCGACCCTGCCGGCCGGGTGCTGCTCACCATGGTCGCCGACGGTTACCCGGGCGCCGGTCGGTGGCACCTGCCCGGTGGCGGGACCGACCACGGCGAGCAGCCGGTCGCCGGGCTGCTGCGCGAACTGGTCGAGGAGTCCGGCCAGCTCGGTCGGGTGGTCGAGCTGGTCGGCGTCGACAACCTGCACAACCCGGCCGCGCTGGGCCCGGAGGGGCGCCCGCTCGACTGGCACGGCATCCGGGTGCTCTACCGGGTGTCGGTGGACGCGCCCACGGAGCCGCGGGTGACCGAGCTCGCCGGCGGCTCCACCGCCCGCGCGGACTGGTTCACCCCGGAGAGTCTCGCCGGGCTGCCGCTGACCGGGATCGCCGCACTGGCGCTGGCCAATGCCCCTGCCGACGAGCGTCCGTAACCGGACATCGGTGCCCCCGGCACTCGCTCACCGAGCCGGTGGAGACGGGGTCCGGTACATTCGATGTGGGGTTGGTGGAGGAAACGGGCGATGGAGCCCGAGATGGGAATAAGAGAGCGGTTCGCGCGGTTAGACCAGATATAAGTACCGCCGGCAGCTATCGCCAACCCCCGTTCCCCTATGCGATGGTGTACTCCGCAAAACGGCTGCCGGGCCAGAGAGGTCCGGCACGAGACAGCCGGACAGCCGCCCTCGCGACGGTAAACCGATCCGGTGATGGAGGAAACGTGCCGAGAGCCCCATGGCGCCGGCGTCGTACCACTGACAGTCCGCGTCCCGCAGGGCGTCGTTGGGCGGGCCCGTTGCGCCGCAGCAGCACGCTCGCCCGGCAGGTGCTGCTGGTCCGGGTGGGACGCCGCGACGGCGACCTGCACGCGACCAACGACCTCTCGATGCCCGAGCACCGCTACGCCGACCGGCCGCGACGCCGCTACGGACTCACCCGGGTCGAGCGCGCCGACGTCGCCTCGATCGTCCCGGTCAGCCCCGCGCTCGGCCCCACGACCCCGGTCGACGACGAGTCGGCGATGTCGATCCCGCTGCTTCCGGGCGAGCGGACAGTCGCTCGCCGGATGAAGTTCGCGGTGGTCAACGCCTGCACACTCAGCAGCCTGATGCTCGGCATGCTGGCCATCTTCCTGGCCATGCAGGGCGAGGTGCGCGTCGCCGCGCTCTGCCTGATCGCCTGCGTCGTCTTCGACGGCCTCGACGGCGCGCTCGCCCGCAAGTTCGGCGTGGCCAGCCCGTTCGGGGCGCAGATGGACTCGCTGGCCGACATGTGCTCGTTCGGCCTCGCCGCCCCCGTGGTGGTCTACGCCTCGCTGGCCGGTTCGGTCTCCACGCCGGCCGCCGCGGTGGCCTGCGCCCTCGTCGCGGCGTGCGCGGCGATCCGGCTCGCCCGGTTCAACGTCTCGCCGAAGGACGGCAGGTTCTTCTGCGGCGTGCCCACCACCATGGCCGCCGCCGTGCTCGCCCTGACCGTCGCCATCGGGCTGCCGGTGCCGGGCATCGTCCTGGTCGCCGGCGTGGCGCTGCTCGCCTTCGCCATGGTCTCCAGCTTCCCCTACGCGAAGCTCGCCCGGCTGCTGAAGCTGCCGCCGTGGCTGTGGCTGGCCCCGGTGATCGGCGCGCTGATCGACATCCGGCTCACCTTCGCCCTGATCGTGGTCGGTTACCTGGTCAGCGGCCCCGTGCTCTGGCTGCGTCAGCGCCGCACCGCCTGAGACACGTACGCGAGAAGGGGCGCCGCGATTGCGCGGCGCCCCTTCTTCGTGTCGTCCGGCCGGGCCTCAGCGCCAGCGGGCGATGACGGTCGAGCCCCCGACGACCTTGTCCCCGGGGCCGACCAGCGGCTCCGCCGCGTCCGCCGGCAGGTAGACGTCGGTGCGCGAGCCGAACCGGATCAGGCCGAAGCGCTCGCCCCGGGCCAGCAGCGCGCCGATCGGCGCCCGCTGCACGATCCGCCGGGCGATCAGACCCGTGCGCTGCGCCACGACCACCGTGCCGCGCGCGGTGTCCAGCACCGTGTACGCGGCCACGTTGTGCTCCGCCGCCGGCTTCATCGCGTTGGCGAAGCCACCGTCGGCGACGAAGTAGTCGACCACCTTGCCGGCCACCGGGGCACGGTTGACGTGCACGTCCAGCACCGACAGGAAGACCGCGATCCGCAGCCACTCGCCCTCGCCGAAGCGCTCGTCGTGCAGCCGCTGCACGGACAGCACCCGACCGTCGGCCGAGGCGACCACCGCCGACGAGTCCTCCGGCACGTCGCGCTCCGGGTCCCGGAAGAAGGCGGCCACCGGGGCCGCGGCCAGGGCCGGGAGCAGCCAGAGCTTCGACTTCGGCCGGGTCGCCCGAGCCACCGCGGCCAGGCCCAGCGCGATGCCGGCCGCGGCCACCCCGTTGGAGTCGATGTGCATCCCCCGGGTCAGCGGGACGCTGGACGGGCGGTACGCCGGGGCCAGCCGGGCCGCCGACGCGGCGTCGGCCGGGGTGTAGCGGAGCCGGTACACCCGCAGCGGCGGCGTGTTGCGCAGCACCAGGTCGACCCCGACGCCGTACAGCGCGCCCTGCCGGTCCAGCTCGGCGGCGGCGCCCGCGGTACGCCCCGGCGTCGCGGTCGTGGCCACGCTCAGCACCGCGCCGTCGGCGAGGTACTTCGTCAGGCCCTCCACGGCGGCGCGGGTCTCGTCGGCCGTGCCGGTGAGCGGCTCCGCGGCGACGACCACCGCAGCCGGCTCGGCCTCGGCGAGGGTGTCGACCACGCGGACCCGGTCAGCCACCCAGCGGCCCTGGGCGGTGACGTGCTCCCGGAGGGCCGCCGGGGAGGCCGACCCGGCGGGCACCAGGGTGAGGGTGTCGCCGGGCAGCAGCGCGTCGATCGCCGCGGTCAGCACCGCGGACTCGGGCGTCGCGCCGACCAGCAGCGCGGCCTTCGGATCGTTGATCCGGGCGAGCTCGGAGACGAGGGTACGGGCGGCTCGCTCGCCGATGCGGACCGGACCGGACCGGCCGAAGGTGCGCACGGCGGGGGACTGCGTCATGTCGGACGGACTCCTGACGGGTAGAGACGGGAATCGCGGCGGGACCGCCACGGCGGCGCGTCCGGCCGGCGCGGCGACCAGGTCGGTGCGGCGGCCAGGTCGGCGCGGGCCGGCCGGCGGAGGCGAGTTCTCCACGGCCAGCATAAGCCGCCGCCGACGACGGCCGCACCGCTGTGGTCAGCCGCGCGGGTGCTCCCCACCGGCCGGCGGCCCGTCGGTCCGCCGGGACCGGGCGTCCTCGTCGGCGGCGCGGTCCTCGACCGCCTCGGGCCGGACGTCGGTGACGGCCTCCGTCGGCCACTCGTCGGCCTCGTCCCCGGCCCGCAGGCCACCCGTCGTCGGCCCGCCCGTCGTCTGCCTGCCTGTCGTCGGCCCGGCGGTCGTCACGTTCTCCGTGGTCGCCCCGCCGGCCGTCGGCCCCTCCGCCGGCTGCCCGGTGGTCGTCGGCTCCTCCGTCGGCTGTCCGGTGGTCGTCGGCTCCTCCGTCGGCTGTCCGGTGGTCGTCGGCTCCTCCGTCGGCTGTCCGCTCGGCGGTCGTCCGGCCGTCGTCGGTGCGCCGGTCGTCGGCGCGGAGACGTCCCACTCGGACCGCGTGCCCCAGTCGGTCGGTTCGCCCCAGTCGGAGCGTCGGCCGCCCCACGCCGTCGGCTCGTCGGCCGGTGTGGGCCGGTCGAGGTCCCAGCGGGTCGGATCGATCTCGGTGGCCTGCCGGTCCGTCGTCCGGCCCGCCGGTTGCGCGCCCGGCGGGGTGGAGACGGGCGCGACCGTGTCCGGGGCGACCGCGTCGGAGGCGGTGGCGTCGGTGAGGGCGGCGTCGGAGGGGGCGTCGCTGGGCGTGGGCGCGCCGCCGGACCGCCCGGAGCGCAGCGCGCCCAGCAGGCCCAGCAGGCCGATCAGGATCAGCGCGCCGGCCAGGAACCAGCCGACCGGCGGAAGGGCGAGCCCGAGCAACTGGGCGAGCAGCCACCACGCGGCGAGACCGAGGAAGATCAGCCCGAAGGCGAAGGACACGATGTCGGTGCGGTGGGCCTTCACCGGGTCACCTCCAGGTTGCCGGCGTTGACGTGGATGTAGAGGCGCAGCGTGCCGCCGCCGGGGCCGTCCGGACCCAGGTCGGTCGTCTCCCGCAGCTCGCCCGCCAGCCCGCCGGAGCGCTTGCCGAAGACGACCGCGTCGCCGGCGTTGACGTCGGCCACCGTGGTGACGTCGACGTTCGGCGGCACCACCACCGTGCACTCGCCGAAGTTGACGGAGACCGTCACCTCGGTGTGCTTCTTGTCGAAGTCGACCGCGCGCAGGTCCAGGACGGTGTCGCCGAAGCTGTTCTCGTACCGGTCGGCGAGGTCGCGGTGGCCGGTGGGCGCCCAGGTGACGTTGCCGTCGACGCCCCGGATCCGGTCGTAGGACTCGGCCACGGTGGCCACCCCGAGCGCGGCGGCGGCGACCACGCCGAGCGCGATGAGCCAGCGGGCCCGTCCGAACCAGGTGCCCACCAGCAGGCCGAGCCCGATGGTGGCCAGCGTGGCGGCGAAGTAGGCCGACGCCCCGATGTCGTAGACGTCCAGCAGGTCGACGATGGCGACCAGGCCCAGGGCGAGGAAGATCAGCGAGAACGTCACCGCGCCGAGCGGGGAGCGCTCACGCGGTCGCTTCGGCGGCTTCGGCGGCTTGCGCGGTGCGGGCGGCACGACGGTCTGCCCGGCGTACGGGCCGTGCGGGGCGAACGGGGGCCGGTAGCCCGGGGGCCGGGGCGGGGACGCCGGGTGGCCCGGTCCCGGTGCGCCCGAGGTCGCGGCGGGCCAGCCGGACGTGGGCGCTGCCGGGGGCCAGCCGACGGTCGGCGTACCCGCGGGTGGACGGGCGGGCGGGGTCGGGGCGGCCGGCGGCCAGGCGGGCAGCTCGGCCGTCGGTGATGAGACCGGGGCGCTCCAGGCGGGCTGGGCGACGGTCGCCGGCGGGGCCGGGACCGGGCCCGCCCCGGGGACCACGGCCACGGTCGGCGGGGCCGCGTACGCGACCGGGGCGGGATGGCCGACCGGTGGCACCGGCCCGGGCGGAACGGGCGGGACGGGGCCGACCGGCGCGCCCTGGGCGGCCCTGTTGTCGCGGTTCAGCAGCAGCGCGCCGCCGATCAGGATCGTGGCGCCGAGCAGCACCGCCCGGAACGCGTCCGTGACGATGTAGCCGAAACTGATCGCGACCAGGATGCTCAGCACGATCACCGTGACCGGGGACATGCTGGACCGGCCCCGGCCCAGCATGGACTCGACGGGAGAGGCGCTGTCCCCCTCGCCCGGGATGATCAGCCAGGCGGTGACGTAGACCAGGATGCCGATGCCGCCGAAGAAGCCGAGCACCGCCAGCAGCACCCGCCAGAGGACCGGGTCGGTGTTGGTGGCCCGGCCGATGGCGGCGCAGACGCCGGCCAGGTAGCGGCCGTCGCGGGGGCGCACCAGCCCGTACCGCGAGGTGAAGCCGGCGCCGCCGAACGACGGCTGCGGTCCGGGGCCCGGCCCGGCGCCGGGCGGTGGTGTCCCACCCGCGTCCCCGGCGGGGGGCGGCGCGGCCACGGGGGGCGGCGCCGCGGAGCCGGCGGGCGGTGTCGCGGTCGGCGGTGGCCCACCCGGCTGAGCGGCCCTGGGGTCGGCGGGCTGGGCAGCTTCCTCGGTCATGCCTCGATCCTGCTGCCCCGACCCGCCGGACGGCCTCCGGACCCGACCCTGACCCCACCCTGAGATCCCGGCGGCCCGAATGTCGGGGGCGTCCCCGTGGTCGGGCCCCGGTGCGCCGTGTGACGATCGATCCGACGCCGGCGACGGACCGTCGCCCGCTCCGTGCCCGCCGTGACCAGGGAGTCTCCGATCAGCGTCGTGACCCAGCCACCCCGCCTCTACCGCGCACCCGAGCACCGGATGGCCGCGGGGGTGGCGGCCGGCATCGCCGACCACCTCGGCATCTCGGTGCTGCGGGTACGGGTCGCCTTCATGGTGCTGCTGGGGCTGAGCGGGCTCGGCCTGCTGCTCTACGCGGCCTTCTGGGCGGTCGTGCCGCTGCGCCCGGGCGACACCGCCGTACCGGCCCGCAGGGACGTCGCCCAGCTGCTGCCGTTCGTGGCGATCGGCCTCGGCGTGCTCCTGGTGCAGGTGATGGTCTTCGACTCGGTCGGGGCGGCGGGCACCGCCGGCTGGCTGGTCGCGATCATCGCGGTCGGCGCCGGGGTGATCTGGCACCAGTCGGCGCCGGAGCGGCGGCGGCAGTGGGGCGACTCCATGCCGGTGCCCTGGCTGGGCGCGGTGGTGGAGGAGAGCGACCGGCGGGCCTTCGTGCTCCGGTTCATCGGCGGCGGGGTGCTGGTCGCGGTGGGCATCATCGGCGTCGCCGCGGTGTACTCCCCGGCGCAGAACTTCGACGCCGTGCTCAACGGCGTGATCTTCGCCCTGGTCGGGCTCGCCGGGGTCGGCGTCGTGGCCGCGCCGGTGCTGTGGCGGACGTACAACCAGCTCCGGTCGGAGCGCGAGGGGCGCATCCGGGAGCAGGAACGGGCCGAGCTGGCCGCCATGGTGCACGACCAGGTGCTGCACACCCTGGCCCTGATCCAGCGCAACGCGAGCGACGTGAAGACCGTCCAGCGGCTCGCCCGGGGGCAGGAACGCTCGCTGCGCAACTGGCTCTACAAGCCCACCGGCTCGCCCACCGAGCGGTTCGCCGCCGCCCTGGAGCAGGCCGCCGCCGAGGTCGAGGACACGTTCGCGATCACGGTGGAGGCGGTGGTGGTCGGCGACCGGGAGACCGACGAGCGGGTCGGCGCGCTGGTGGCGGCCGCCCGCGAGGCGCTGGTGAACGCCGCCCGGCACGCCGGGGTGCAGACCGTCTCGCTCTACGCCGAGGTCGAGCCGGATCAGGTCAGCGTCTTCGTCCGGGACCGGGGGAAGGGCTTCGACCCGGATACGGTGGAGGATCACCGGCACGGGGTCCGGGGTTCGATCATCGGGCGGATGAAGCGGCACGGCGGCCGGGCGGAGATCCGCTCCGGGCCGGGGGAAGGGACCGAGGTCCGGTTGATCCTGCCGATCACCCGTGACCCGGCAACGGCGGAGAGGGACAAGTGATGACCGAGCAGTCGATGGAACCGGTCGAGGGGGCGCCTGCCCGCGCCGAGCGGCTGCGGGTCTTCCTCGTCGACGACCACGCCATGTTCCGCGCGGGGGTCCGCGCCGAGCTGGGCGCGCACGTCGAGGTGGTGGGCGAGGCGAGCACCGTCGCCGAGGCGGTCACCCGGATCGCCGCCACGCTGCCCGACGTGGTGCTGCTCGACGTGCACATGCCCGACGGCGGCGGCCGGGCGGTGCTGGAGGCGATGCGGCGTACCCACCCGCAGGTCAAGTTCCTGGCGCTGAGCGTCTCGGACGCGGCGGAGGACGTGATCGGGCTGATCCGGGCCGGCGCGCGGGGCTACGTCACGAAGACGATCTCCGCGGAGGAGTTGGCCGCCGCGGTCCGCCGGGTGGCCGATGGCGACGCCGTGTTCAGCCCCCGGTTGGCGGGGTTCGTGCTGGACGCGTTCGCGGCCCGTCCCGACGCCCCGGTGGCCGACCCGGAGCTGGACCAGCTCACCAACCGCGAGCGCGAGGTGCTGCGGCTGCTCGCCCGGGGGTACGCCTACAAGGAGATCGCCAAGGAGCTCTACATCTCCATCAAGACGGTGGAGACGCACGTGTCCAACGTGCTTCGCAAGCTCCAGATGTCCAACAGGTACGAGTTGTCCCGCTGGGCGGCCGACCGCCGGCTCGTGTGATCCAATTCTTTTCCCCGTCATATGGGACGGAACCGACGAATGCGGCCCACAGGGGCTGACAAGCGTCCAACTCCCGTCACATAATGCCCCGTCGCGTTCTCGCGTGCGGGTGGTGCACATCCCGCGGGAACGGCGGCTTCACGCAACCCGCCGTGCGCGGGTCACCCCTGGGGAGAGGTGCACGAATCTGATGTTCGGACAACGAGGACGGCGCTGGGCGCGGATCGCCCTGGCGACCGTCGCCGGCGGCGCGCTGGCACTCGGCGCGGTGGCGCCGGCCGCCGCCGCCGACAAGACCGGCGTCGCCAAGTCGGTCAAGGGCAGCAACGTCACGCTCATGCTCAACGGGCAGCCGAAGAGCACCGGTGCCCTGGCACTCAAGATCGACGGAAAGCTCGTCCCCGCCTTCTGCATCGACTACCACACCAACGTGGCGATCGACGGCAAGTACAAGGAGGGCACCTGGGACGAGTCTCAGGTGAAGAACCTCGGCAAGGTGCAGTGGGTGCTGACCCACGGCTACCCGAACGCCGACGCCGCCAAGCTGCTGGCCGCCGCCGGCGCCACCGCCCCGGCGAAGGCCGACGCCGACAAGCTGCTCTACTTCGGCACCCAGACCGCCATCTGGAACTTCAGCGACGGCGTCAAGCTGGGTGACTGGGTCGACAACGGGAAGCTGCTCGGCGAGAAGCAGTACGACGTGGTCAAGAAGGTCCACGACTACCTGGTCGCCAACGCCACCGACCAGCCCGAGCCGAAGGCCGAGCTGAGCGTCGACCCGGCGAGCGCCAAGGCCACCGTCGGCGAGAAGGCCGGCCCCTTCACCGTCAAGGGCCCGGCGGGCGAGATCACCGTCGCGGTCGACGGCGGCTCGGCGGTCGACGCCGAGGGCAAGCCGGTCACCAAGACCACCAACGGCGGCCAGTTCTGGCTGGCCGCGGACGGCGCCGGCGAGGTGAAGGTGACCGTTTCCGCCCAGGACTCGGTCTCCTTCGGCCGGGTGTTCCTCTTCACCGGCGAGCGTGCCGCGCAGAAGCTGATCCTCGGTGGCAGCACCGGCGCCACCGTGAGCGCCAAGGCTGAGGCCGCGTTCGCCGCCGCCCCGGCCGAGTCGCCGTCGCCGAGCGCCCCGGCGGAGTCGCCGTCGCCCAGCGCCCCGGCGGAGTCGCCGTCGCCGAGCGCCCCGGTCGACAGCCCGGCCCCGTCGACCTCGCCCGTGAGCAGCGGTGGTGACCTGCCGCTGACCGGCTCCCCGATCGCCGCCGCGATCGCCGCCGGCGTGGCGCTGCTGGCCGCCGGCGCGGTCGCCGTGCTGCTGTTCCGCCGTCGCAAGCTGCGCTTCACGGCCTGATCGACGCCCGCTCAACGGCCCCGGCCCCGGTACCGCCCCGCGCGGTGCCGGGGCCGGAGTCCGTTAAGCCGGTGCACGCTCCGGGCGGGCGTCCGTCGCGGATACCGCCCTGCCGTACGTCGCCCGCTGCTCCTCCCGCGGCCGCCTCACCTCGGCTCCGCACCCTCCGGAGTCGCGTGGGTGACGAGCAGGTACGAGGCGTCGACACCCTCGGCCACCCAGGTGGCGATGGTGCCCGCACAGCCGAAGCCGCCATCGTCCGGATGGGCAAAAACGGCCAACGCCCGGCCGACGTCGGAGAGCGCCGGAGCGGACGCGGGGAAGCTCACAGCCGCCGACCCCACGCCGGGGGTAGACCCCCTCCGAACCGTGTCTTTCCTGCTCAGAGCGGTACGACCCGCGTACATAATGATCTTTTTTCGGGTATCGGCAACGTGGCGACCAACTAACGGCTTGATAACGGCACCTTCACGGAACGGGCCGGTGGGTGTCACAGTGGCAGCACCTCACCCCTCATGTGAGGCACTCCGTACGGCCTGACGACCATGGACCCGCCTGTTGACGGTGCTCCGTGGTGGTCTCGTGTGCGCGGTGCCGAGCACGACGGGCGAGGTGGCCCGGCGGATCGGTACATCATTCTTGTCCCGAATTCACTGCGGTGAAACCGGCTCCCGCACTGCGGGCGCCGGACGTGTCACCCCCCATACGTGCGTGAAACCCACGACGGATCCAGGTTCAGAAAGAGGAGGCCCCTCGGAATGAGAGTCTCGAAGCGGGCAAGTAGCGCGGTCGCGCTGGGCGCGGCGTTTGCGCTCGTCGCGTCCGGCTGCTCGAGCAGCGACAGCGACGGTGGCGACGCCGGCGCCAGCAGCGACGGCGCGATCACCATCGACGGCACTCAGCCGGAGGTCGGCCTGGTCCCGTCGAACACCACCGAGACCGGTGGTGGGGCGATCATCGACTGGATCTGGACCGGCCTGGTCGAGTACCCGAACGACGGCAGCGCCCCGCGCAACGCGGTCGCCGAGTCGATCGAGACGTCGGACTCCAAGGTCTACACGATCAAGATCAAGAAGGACACGAAGTTCCACGACGGCACCGTCGTCAAGGCCAAGAACTTCGTGGACGCCTGGAACTGGGGCGCCTACTCGCCCAACGGCGCGCAGAACGGCAGCTTCTTCGCCGACATCCAGGGCTTCGACCAGGTCCACACCGAGGACCCGGATGGCGCCGAGGGCCCGAAGAAGGCCCCCGAGCCCGCCGCCAAGGAGATGTCCGGCCTGAAGGTCGTCGACGACTTCACCTTCGAGGTCACCCTGGCCGCGCCGACCGCGGTGTTCCCGACCAAGCTCGGCTACAGCACCTTCATGCCGCTGCCGGACGCGTTCTTCACCCAGGGCGCCGAGGCGTTCGGCAAGAAGCCGATCGGCAACGGCCCGATCAAGTTCGTGTCGTGGGAAGACGACGTCCAGATCAAGCTGACGCGCTTCGATGACTACTCCTTGAACGACAAGATGAAGATCAAGGACGTCAACATCAAGCTGTACCAGGACGACACGGCGGCCTACAACGACCTGCTCGCCGGCAACCTGGACTTCCAGCAGCAGATTCCGGTCTCCGCCATCGCGGGCGACAAGTGGAAGAACGACCTGGGCGACCGGGCGATCTCCTCCACCACCCCGTCGACCGGCATCATCGCCTTCCCGATCTACGACAAGCGCTTCCAGAACCCGAAGCTGCGTCGCGCGGTCTCGATGTCGATCAACCGCCAGGAGATCAGCGACAAGATCTTCTTCGGTTCGCGCAAGCCGGCCGACAGCTGGGCCAACCCGCTGACCCCGGGCGCCAAGGCCGGCAACTGCACCGCCTGCCAGTTCAACGTCGACGAGGCCAAGAAGCTCCTCGCCGAGGCCGGTGGCTTCACCGGTGAGCTGGTCATGTTCTACAACGCCGACGCCAGCCACAAGGAGTGGATGGAGGCCGTCGCGCAGCAGGTCAAGACGAACCTCGGCATCAACGCTCGCGCCGAGGGCGTGCCGACCTTCGCGGTGTTCCGCCAGAACATCAACGCCGGCAAGATGACCGGCATGTACCGCGCCGGCTGGCAGCAGGACTACCCGGACGTCGAGAACTGGATCGGCCCGCTCTACGTGACCGGCGGTTCCTCGAACGACGGCAAGTACAGCAACCCGCAGGTCGACGCGCTGGCCAAGGAAGCCGCCTCCGCGCCGAGCCTGGAGGCGTCGCACGCCAAGTACGCCGAGGCGGTCGCCCTCATCGACCAGGACGTCCCCTCGATCCCGGTCTACTTCGGTGGTCAGCAGTCCGGCCACTCCGAGAAGATCAAGAAGATCGAGCTCTCCAACGTCGGTGAACTCGACCTCACCTCGGTCGAGCTCTGATCCGAACGGTCTGACCCCGGGTCGGGGGGGGGGGGGGGGGGGGGGGGGGGGCGCCGCCCCCCCCCCCCCCCCCCCCCGCCCGCGATCACCACTCAATCGCCGTTGCAGCGACCGGCGTCAGGACTTGGGGATCTCCTGGTCCGGAACGACCTTGCCGTCCTTGACCTTGAAGGCCCAGACCTTGACCTGTGCCGGGTCGAGCTCGCCGCCCTCGACGAACTTGTAGCTCGCCGCGACGCCCTCGCCGCTGTAGCCCTTCACGAACTCCAGCAGGCCCTCACGGCTGGTCTTGCCCGCCTTGATGCCGGCCAGCAGGATGTTCGCCGCGTCGTAGGCCGTGTCGCTGTAGGTGCCCGGGTCGGTGCCGTGGAGCGCCTTGTACTCCTGGATGAAGGTGCCGCGCGCCTCAGCGGCCGGCTGGCACGGGCAGGTGAGGATGGTGCCCTCGGCCGCCGCCGCACCCGCGGAGGTGATGTACGCGGCGTCGTTCACGCCGTCACCGGCGATCAGCGGAGCGGTGACGCCAGCAGCGGTGAGCTGCTTGCGGATCAGGCCGGCCTCCTGGTAGTAGCCGCCGTAGAAGACCGCCTTGACGTTGGCAGCCTTGACCTTGGTGACCACGGCCGAGAACTCGACCTGCTTGCCGTCGCCCTGGACCTTGTCCGAGCCGACGACCGCGGGGCCGAGCAGCTTCTTGACCTCGTCGGCCAGGCCGGCGCCGTACGCGGACTGGTCGTCGATGACGTAGACCTTGTCGGCCTTCAGCACGTTCTTGATGTAGTTGCCGGCCCCCGGGCCCTGGCTCAGGTCGTTGCCGACCGCGCGGAAGAAGGTCTTCCAGTTCTGCTTCGCGAGCGTCGGGTTGGTGGCCGACGGGGTGATGGTCACCAGACCGGCCTCGTTGAAGAGCGGACCGGCGGCCTCCGACTCACCCGAGTAGGCCGGGCCGACGATGCCGAGGATCTTGGTGTCGTCGATGGCCTTCTGGGCCAGCTGCGGGGCCTGGTCCGGGCTGCCCTGCGAGTCCAGGGAAACCAGCTCGACCTTGCAGTCGGCGTTCTCCTTGTTGTACTTGTCGACCGCCAGCTTGACGCCGTTGTTCTCGTTGATGCCGAGCGCCGCCGACGGGCCGGTCAGCGCGCCGAAGAACGCGATCTTGTTGCCGCAGGCGTCACCACCGGACGCCGCGTCGTCGCTACTGGAGCATGCCGTGCCGCCGGCGACGAGCGCCAGCATGGCGACCCCACCGATAACGCGCGCGAGCTTCTGCCTCAAGGCCCGAACCCTCCTCCATCCAATGGTCCGAACCACCCGCTGCCGATTGGCCCTTGCGGGGGCGGACGAACCAGACCGTCGTCGCCGGTCTGGGGCCGGACGCTATCCCACCTTTGAGCTGTGACGAAAGCCCCAGGGGAGCGGGTTGACCGAACCGTTACACGGCGTGGCGGGTTCGAAACGATCGCTGTAAGAACCGTCGGCGGCGAAAGGCCTTCGCCTTCGTTTCGTCGGTAACGGGCCGAACGTCGTCCGCCCTTTACCGATCGATGGTCGGCAACCCGACTGACCAGGCACGGGATGCCTCCCCGTCGTCAGACACCAACACCAGTCGATCACCCTGTGACGCGACCGCCACCGCCGTGTTCCCACCATCCGGCACCGGGGCCGGCATGGCCATCAGTCGCCACGAATCCCCCGCATCGACGGAAAGCCACAGTCCGTGACCACCGCCGTCCCCCGTCACCGCGACCAGCTCCCGCCCGGCCGGCACCAGGGCGTCGACCGAGGACACCCCCGGACCCGCCGCGCCGAACCCGCCGGCCCGCCGCCACGCGTCGCCCGCCAGCCGCCAGGTCGCGAACCCGTCGCGCACCGGGCCGACCGCCACCACCGCACCGTCGACCGACGCCACCCGCTGCGCCTGGCCCCGCCCGTCCGGCACCGGCAGCGCCATCCGCCGCCACGCCCGCCCGTCGGGCGAGCTCCAGGCCAGGGGCGTCAGCGCCGTCGCGCCGGGCGGCAGCACCGCGCCCACCACCCACCAGCCCGACGGCACGGCCACCGCGTCGTACGCGACCGTCCGGCCCCGCCCGTCACCGGCGAGTTCCGCGACGCCCTCCCGGATCGCGAACCGCTCGCCGTCCGACGACGTCCAGACCGCCGCCCCGTCGACCCGCGCCCCCGCGATCAGCCACCCGGCCGGGCCCGCCGCGAGCCGCGCCACGCTCACCGCGCGCGGGCCGGCGTACAGCTCGAAGGGCGCCGACGCCTCCCGGAGCTGCCCGCCCGGCGACTGCGACCAGGTGCCCGTGCGCGGGTTGCCGTGTGCGCCGCCGTTCTTCGCCCCGAGCGCCGCCAGCCGGCCGTCGCGGCACGCGGCCGCGTAGAGCACGTGCTGACGGCCGTAGTGGCTCGACGGCGAGACCGGCAGCGCCGTCCACGACACGCCGTCGGCGCTGCGCCAGGCCGCCGGCCGGGTCTCCCCCGCCGCGTCGGCCAGCCCGCCGACCACGTACCACGTGCCGGCGCAGGCCACGGCGTCGCGCAGCAGCGGCCGGCCGGGAACGCCCGGCGGCGCCGGCAGGGTCAGCGGCTGCCACCGCGGGCGCAGCGGCTCGTCGGCGGGCTCCGCCGGGGCCCGGTCGCAGCCGGCCGGCAGCAGCGCGAGGACACCGAGCACCGCCACCAGCCGCCGGGTCCACATGGATCAGATGCTATCGATCAACCGACCCCGCGAGGAGCCCCCGGAGCGTCCTTCGGCGTGTCGCGTCGCCCCGGCGGCACCTCAGGACGCGGGCTGGGCGACCTCGCCGCCGGCGGTCTCGGCGAGGATCCGCTCGGCGACCTCCTTCATGGTCATCCGGTGGTCCATCGCCGTGCGCTGGATCCACTTGAACGCCTGCGGCTCGGTCATCCCGTACGTCGTCATCAGCGCGCCCTTGGCGCGCTCAACCGTCTTGCGGATCTCCAGCCGGTCGGTCAGCCCCGCGACCTCCGCCTCCAGGGCGGCGACCTCCGAGTAGCGCGACAGCGCGATCTCCACCGCCGGCACCAGGTCGCTCTTCTGGAAGGGCTTCACGAGGTACGCCATCGCGCCGGCCGCCCGCGCCCGCTCCACCAGGTCACGCTGGCTGAACGCGGTCAGGATGATCACCGGGGCGATCCGGGCGCCCGCGATCCGCTCGGCGGCGGCCAGCCCGTCCATGATCGGCATCTTGATGTCGAGGATGACCAGATCCGGCTTGAGCTCCTCGGCGAGCCGGACGGCGGTCTCGCCGTCACCGGCCTCCCCGACGACCTCGTACCCCTCCTCGACGAGCATCTCGGCCAGGTCCAGCCGGATCAGCGCCTCGTCCTCGGCGATCAGAACGCGCCTGCGCTCGACGTCCGTCTGCATCTCGGCCACGAGCCACTCCCACCCAGTCTGTGCTCGACACCCGCGATGCCGGGTGTCGCCGCCCTTAGCGTAGTGGGTAACCTATGTGGCGCCGCCACAGCGTTGGGCGAGGACGTCCCCGTATTCCAATGGCAGAGAAACGGAGCTCAAACCTCCGACAGTGTGGGTTCGAATCCCACCGGGGACACCGAAAATGTCGCACGGGCGTACGAAACTTGTCGCCGTGCACGCACCGGAGATTCGCGCCCGGGCGCTCAGGGCCCATCTCGCCGGCGCAACCGTCGCCGAGGCCGCCCGGGCCGTCGGTCTTTCCTACCGGACCGTCTGGGAGTGGTGCCGCGAGCGGCCGCAACCGCTGGTTCGAGCCACGGCAGAGCGCTGTTTCCGCTGCCGTCGCGACGACGGATATCCGACAGACCCACCGGCCTACAGCTACCTGCTGGGCCTCTATCTGGGTGACGGGCACCTGGTCACCAGCGCGCGGGTACCGGTCTTGAGGATTTCCTGCAGCGACGCGTGGCCCGGGTTGATCGACGCCTGCGACTCCGCCATGCGGGCGGTGCTGGCGACCAAGGTCCAGCGGGTTCCACAACAGGGCTGCGTGAGCGTGCAAAGCTACGGCAAGCACTGGCCGTGCCTGTTCCCGCAGCACGGTCCCGGCAAGAAACACGAGCGTCAGATCGCCCTCGCCGACTGGCAGAGGGGGATCGTCACCGCCCATCCCGGGGATTTCCTGAGGGGTCTGTTCCACTCCGACGGCTGTCGGTTCAGCAACCGGGTGACGACGCGCGGCAGGAGCTACGTCTACCCGCGCTACATGTTCGTCAACGAGTCGGCCGACATCATGGGGCTCTGCCAGTGGGCGCTGGACCTGCTCGGCATCGCCTGGCGGATGAACCGCCGCAACTCCCTCTCCGTGGCGCGCCGGGACGCCGTCGCCGCCCTCGACCGTCATGTCGGCCCGAAGTCCTGACCGTGCTGCCCGGTCAGCTCCCACGAGTGGAACGCCACGGGTGTCACCGGGGCTCGTTGGCACCCGTGGCGTTCCACTCCCGTGCGCCACGACGCCCGCGGCCGGCGACGGCGTTGGTCCGGTCAGCCGAGCTCGGCGAGGGCCTGGGCCAGGTCGGCGCGCAGGTCCTCGGCGTCCTCCAGGCCCACGGAGACGCGCAGCAGGCCCCCGCACGGCTTGGCCTCCCCCTCGACGGGGCGGTGGGTCAGCGAGGCCGGGTGCTGGATGAGGGTGTCCACGCCGCCCAGCGAGACCGCGTGGGTGATCAGCCGGCAGGCGTTCGCGACGGCGGCCGCGGCGGGCGCGCCGCCGCGTACCTCGAAGGCGAGGAGGCTGCCGGGGCCGCTCATCTGCCGTCCGACGAGCCCGGCGGGGTCGTGCAGCGACGGGTGGTGCACCTGCGCGACGGCGGGGTGGGCGGCGAGCCAGGCGGCGAGCTTCTCGGCGCCGGCCTGCTGGGCACGCACCCGCACCGGCAGGGTCTGCAGGCCGCGGTGCAGCAGGTACGCGCCGAGGGGGTGCAGGATCGCGCCGGTGAGCGCGCGGACCTGGCGCAGCCGGGCGGCCCAGTCGGCGTCGCAGGCGACCACGCCGGCGAGGACGTCGCCGTGCCCGCCGATGCTCTTGGTGGCGCTGTGCAGCACGAGCGTGGCGCCGTGCCGGGTGGGTTGCTGGAGCACGGGGGTGGCGACGGTGTTGTCGACGAGCAGCGGCACGTCGCCGGCGGCCCGGGCGAGGGCGGCGATGTCGACCAGGTCGAGGGTGGGGTTGGCCGGGGTCTCGGCGATCACCAGGGCGGTGTCGGGGCGGACGGCGGCGGCGACCTCGTCGGGGCGGGCCCAGGTGACGGTGGTGCCGAGCAGGCCGGTGGCGAGCACGTGGTCGGTGCCGCCGTAGAGGGGGCGGACGGCGACGAGGTGCCGCCTGCCGTCCCGGGTGGCGGCGAGCAGGGTGGCGGTGAGGGCGGCCATGCCGCTGGCGAAGGCGACGGCGTCGGTGGTGTCTTCGAGGTCAGCGAGGGCGGTCTCGAAGCGGGCCACGGTGGGGTTCCACAGGCGCTGGTAGACGGCGCTGCCGCCGGCGGGGAGGGTGCCTCCGGTGGCGAGGGCCTCGTACGCGTCGCCGCCGGCGTCGACGGACGGCAGCGGGTTGGTGGTGGAGAAGTCGATCGGCGGCACGTGGACGCCGAGGGCGGCGAGGTCGTCGCGGCCGGCGTGCACGGCTCTGGTGTCCACGGTCGTCATGCTGGAAGGATCGAACATAGCGCCAACTCGCGGCAATAGTTCCGAACATGATTCGGTAATTGGCCTTGGAGGCACGTACTGGTTCGATGGATGATGCCTCCATGCCCCTTGCTACGAATGATGTGCGGCGGTTCGCCGACCTGGACGACACCGACCGCGCGATCCTGTCGGAGCTGGCCGCCGACGGCCGCCTGCCGAACAACGCCCTCGCCGAGCGGGTCGGGGTGGCCCCCTCGACGTGCCTGACCCGCACCCGCGCCCTGCGGGAGCGCGGGGCGATCCGCGGGTTCCACGCGGAGGTCGATCCGGCGGCGGTGGGGTTGCCGTTGCAGGCGCTGGTGTCGGTGCGGCTGACCGCGCACGAGCGGGCGGCGGTGGACGCGTTCCGGGCCAGGTCGGTGCGGCTGCCGGGGGTGGTGGCGGTGTTCCACGTGGCGGGCGCGGAGGACTACGTGCTGCACGTGCGGGCGGCCTCGGCGGATGCCCTGCGGGACTTCGTGCTGGACCACCTGGCCGTGGACCCGGCAGTGCTGCACACCCAGACGAGCCTGATCTTCGAGCAGGCCCGCGGCATGGGCTGAGCGCGCTGCGGGCCCGCCACAGGCGCGTGAGCCGGATCGCCCCGGGGAACAAACCCGAGGTGGGACGGGTTGGCCACCCTTGTGATCAACGTACCGCTGTCTGTTCTCGATCTTGCCCCGGTCGCGGCCGGCGCCACTGCCGGCGCGGCGCTGCGGCACACCACCGAGCTGGCCCGGCGCACGGAGGAACTCGGGTACCGCCGGTTCTGGGTGGCCGAGCACCACAACATGCCGGCGATCGCGAGCTCCGCGCCGGCAGTGCTGCTCGCGCACCTGGCGGCGCACACGTCGACGATTCGGCTCGGCTCGGGCGGGGTGATGCTGCCCAACCACGCGCCGCTGGTGGTGGCCGAGCAGTTCGGCACCCTCGAAGCGCTGCACCCGGGCCGCATCGACCTGGGCATCGGCCGCGCCCCCGGCACCGACCAGGTGACCGCGCTGGCGCTGCGCCGGACCATGGAGGGGCTGTCGGCGGAGGGCTTCCCCCGGGAGCTGTCGGACCTGATGAACTACTTCAGCGGCGAGCGGCCGGGACCGATCACCGCCACCCCGGGCCTCGGCCAGCAGCCGGCCGTCTGGCTGCTCGGCTCCAGCGGGTTCAGCGCCCAGCTGGCCGGGCTGCTGGGCCTGCCGTTCTCCTTCGCGCACCACTTCAGCGCGCAGAACACGGTGCCCGCGCTGGCGCTGTACCGGCAGCACTTCCGGCCGTCGAAGTGGCTGGACGCGCCGTACGCGATGGTGGCCGTGAACGCGGTCTGCGCGGACACCGACGAGCGGGCGGAGTGGCTGGCCGGACCGACGGCGCTGTCGTTCCTGCGGCTGCGCTCGGGGCGGCCCGAGCCCCTGTCGACGCCCGACGAGGCGGCGGCCTACCCGTACACGGAGGCGGAGCGCGAGTTCGTGCGGCAGCGCCGCGACGGGCAGGCGACGGGCTCCCCGGAGACGGTACGGCGGCAGCTCGGCGAGTTGCTGGCGCGCACCGGTGCGGACGAGCTGATGCTGACCACGCTGGTGTACGACGTGGCCGACCGGGTGCGCTCGTACGAGCTGATCGCCGAGCACGTGGCCGGTGGCCTGCGCCGCGAGGGCTGAAACACGATCTTCACGTCGGCGTCACCGGGGCGACGCGTGGCCCGCCTAGTTTTGACCTCGGTGGTGGTACGGCATTCCCGGTCGGGACGGGTCGGGGATGCCGCGGTGTGGGGCACCGGGCCGGAGCTGTGCGGATTCCGCGGCTGCGGCCCGGTGCCTTTTCCGTCCCGCGACCGGCCGGCGGGGTGGCACGAGGCACCGCCGCCGGCCGGGCACCGGTTCACCGCAGGTAGACGTTGGGCGTGGGCGGGGCGGCCATGCCGTCGCCGAGGAAGAAGCCCGGGTGCGGGGGCTGGTTGTAGGCGGTGTTCTGCCAGGCGACCGCCACCCGGTACTGCGGGTCGTGCATGAGCGTGTGGATCCGGGTGCCGGTGGGCGTGGGCGTGCTGTAGATGCGCAGGGCCCGGCTGTCGCTGGTGCGCCAGACGACCTCCTCCCGCCAGTCGCCGAACAGGTCGGCGGAGAGCGCCGGGGTGGACTTGGTGCCGTTGTTCGCCGCCACGCCGCTGGCGGTCAGCAGGCGGGTGTCGCCACCGGTGCCGTACTTGTCGATGCGGGTGCCGTCGAGCAACTCCCGGACGGGGTCGCCGTCCCACCAGGCGAGGAAGTTCGCCGAGGACGGCCGGCGCCCGACGACGGCCCCGGTGGCGCTGTAGAGGTCGCCCATGTGGGTGCCGGCGCCCCAGAACTCGGCGCCGGGGCTGCCGGCGTGGATGTCGGCGGCGACGCCCCGGCCGGGGCCCTCGACTCCCCCGTTGTTCGGCCGCTGCCAGACGACCTGACCGGTGCGGGCGTCGTGCAGGTCGGCCGCCGGCTGGTTGCCGGACTCGTGGATGGTGAAGACCTCCAGGCCGGCGCGGCCGGGGACGAGGTCGCCGACGTGCAGGGCGTCGCCGTGGCCGAACCCGGTGGCGTACATCAGGCGGCCGTCGTCGTTGATGGTGGCCGACCCGTACACGATCTCCTGGCGCCCGTCGGCGTCGACGTCGGCGACGGAGAGGTTGTGGTTGCCCTGGCCGTGGGCGGCGCCGTTGCCCGAGGCGTTGGAGTCGAAGGTCCACCGCTTGCGCAGGGTGCCGTCGCGGAAGTCCCAGGCGGCCACGACCGCCCGGGTGTAGTAGCCGCGGGCCATCACCAGGGAGGGGCGCTGCCCGTCGAGGTAGGCGGTGGCGGCGAGGAAGCGGTCGACCCGGTTGCCGTAGTTGTCGCCCCAGGAGGAGACGGTGCCCCGCGGCGGGTCGTAGCTGACGGTGGAGAGGACCGCGCCGGTGCGGCCGTCGAACATGGTCAGGTACTCGGGGCCGGCGAGGACGTACCCGCTGGAGTTGCGGTGGTCGGCGGTGGCGGAGCCGATCACCTGGCCGGTGCCGGAGCGGGTGCCGTCGGCGGTCTTCATGGCCACCTCGGCGCGGCCGTCGCCGTCGTAGTCGTACACCTGGAACTGGGTGTAGTGGGCCCCGGCGCGGATGTTGCGGCCCAGGTCGACGCGCCACAGCCGGGTGCCGGCGAGGGTGTACGCGTCGACGTGGACGTTGCCGGTGTAGCCGGACTGGGAGTTGTCCTTGGCGTTGGACGGCTCCCACTTGACCACGAACTCGTAGTCGCCGTCGCCGTCGAGGTCGCCCACGGAGGCGTCGCTGGCGGAGTACGTGTAGCTCTCGCCGCTCGGCGTGCTCGCGCCCGCCGGCACCTGCAACGGCACGTCGAGGTAGCCGGCGGGGAACCGGAGCGCGGCCGCCGAGGCGGCCTGTTCCGTGCCGCCGACGACGGCGCGCACGGTGTACGTCGCGTCGGCCGCCGCGCCGCTGTCGAGGTGGTTGGTCGCGCCGGTGATCGGGCTGCCGTTGACCCTGGTCGCGCCGCGGTAGAGGTTGAAGGCCACCCCGGTCGTCTCGGTGCCGAGCAGCCGCCAGGAGACCAGGTTGCCGCTGCCGGAGCGGACGCTGACCAGTCCCCGGTCGAGATCCTCCATCTGCACCGCCCCGGCCGGCGGCGGGGTGGTCGGCGGCGGCGTGGTGGGTGGCGGGGTCGTGGGCGGCGGCGTGCTCGGCGGCGGGGTGGTCGGGCCGCCGGTGGGCGCGGCGCCGGTGCAGGCGGTGCCGTTGAGGGCGAAGCCGGTCGGTGGCGGGTTGCTCCCCTCCCACGAGCCGTTGAAGCCGAAGGTGGTGCTGGCACCGGTGGCGATCACCGCGTTGTGCTCGACGTTGCGGGCGGTCACCTGCGCGCCGGACTGGTCGACGACGGCGTTCCACGCCTGGGTGACCCGCTGGCCGGCGGTGTGCGACCAGGTGAGGGTCCAGCCGTTCACCGGGTCGCCCAGGTTGGTGACGGTGACGTCGGCGCCGAAGCCGCCGGGCCACTGGTTGGTGATCCGGTGCTCGACGCGGCAGCCGGCGGCGGCAGCCGAGGCGGTGAGGGTCGGGAGCGTACCGGCGGCGAGTGCGGCCGCGGCGGCCGCGGCGAGCAGCGCGACGCGGTGGTGGGTGACGGGCATGGGGAGTGTCCTCCGGGGAGGTTGGGCGCGCGGCGACCGTCGCCGTCGGCCTGCCCGGGCCGGCGGGAGGACACGCCGCGCTTGCGGCGGTGGTCCGACGCCGTCGGTGCGACGTCGGTGTCGACGCCGCCGCTCCGGTGTCGGCATCCCGGCGCCGGCAGTGCGGCGTCGGTGCTCCGGCGGTGCGGCGTCGAGGGGTGGCTCCGCGCACCTGCGATGCTAGGGCAAGCGCTTTCAGCGGACAATCCGTCCGTCCCCCCCGCCCTGTCCGCCCTGGCCGCCCTGCCTCGGCTGTCCCCGTGGCGGGTGGCACCAGCCACTTCCCTTGCCCCCGGCCCGGATTCTTGATCGACTCAGGGCGTGGCTGAGCACATGACCCCGGACGAGTTCCGACGCGCCGGGCACGCCGTGGTGGACTGGATCGCCGACTACTGGGCGACGCTGGAGCGGCGTCCGGTGACCTCGCAGGACCCGCCCGGGACGGTGGCCGCCCGGCTGCCCGCCGGCCCGCCGGAGCACGGCGAGCCGGTGGAGGCCGTCCTGGCCGACCTGGACACCCTGATCACGCCGGGGCTGACGCACTGGCAGCACCCGGGCTTCTTCGGCTACTTCCCGGCCAACACGTCGGGGCCCAGCGTGCTGGGCGACCTGGTCAGCGCCGGGCTGGGCGTGCAGGGGATGCTCTGGGCGACCGGGCCGGCGTGCACCGAGTTGGAGACGGTGCTGCTGGACTGGCTCGCCGACCTGCTGGACCTGCCGAAGCGGTTCCGCTCCGGCTCCGGGGGCGGCGGGGTGATCCAGGACTCGGCGTCCTCGGCGACGTTGGTGGCGACCCTGGTCGCGCTGCACCGCGCCGGCGGCGGCCGGTGGCGCGAGGTCGGCGTCGACCGCCGCTACCGCGCCTACGCCTCCACCCAGGGCCACTCGTCCATCGAGAAGGCCGCCCGGATCGCCGGGCTGGGCGCCGACGGCGTACGGCCGGTCGAGGTCGATCCCGAGACGCAGGCGATGTCCCCGGCGGCGCTGCGCGCGGCGATCGAGGCGGACCTGGCGGCCGGAGTCGTGCCGGCGATCGTGGTCGCGACCGTCGGCACCACCTCCACGACCGCGATCGACCCGCTGCCGGAGATCGGCGCGATCTGCGCCGAGTACGGGGTCTTCCTGCACGTCGACGCCGCGTACGCGGGAGCGGCGGCGGTCTGCCCGGAGCTGCGGTTCGGGCACGCCGGCTTGGAGTACGCCGACTCGTACTGCTTCGACCCGCACAAGTGGCTGCTCACCGGCTTCGACTGCGACGCGTTCTGGGTGGCCGACACGGCGGAGCTGATCGAGGCGCTCAGCGTGCTGCCGGAGTACCTGCGCAACGCCGCCACCGAGTCCGGCGCGGTGATCGACTACCGGGACTGGCAGGTGCCGCTGGGCCGCCGGTTCCGGGCGCTGAAGCTCTGGTTCGTGCTGCGCTGGTACGGCGCGGAGGGGCTGCGCGCGCACATCCGCTCCGGCGTGGCGCTCGCCGCCCGGTTCGCCGACCGGGTCCGCGCCGACGACAGGTTCGCGCTGGTGGGGGCGCACCCGTACTCGCTGGTGTGCTTCCGGCTGGCGGCGGACGACGAGGTCAACGCGGAGCTGCTGGCCCGGGTCAACGCCACGGGCCGGGTGCACCTGACGCACACCCGGGTGAACGGCCGCTACACGCTGCGCCTGGCTGTCGGCTCCCCGCAGACCACCGAGGTCCACGTCGACGAGGCGTGGACCCTCCTCACCCAGGCTGCGGCGGCCCTCCTCCCCCGCTGACCGCCCGGTGCTGGTGCGGGGTGCGGGTGCGGGTGCGGGGTGCGGGTGCCGGTGCCGGTGCCGGTGCGGGGTGCGGGTGCCGGTGCCGGTGCCGGTGCGGGGTGCGGGTGCGGGTGCGGGTGCCGGTGCCGGCGCGGGTGCGGGCAGCGGCCGGTTGGCGGCGCCGACCGATCGCGCTAACGGCACGGCTGCGCCGACCTGCTGCGCCGGCCGTGCTGCGGGTGCGGGTGCGGGTGCGGGGCGGGTGCGGGGCGGCTAGAGATCTTGGTAGGAATCGGCCCCTGGAGGGGCACGTTTCTACCAAGATCTACACGACACGACACGACACGACACGACACGACACGACACGACACGACACGACACGACACGACACGATGCGACGCGGGGCAGGGCGGGCCGCGCCGGGGCGGGGGTCAGCGGTTGTTGAGCGAGGCGACCGCCGCCGGGATCGGGAGACGGTCGCCGCCCGGGGCAGTTGTAGCGGGGACAGTCGTCGGGAGACGGTCCCCGGCCGGGACAGCCGCCGGAGGGACGGTCGTCGGGGCGACAGCCGCCGGGGGGACGTCCGCTGGGGGGACGGCCTTCGGGGAAACGGTCGCCGAGGGGACGGTCGTCGAGGGGACGGCCGTCGGGGGGACTGTCGTCGGGCTCGGGGCGCCGGCCGCGAGGGCGGTCGCGGCGACAGCGCGCTGGCGGCGGGTGTGCAGCAGCGCCCGGACGGCCAGTGCCAGGGCGGCGGCCCAGGCGACGGCCAGCAGTGCGTAGACGGCCGGCCGGGCCGGGCCGCCGAGGTCGGTCGAGCGCATCAGCGTACGGGCGTTGGTCAGCACGATCACTCCGCCGATCGTCGCGCCGAGCAGTTGGGCGGGGACGATGCGCACCAGCCAGGCCGCGATCGGGGCGGCGATCAGGCCGCCGACGAGCAGCGCGGCCACCATGGGCAGCAGGAAGCCCTCGGAGCCGAGGCCGATCAGGAAGCCGAGGCTGGCGGCGCCGGCGACCACGAACTCGGACGTGTCCACCGAGCCGATCACCTTGCGCGGCTCCATCCGCCCGCTGACCAGCAGGGCCGGCGTGGCGACCGGGCCCCACCCGCCGCCGCCGGTGGCGTCGACGAAGCCGGCGACCAGGCCGAGCGGGCCGAGGAAGCGGCTGCGCAGCCGGCCGCCGCGCCGATCGGTCCGCAGCGGCTGGGAGAAGCGCACCAGCAGGTACGCGCCGAGGGTGAACAGGATGCCGGCCATCCACGGGGCGGCCGACTCGGTGGAGATCGAGCTGAGGAAGGTCGCGCCGGCGAACGCGCCCACGGCGCCGGGGAGGGCGATGCGGCCGACCACCCGCCAGTCGACGTTGCCGAACCGCCAGTGCGACACCCCGGCGGCGAGCGTGGTGCCGATCTCGGCCAGGTGCACGGACGCCGACGCGGCGGCCGGCGCCACCCCGACGAGCAGCAGCAACGTGGAGGAGGTCAGCCCGTACGCCATGCCGAGCGCGCCGTCGACGAGTTGCGCGGCGAGCCCGACCAGCGCGAGGACCAGCAGCTTGCGCACGAGCGCCCCCTGACTTTTCGGTATCTCCTATCGACTTGGTCGACAATGCGGCACGGGGCGTGCCCCGGTCAAGCCTTCAACCGGTCAGTGAGACGACAGAACCCACCCGACCGCCGTCACCGGGGAGGGGCCGGCCAGGGCCACCCCGAAACCGGCCGGGCGGCCGGCGACGTCGGGCCCGGCAGGGCAACCGCGGGGCGGGCGGCGACGTCAGGCCCGGCTCGGCCCGGCCACGGGCGGGTCGGGGCGGAAGGGCGTGGACCCGCGTCGGCCGGCGGAGGGCGCCCGGCCGGGTCCGGATCAGGTCCAGGCGCGGGGGTCGGCGGCCAGTTCGACGACCCGGCCCGGCAGGGTGCCGCCGGCCACGTCGGCGACGGTGACCAGTTCCAGGATCTCGCGCTCGCTGGCCCGCAGGGCGATCCAGACCTCCTGGAGGGCCCGCGCCGCCCCGTGGTAGCCGAGTTCCTCGGGCCGATGTCCGCGTACGTGCGCGAGCGGGCCGTCGATCACCCGGATCACCTCGGCCAGCGAGATCTCCCCGGCCGGTCGGGCCAGCCAGTAGCCGCCCTCCGGGCCGCGCTGGGCCTGCACGATGCCGCCCCGGCGCAGTTGCAGCAGGATGCTCTCCAGGAACTTCGGCGGGATCTCCTGGGCGCGGGCGATCTGGTCGGCGGTCACGGGCCGGCTTCGCCCGGGCCCGGCGTCGGCGGTCACCGAGGCGAGCTCGGCGACCGCGCGGAGGGCGTAGTCGACCCGGGCGGAGAGGCGCATGCGGCAAGGTTAGTCGCCTGACCGACCCGCCCGGACGATCGCCCCTCGACCGATCGGCCGGTGGCGATGCGCGGGCGGCGTCGGAGACGACCCCGGTGGCGAACCCGACGGGCCGGGCCGCGCCACGACGGTCGGGACGGTCAGTCGCCGACGCGGCGCAGCAGCCCCTCCTGCACGGCGCTGGCGATGTGGTGCCCGTCGGTGGTGAACATGCGGCCGGTGGCGAGCCCCCGGGCGCCGGAGGCCGACGGGCTCCAGCAGTCGTAGAGGAACCACTCGTCGGCGCGGAACGGCCGGTGGAACCAGAGCGCGTGGTCGAGGCTGGCCCCGACCACGCCGCCCGGGCCCCAGACCTCGCCGTGCACCGAGAGCACCGAGTCGAGCAGCGTCAGGTCGGAGGCGTACGTCAGCGCGCAGGCGTGCAGCAGCGGATCCTCGGGCAGCTTGCCGTCGATGCGCATCCAGACCCGCTGGTGGGGGTCGGCGGGGCGGTCGCCGGGGCGTACCCAGCCGGGCTCGCCGACGTAGCGGACGTCGATCGGGCGCGGGATCTGCGCCCAGATGCCGAGCCGCTCCGGGTAGCGGGCGAGCCGGTCGGTCATCGTCGGGACCTCGTCCGGCCCCGGCACGTCGGGCGGGGTGGGTGCCTGGTGGTCCAGGCCCTCCTCCGTCCGCTGGAACGACGCCGACATGAAGAAGATCGGCTTGTCGTGCTGGAGCGCCACCGAGCGGCGCACCGAGAAGGAGCGGCCGTCGCGGACGTTCTCCACCTCGTACACGATCGGCTCGGCCGGGTCGCCCGGGCGGACGAAGTAGCCGTGCAGGGAGTGCACGAAGCGGGCCGGGTCGACGGTGCGTCCGGCGGCGACCAGCGCCTGGCCGGCGACCTGGCCGCCGTACACCCGCTGGGGACCGACCGGGGGGCTCATCCCCCGGAAGGTCATCCCGCCGGTGTGCTCCAGGTCGAGCACCTCCAGGAGCTGGTCGACCGCGGCCTGCCCGACCGCGACGTCCGCGTCGCTCACTGCAAGGCCCGCGCCGACGCCGCGTCGACCAGCGATCCGAGCTGGTGTACGCGCAGCGTGTTGGTCGAGCCGGGGGTGCCGGGCGGGCTGCCGGCGACGATCACCACGTAGTCGCCGGGGTTGGCCCGGTCGAGCCCGAGCAGCGCCTGGTCAACCTGGCGGAACATGTCGTCGGTGTGCTCGACGAACGGCATCAGGAACGTCTCCACGCCCCAGGAGAGGGCGAGCTGGTTGCGCACCTCGGGCACCGGGGTGAAGGCGAGCAGCGGCAGGTCGCAGTGCAGCCGGGACAGCCGCCGCACGGTGTCGCCGGTCTGCGAGAAGGCGACCAGTGCCTTCGCGCCGATGGCCCGGGCGATCGAGGAGGCGGCAACGGTCAGCGCGCCACCATGCGTACGGGGGTCGTGCTGAAGGCGCGGCACGCCGATCGAGCCGGACTCGGTGGTGGTGACGATCTTCGCCATGGTGCTGACGGTGAGCACCGGGTACTTGCCGACGCTGGTCTCGCCGGAGAGCATCACCGCGTCCGCGCCGTCGAGCACGGCGTTGGCGACGTCGGAGGCCTCGGCGCGGGTCGGCCGGGAGTTCTCGATCATGGAGTCGAGCATCTGGGTGGCCACGATGACCGGCTTGGCGTTCTCCCGGCAGAGCTGCACGGCACGCTTCTGCACCAGCGGCACCTGGTCCAGCGGCAGCTCCACGCCGAGGTCGCCACGGGCGACCATGACGCCGTCGAAGGCCAGCACGATCTGCTCCAGGCAGTCGACCGCCTCGGGCTTCTCCACCTTGGCCAGCACCGGCCGGTGCACGCCCTCCTCGGCCATGATGCCGTGCACCAGCTTGATGTCGTCCGCCGAGCGGACGAAGGAGAGCGCGATCAGGTCCACGCCCAGACCGAGGGCGAAACGCAGGTCCTCGGCGTCCTTGTCGGACATCGCCGGCACGCTGACCGCCACGTTCGGCAGCGAGACGCCCTTGTTGTTGGAGACCGGGCCGCCCTCGGTGACCAGGCAGCGGATGTCGTTGCCGGTGACGTCGGTGACCTCGACGGCGACCCGGCCGTCGTCGATCAGCAGCCGGTCGCCGGGCTTGACCTCCTGCGGAAGCTTGCGGTAGGTGCAGGAGACCCGCTCCTTGGTGCCGAGCACGTCGTCACCGGTGATGACGACCGAGTCGCCGGTGCGCCACTCGTGCGGGCCGTCGGCGAACCGGCCGAGCCGGATCTTGGGTCCCTGGAGGTCGGCGAGCACGGCCACCGGCCGGCCGGCCGCTTCCGCGGCCTCGCGGACCAGCCGGTACACCGCCTCGTGATCCTCGTGGCTGCCGTGGCTGAAGTTGAGCCTCGCCACGTTCATGCCGGCCTCGACGAGGCCCCGGATGCGCTCCGGCGACGAGGTGGCAGGACCAAGAGTGCAGACGATCTTCACACGGCGTGTCACGCCCATCAGGCTAGTCTCTCCTCCGGGTCGGGCGCTCTGGGCCGACCCCTTGCGGATTGCGGAACATTGTCCAACGACGCGCGGCGTGCGCGCAGCCGGCGGGCGGAACCCACGCCGGAACGTCGAGGCGGCGGGCATCGGCGACCGCGCGCCGGAATCGTACGCCCCCGGCGCCACCGGACAGCCGGGCGCTCCCCGCCGGTCCACCCGTCGCGCCGACCGGGGCCGCCCGGCGCGCGGGCCGACGCTGGGGCGGGGGTGGCGCGGGGCCGCCCCGACCCGCTGCGGACAGGGCCGGCGTCGTCCCCCGGGCCGGACGGCGACCGCCTTCGCGCGCGGCGCCCGTACCCTGCCGGCGGGCGGCTCAGCTCTGCGTCTTGACCAGCGGGAACTCCAGCGAGCCCTCCGGGCAGAGGAAGGTCAGCACGTCCACCCGGTAGAGCCCCGCCTGGACGGCCGGGTCGGCCTCCATCACGCTGCGTACGTCGTCCACCGAGCCGGTGCGGGCCAGGCCGAAGCCGATCGGCGGGTCCGGTTCGCGGGCCGGGCCGTCCACCGAGCCGGCGACCAGGATGATCCCGCGCCGTTGCAGGGCCTGCATGTGCGCGAGGTGCTCGGCCTGCAACCGCTGCACCGTCTCCGCCGGCAGCGCCCGCCCGGCCGCGCCGGGATACAGCACGATGCACTCGTACGTGTCGAGCGCGAAGTCGACCTGCGGCACTCCCGTCATGGCGTCCCCTCCCCGCGTCGCGCCGCACGCGGCGACGTGCGCTCGGTCGACCGGCGGGGCGTACGCCCGTGGTCGACGTCGAGCCGGCACGGCCCAGCGTCGCACGGGCAGCCGGCCGGCACGGGCGCTCCGGTCAACTTCGTCCGCCGCCCGGCCCGGTCGCGGCAACGCCGCACCGTGTCGTGGCGGGCCCGGAGGCACCCGGGACGCGCCGGCCCGGCGGCGGGTGATCCCGGTCTCGATCCGCCCCGGTGGTGGTGTGGGCGACGATCGGCGGGAAAGCCTCTCGGTGGTGGGATCGACCGCCGGAGACGGACGACAGGATGGGGAATCCACGCATGACGAATGACGCCGGCAAGCAGCCCGCGAAGGCCTCGGGGACGTACCGGATCGGGGGCGACCTCCAGGTCGACCGGCTCGGCTACGGCGCGATGCAGCTCACCGGCCCCGGCGTGTGGGGCGACCCGAAGGACCCGGCCGAGGCCGTGCGGGTGCTGCGCCGGGCGTACGAGCTGGGCGTGACGTTCATCGACACGGCCGACTCCTACGGGCCCTTCGTCAGCGAGCTGCTCATCCGGGAGGCCCTGCACCCGTACGCCGACGACCTGGTCATCGCGACCAAGGCCGGCCTGACCCGCTCCGGCCCGGACGACTGGCGTCCGGTGGGGCGCCCGGAGTACCTGCGCCAGCAGTGCGAGCTGAGCCTGCGGCACCTCGGCCTGGAAGCCATCGGGCTCTACCAGCTGCACCGGATCGACCCGCAGGTGCCGCTCGCCGACCAGCTCGGGGAGCTGGCGCTGCTCAAGCAGGAGGGCAAGATCCGGCACATCGGCCTGTCCGAGGTGACCGTCGAGCAGATCGAGGCGGCCCGCGCCGTCACCCCGATCGTCTCGGTGCAGAACCTCTACAACCTGGCGGACCGCAGCGCGGAGGCCGTCCTGGAGCACTGCGAGCGCAACGACCTCGCGTTCATCCCCTGGTTCCCGATCGCCACCGGCAACCTGGCCCGGCCGGGCGGTCCGCTGGACGCGATCAGCACCGGGCACGGCGCGACGCCCGCCCAGCTCGCGCTCGCCTGGCTGCTGCGCCGGTCGCCGGTGATGCTGCCGATCCCGGGCACGTCGTCGGTGGCGCACCTGGAGGAGAACGTGGCCGCCGCCGAGGTGCAGCTGTCCGGCGACGAGTACGCGGCCCTCGCCAAGGCCGCCTGACGACGCGCGGGGGCGGGCGGCGCACGGCCGGCCGCCCCACGCGAGCGCTACAGGGCGAAGCAGTTGGGGCGGATCGGCTCGTCGCGCAGGGCCTGCCGGATCACCGTGTAGGTGGTGCCGTCGAGCACCAGGCCGAGGTGCCCGACGACCCGCAGGGGGCACGCCGACTGGATCAGTACGTTGGTCGCTCCGTCGGCCAGTTTGGCGTTGTCGACGGGCCGCACCAGCTCGTCCTGGAGGGTGCGCACCGCCGTCCAGCGGACCGTGCCGGGGGTGTCGTCGCCCGCGTTGAGGCCGGCGAGGAACGACGAGCCGATCGACATCTGCTGGCAGGCGACGATGCCGGCGCAGCTGCCCAGGCCGAGGAACTTCACGATGTTGGCCACGTACGTGCCGTACTGCGGGGTGCCGAGGCTGACGTAGCGGTCGATGCTGCTGGTCCCGCCGAGGTTCTTGATGAAGTACCGGGACACCAGGCCGCCCTCGGAGTGGGCGACGACGTCGACCTTGGCCGCGCCGGTCGATGCGCGGACCTGCCCGACGAAGCTGCTGAACGCGTGGGCCGAGGTGGGGATGTCGCCGAGCCCGAGGTTGGGCAGCTGGTAGACCCAGACCCGGTACCCGTCGACGCGCAGCCGGGAGGCCAGCGGCCCGTACGCGGAGGCGATGCCGCTGAGGCCACCGACGACGATGACGGGGTTACCTGCCGCGGCGGCGGCGATCTCGGCGGCGGTGCTGGTGACGCTGTCCCCGGCGGGGGCGGGGGCGGCCGGGTCGGCGGCGCTCCGGTCGGTGCTGGCCGCGGGCCGGTCGGGGGCCGCGACCGCGGCCGTGGCGGGGGCGGCGAGCACGGCGGCGACCATGACGGCGAGGGCGGGGACGATCTTTCGGAGCAGCAAAGCTGCACCTCCCATGGAGGAACCCGGTGGAACCCGGGCGGGGCGGGGTGGGGGTGGTTCCGATCGATCGTGGAGACGATGATGATGGCCGTAATCCGCAAACGTCAATCACAAGTTACGGGCCGGTAACCCCTTGTCGCGTTGGGGGCACAAACCGGCAATCCGGGCAACCATCGTCCAGAGGGGACGGTGCCCCGCGTCGGTCCCGGCGCGGTGGCATGCTGTGACCCGTGCGCCCGACACCGCCCCGCGAAGAGCCGCTGCGGGTGATGCCGTGGTGGCTGGTGCTCGTCGGGCTGCTGGTCGCCGCGCTGCTCGGCTGGCTGGTGCTCGACTGGCTGCTCGGCGAGGCCGACCGCGCCGCCCAGCCGGACACCCGCGCGACACTGCGCATCGACGCCATCCGCACCGGGCTGACCGTGGTCGCTGGCACCGGCGGCGGGCTCGCCCTGCTGCTGGCCGCCCGGCGACAGTGGATCGGCGAACGCGCCCAGCGGCACCAGGAGGCCGTCGCCGCGCAGGACCAGGCGCACCGGGAACGGATGCAGGCGCACGCGGAGGCGGTCGCCGAGGCCGGGCAGCGCCACCAGGAACGGCAGGCCGAGGCGGCCGAGCACGACGCCGCCGAGCGCCGGCTGACCGAGCTGTACACCGGCGCCGTCGCCCTGCTCGGCAACGACAACGCGGCCGTACGCCTGGGCGGCCTGCACGCCCTGGAGCGGCTCGGGCAGGACAATCCCGCCCAGCGGGAGACGATCGTGGCGGTGCTCTGCGCGTACCTGCGGATGCCGGCGCCGGAGGACGACGCGCGCGAGGCGGAGGTGCGCCGCACCGCCCAGCGGGTCCTGACCCGGCACCTGCGCGCGGACGACGACGCCTACTGGCCCGGGGTCAGGCTGGACCTGACCGGCGCCCGGCTCGACGGGTTCGACGCGACCGGCTGCACCCTGGACGACGCGGACCTCACCGGCGCGGTCTGCGCCGGCACCACCAGCCTGGTCGGCGCGACCGTGCGCGGGCGGCTCGCCCTCGGCGCGACCTTCGCGGACCTGGCCTGCGACGACCTGCGCGGCGACGCCGAAATCGTCCTCGACCGCGCCCGGATCACCGGCCGGATCAGCTTCGACCGCGCCGACCTCGCCGGCGGGCTGTCGTGCCGGCACGCCACCGTCGCCCGGGCCTCCTTCCGGGGCGTCACCTTCCACCGGACGGCGAGCTTCGACGCGTCCCGATTCACCGACAGCGCGACCTTCCGCGAGGCGGTCTTCCTGAGCGGGGTCTCGCTGGACCACGCCACCTTCACCGGCTACGCCGGGTTCCGGCAGACCCGCTTCGCGGACATGGCCCTGTTCCGGTGGACCGAGTTCGGTGACCAGACCTGGTTCGAGCGGGCCCGGTTCGAGGGGGCAGCGAACTTCGGCCGGGCCCGCTTCCACGGCCCGGTCACCTTCGACGGGGCGAGCTTCGCCCGCACCTTCCTGGTCGACCAGGCCCGGGCGACGGCCGCCGGCCCGCATGCCTGGCCCGAGGGCACGACCGTCGACGTGGTCGACGACGACTGGCTGCTGCTCACCGATCCCTGACCGGTGCGCTTTCCCCGCTTCCGCGTCGTCCGACGGGCCGACGACCACCGCGGGAGGCCGCTAGGCTGGCCGGATGGCGGAGACCATTGAGGACAGCCCGGTCGAGTGGGTGGCCAGCCACGTGCGCCGCTACGTGGCGAGCGACGGCGCCGACGGCGGGAAGTTCCACGGCTACGACGCCCTGCTGATCACCACCCGGGGGCGCCGCTCGGGCACGCTGCGGCGCACCGCGCTCATCTACGGCCGCGACGGCGACCGCTACCTGCTGGTCGCCTCGAACGGCGGGGCGGCACGGCACCCCGCCTGGTATCTCAACCTGTGCGCCGACCCGCAGGTGGAGGTGCAGGTCGGAGCCGAGAAGTTCCGGGGCACGGCGCGTACCGCCACCGCCGAGGAGCGGCCCCGGCTGTGGCAGGTGATGACAAAGGTCTTCCCGACCTACGCCCGCTACCAGAAGGAGACCGACCGGGAGATTCCGGTCGTTGTCGTCGAACGCGCCTCATAGGCACCGGCCCGGCGCGCAGCCACGGCGGAGGCCCAGGTGATCCACGGCCTATGATGCTGCCCGTACCGCACGGACGGGGAGGGCGTCATGTCCACGGCTGAGCAGAACTCCAGGCTCCCGCTGTTCGCGATCGACGTTGGCATGCTCGTGGCCACCCTGCTCACCCTCGCCGGATATCTGATGCCCTGGTTCCGGCCGAGCAGCCGCGCCATCTGGTCCTTCTCCGGCTGGGCCTACGCGTCGCTCAGCGACGGGGGCGGCTGGACCCTGCTCACCTTCGGTTGGCTGCTGCTGGCCGCCGTGGCCGCGCTGTGGGCACGGCGCAGCCTGGTGGCGGCGATGACCGGGATGGTCGCTGCCGTGGGCACCCTGGTCACCGCTCTGTCGGTGGTGGCGGCGAGCTTCGCGGTGATCGGCGAACAGAGCTCGCTGGACGCGATGGCGCAACTGCCGTTCGACATCGGGCTGACGGTCCTGGCCATCGGCCTCGGGCTGCTCCTGGCCACCTCCTGCCGGGCGATCGTCCGGTGCCACCTGTTGAATGTCGCCGAGGACGCCTCCCCCGCTTCTCCGCTCTGACGAACCTCAGTTCGCATCGGGGTTGCAGCGGCCGGGATCGCCGGTGAGGGCGACGAACTCCCGGCGGGTTGTCAGGCGCGGTCGGTGAGCTGGGCGACGAAAACCCGCCAGGCGGTCGGGGCGAAGACCAACGCGGGGCCGGCCGGGTCCTTCGAATCCCGTACGCCGACGACGCCGGGCAGGTTGTCGGCAACCTCGACGCAGGTCCCGCCGTTCGTCGACGAGCGGGACGACTTACGCCACCGCGCACCGGTCAGATTGTCCATGTCTTCGCCGCTTCCTTGAGCACGTCGATCGATTGCCTGAGCGGGAGGGCTTCGCCTCGGACAGCGTCCCACGCCAGCCCCACGCGAGCAATCGCGTCAGGCTGCCCCGTGGTCTGCGACTCCAACTGATGGTCCACACAGCCCGCCCGCGAGCCGTCGGGCAGGTCGGCCAGGATGAACGCTCCGGCCAGTCCTGAGTAGATGCCAGCAGACATCGGCACGACCTGCACCTGGATATGCGGCTGTTCGGCGCAGGTCAGCAGGTGTTCAAGCTGCTCGGCCATCACGTCGGGACCGCCGCACGCCCGCCGGACGACCATCTCGTCGAGCACCACGAAGAGCTGTGGGCTCGGCAGGCGGGCGAGCACCGCCTGCCGTTCCATCCGCGCCGCGACCCGCTGGTCCAACTCGGCAACCGGCGTCCGCGCCGCCCGGAAGGTCGCTCGGGCGTACGCCTCGGTCTGGAGAAGTCCCGGCACGAACGCGTGCTCGTACCAGCGCAGAGCGGTCGCCTCTCGTTCGATCTGTATCCATTCGCGCAGCCAGACCGGCGCGGCGTCACCCTTGACCAGCTCGTTCCAGAGCGTCGCGAAGTATCCGCCGGTGTCCAGCGCCTTGTCGACGGCGGCCAGGTAGGGCGGGGTCGGCGGCTTCGTCCCGGTCTCGATCGCGCTCACCTGGGAGTCCGAGCAGAAGACCAGCTCACCGAGTTGCGCCTGGGTCAGCCCGGCGGCCGACCGGCGTCGCCTCAGCTCACGAAGCAGGTACTCCGATGGCGAGATTCCCACGGCTCCCACGCCCTTCCGCGACTCTCCGCACAGTTCCCCGTTAGCCCGAAACCGCTCACTACGTTCCGCGAACACGCGGTGACTGTTCCGAGCCTAGGGGGCGTGCGTCCAGGGTGGAAGGAGGACAGCGCGCCCGGCGGAATCGGTCCCCCCGACCCTGTGGGCGCGCACGTCAACGGGGGTCGCTGCTGGCGAGCATCCGCAGCGACCCCCGTTCCCCACTCACCGACGGAAGGAGGCGTCCGTGCCCGTGCCGAGGCCCGCGAATGCCGTACCGGCGTCGCGCTGGGCGACGCGCCCCGCCGCCGCGACGGCCAGCACCCGCGAGGACGGGACGCCACGGGTCAGCCCCGGCGTGTACCTGCTGACGCGCGAGGCGTCGCCGCAGTTCGCCACGCCGATCACGGTACGGGTGGTCCGCGAGCGCACCGACCTGGTCACCTACCACGGCTGGACGTGGATCGAGGCGTACCAACTCGACGCGCGCGGTCAGGCGATCGACCGCCGCGAGTTGTACGTGCGACCCGACGGGATGCGTCCCACGCAGGCGCCCTCGGCCGCGCGTACGCCCTCAACGCAGCGGCGCGCTCCGGCCCGGCGGAACGCGGGGACCAACCGGTGAGCACGTCCATTCGCGACCACGTACCGTCCCGCCCGACGTGGCGCTGCCGGGCCTGCGGGATCGCCTGGCCCTGTTCCCCGGCGAAGCTGCTCCTCCTCGCGAGGTACCGGGGCGACATGCCCGGACTCATGGTCCACCTCGTGACGCTGCGCGAGGAGGCCGCCGCCCAACTCGCCGAGCACGACCCCGGCGTGCAGTCGACGGATCTGCACCGGCGGTTCACGGACTGGATGCCGGTCCGCTCGCCCTGACAGTCACGGACCAACTACGCTCGGACAGCGCGGGGCCGCACGGGAGCGACGAGTGCCCAGGCCCGCGAAGCAGCCGAGCAGACGGAGCGAGCAGATGAGCCGGACCCGCATCCACAACCTCTCCATATCGCTGGACGGGTTCGCCGCCGGTGAGGGCCAGGCCCTCGACACCCCGATGGGCCACGCCGGCACCCGGCTGCACGAGTGGATGGTCGCCACCCGCTTCGGCGCTCCGATCATGGGACGCAAGGGCGGCACCAGTGGCACCGACGACGCGTTCGCCCAGCAGCACGAGCCCGGCATCGGCGCCGAGATCATGGGCGCGGGCAAGTTCGGACCCCCGGGCTGGCAGGACGACGCCGACTGGAAGGGGTGGTGGGGCCCGAACCCGCCGTTCCACACACCGACCTTCGTGCTGACCCACAAGCCGCGCCCGCCGATCGAGATGGCCGGCGGCACGACGTTCCACTTCCTTGACGCCTCGCCGGCCGAGGCCCTCGCCGTCGCGCGCGAGGCGGCAGCCGGCAGAGACGTACGCGTCGGCGGCGGCCCGACCGTCGCCCGCGACTTCATCGCGGCGGGACTCGTCGACCACATCCATCTGGTCCAGGTGCCGATCGTGCTCGGCCGGGGCGTGCGGCTGTGGGACGGCCTCGAAGCCCTCGAAGCGAGCTACGACATCGAGGCGGTCTCGACACCCACCGGCGTCACCCACCTCACGTTCACGAAGCCGTGACGGCCCCAGGGTTCCTGCCGCTCGCGCGGCAGGAAACCGGCCCACGATGAAGGAACTGCACGATCAGGTCAACGACCGGGTGCCGGCCCCGATCTACGAGTAGACGTCCTTGCGATGTCCGACAGCGTGGATGACCAGTGCGTCGCGGTCGAGACGGTAGAGAATCCGGTAGTCACCCACCCGCAGTCGACGTCCGGATCCGTCGCGCATCTCGGTCGAGTTTTGCGGCGCGGGTTCAGAGACCAAGCCGAGGATCGCGCTCAAAACGGTCAAGAACACGTTCCGTGGCTGCTTGTGCAGCCAAACCAGCACGTCGCGGTCGATCTCAACCTTCACGCCGCCTCACCGTTGGCCCTGTCGGCCAGTAACGCCTCCACCTCACGAGGATCGACGCCGAGTGACTCCAGGGCCGCCGACAGCGGCACGAACTGACCTTCGGCCCGGGAACGAGCAATCACGGCCGAGTCCCGGCGGTCCCGAAACGCCTCGATCTCTTCCCACTCGTCGATCCCGATCAGCACGGCCACCGGCCGTTCGTACTTGGTGATGATGACCGGCTCTCCAGTGCGCTCGACCGCGTCCAGCACCCGGCCTGCGCCGTCACGGAACTCACGCAGCGTAATCATTGCCATGTACCGCAATGTACCACGCGGTACCGTCCCTCACCTGGAGATCCGCGCGAGGGCGCGGGCGGCGGCACACAGTCGGCGGACCTGCACAGGCGGTTCACGTACTGGATGCCGGTCAGCTCCGCTGACAGCCGCGGGGCACCAATGCGGCGCGACAGCTCGGAGGATCAGGTCGGATCGGGACTACGCCGCCCGAGTGCGTCGGCGATGGCGGCGAACTCGCGTAGGGCCGCCTCCAGGTCCTCCACGATCTCCTGCGCGATGACCTCGGGCGGCAGCAGCGCGTCCGCGTCCTCCAGGGAGGCGTCCTTGAGCCAGGTGATGTCGAGGTTCACCTTGTCGCGGGCGATCAGCTCCTCGTAGGTGAAGGCCCGGAACCGCTCGGTCTCGACCCGCTCGGAGCGGTCCTTGCTCGGCAGGTAGCAGTCCACGAAGTCCTGGAGGTGCTCCCGGCGCAGCGGGTTCTGCTTCAGCGTGAAGTGCTGGTTGGTGCGGAAGTCGTACACCCAGAGCTTCTGGGTCCACGGCTGTTCCCGGGCGCGCTTGCGCTCGAAGAAGAGCACGTTGGCCTTCACCCCGCCGGCGTAGAAGATGCCGGTGGGCAGGCGCAGCATGGTGTGCAGGTCGTACTGCTTGAGCAGCCGGCGGCGGATGGTCTCCCCCGCGCCGCCCTCGAAGAGCACGTTGTCCGGCAGGACGACCGCGGCCCGGCCGTCTATCTCCAGCAGCGAGGCGATGTGCTGCACGAAGTTGAGCTGCTTGTTGGCGGTGGCGGCCCAGAAGTCGGGCCGTTCAATCTCCCGCTCCTCGCGGGACGCCCGGCCCGCCTCGGTCACCGAGCGGATCGTGGAGCTACGGCCGAACGGCGGGTTGGCCAGCACCAGGCTGTAGCGGCGGCTGGGCGGCCTGCCCAGGGCGTCCTCGACGGCGATCAGCGAGTCACCGCCGGGGGTGCCGATGCCGTGCAGCAGCATGTTCATGGCGGCCAGCCGGGCGGTGCCCTCGACCAATTCCGTGCCGGTGACCGCCCCGGCGGCGAGGCTGCGACGCTGGTCGGGGGTGAGGCTGCCGCCGTGGTGCCGCTGGATGTGGTCGAACGCGGCAAGCAGGAAGCCGCCGGTGCCGCAGGCCGGGTCGGTGACCGTGTCGTCGGGCGTGGGCAGCATGCAGTCGACCATCGCGACGGTCAGCGCGCGGGGCGTGAAGTACTGCCCGGCACCCGACTTGGCGTCCTCCGCACCCCGGGCCAGCAGCTCCTCGTAGGCGTCACCCTTGACGTCGACGCCGGTGCCCGACCACTGCTCCTTGTCGATCAGGTCGACGATGAGCCGCTTCAGCTTCGCCGGGTCCTGGATCTTGTTCTGTGCCTTGCGGAAGATCGTGCCGAGCGTGCCGCCCTCCTTGGCCAGCCCGGTCAGGATGTGCCGGTACTGCACCTCGAGGGCGTCGCCCTCGGCGTCGAGCAGCGTCTGCCAGCTCAGCTCGTCGGGCACGATCTGCTCGGGCCGCATCGGCCGCTTCGCCCGCTCGTCGGCCATCTTGAGGAACAGCAGGAACGTCAACTGCTCCACGTAGTCGATGGTCGACACGCCATCGTCCCGCAGCACGTCGCAGTAGTTCCACAGTTTCTGCACCAGCCGGCGCGAATCCACAGTGCTCACAGCGGCAAAGTCTCCTGCTGGTAGTCGTCGCCGGTCACCCTGGTCGGCGGTGCCGCCAGGTCTTTTCTGGTACGCGGGGAGCGCGCCTTCTGCTTCGGCAGGGCGGCCTGACGCTCGGCCCGAATCCGGGCGAGCAGCTCCGAGGCGGGCTCGTCGCTCGGATCCTGCGACACCAACCGCCCCGCGAAGGCTTCCGCCAATAACGAGGCACGCAGTGCGCCTGCCCGGCGTTTCGCCGTCGCCAACTCGCTGGTCAGGCTCTCGATCAGAGTTCGCGCCGTTGACATTTCGGACAGCAAAGCCCGCTGTTCCTCTAACGAAGGCAGCGGGACAGGCAGGCTGGCAAGCGTCTTGGAGTTGAGGTTGTACTGACCGGCCGATGAGGCCGCTGCCGTTTCGAGATGCTGCCGCCATGCCGGACTGGACACGACGAGCGCGACCCAGTCAGGATCGACCGTCCCCGGCTTGAGGCGAAAGCGAATCAGATAGGATGCGAACGCGACCTTCATCGCCTCTCGCACCACGGCAACACGTCCAATCAGCTGAGGGCTTCCATTCGTTCTGACGAAAAGAAGATCACCCGGAGTCACGAAGTAGCTGTCGAGGTTCTGCGACTCATCAACCGCATACTTCATATCCGCGAGACTTACCTCTCCATTCTGAACATTTGGGATACGAAGAACCGGGACGCCTGCCGCATCGTAGGCGCACTTCGTAGATGTGCCGTATCCCGATTCGAAGGACAGCGAACCCAGGTTGGCTATTGACCAGCCATCCGGCAAGTTATATTCCTCGGAAGCAGACGACAGCGGCCACCCTCCAACGACTCGGCCACATAAACGCTGGTCGAGTTTGCGGGCCCGCCCCGCCGCGAGGGCCAGCCCCGCCAAACCTCGATCCAGCCTTGCCAAGGTCTCTTCGAGGGCGGCGACGATTCGGCGCTGCTCGGCGAGTGGCGGCAGCGGAATCCCAACAGACCGAAGACTTGCCCCTGAGATTCCAGCCTGACCTGCGGTCGTGCGGGCCAAGGCTCGCACCCGGGACCGAAGCTGCGGGGATTGGAAGAGGTATGCGATGTAGGCTGAGTTGGCAGCTTCAGGGTCTACTCGAACACGAATTAGCTTGTCGGGATAAGTTAACGGGCCAACGCCCTGGGGGACAATCGCACACGCCCCAACAAGGTTGATGTTCCCGTTGTAGCGGGTAAAGAGAAGATCCCCGGGGTGCAGCAGGGAATCTGACTCCCCCAGATCCGCCGCGCTCTTTCCGGTGTAACGAACGTCTTCCACTCGCAGACGTCCAGGCCGGACGGCACTGATCCGCAGAATCGGCAAACCGTCGGGCTCTACGCCAGGCCGAGAAACGAAAATTCCGTTCTTGACAGACAAGGCGATGTCATCAAGCCGCACTTCCGTCCAGCCTTCTGGCAGATCGGTCACGCGGACAGCTCCTGGTTGAGTTCGGTGAGGAGGGGTTCGGCGCGGTGGCCGAAGGTGCCCGCGTACCCGTCGATGCCGCCGCGTTCGGTGAACGGTGCGCCGTCCAGGTCGTCGGGGGTGACCTCCACGCTGACCGATATCACGTCCCGGATCCTTTCCAGCCACCACACCTGATCGGCAGTGAAGGTAGCTCCCGCCTGTTCCTGCCGCAGCAGCCACCCACGGAAGCGCTCCTCCACGAGGCTGCGGTAGGGGCGCAGCTCGGTGTCGAGGCCGAGTTCGTAGCGGATGAGGCTGACCAGGTCGGTCACGCCCCGGGTGCCGGGCGCGTCGGCGGTGCGCCCGAGCAGCACGTACGCCTTCCACAGCGTCGCGGGCGTCCACGCCTGCGGCGGGCGGGCGATGCGTCGGGCCAGGTCCTTGAGGTCGTCGTACCCGATCCGGCCGTGCCCCTCGTAGAACACCTGGAGGGCGGTGATCTCGGCGCGGTGTTCCTCCAGGTAGGCGTGCCAGTCCTTGACGGTGACCTGCGCCCGTTCCTCGGCCGGCACGCCCCGCGCCGACAGCAGGGTGTCGGCGTTGACCTCGTCGATGGTGATGTCGTGGGCCCGCCGGATCTCCAGGATGCGTTCGCGCAGCTCCGGGTTCGCGGCGAGCGGGCGCAGGGCGTCGGCCAGCAGGTCGCGTACGGCGGTGGGGCCGGCGGCCTTGGCCGGGTTGAGCTGTTCGGGGGCGACGGCGTCGACAAGCCCCCGCACGATTCCGGTGAGCGGCTGCCCGCCGAGGTCGGTCAGCTCCTCGCGTTCGGCGTCGGTGAGCTGCCGGTCGAGGCGGGCCAGCCGGGCGGCGAGGGTCGACACCTCGTCGGCGTCGGCGGTCAGGGTGCCGGCCTTCTTGAGCAGGTCCCGCAGGGAGATCTGCTTCTCGGAGTGCCGGTTCAGCGGCACCGCCTCGTCCAGGTCGGCCTCGGTGACGCCGACCGCGTCGACGATGACGAACCGGTCCTTGATCTGGGCGTCGGGGGTGACGGCCTGGAACTCGGCGGCGTCGATAGTGCGGGCCCCACGGCCCTTCATCTGCTCGAAGTAGGTGGCGCTGCGCACCGGCCGCAGGAAGAAGACGCACTCCAGGGGGCGTACGTCGGTGCCGGTGGCGATCATGTCGACGGTGACGGCGATGCGCAGCTCCGGGCTGTTGCGGAACGCCTGGAGCAGCGTGTCGGGGTTGTCGCCGTCGCGGCGGGACGCGTACGTGATCTTCGCGGCGAAGTCGTTGCCCCGCCCGAAGACCTGCCGCACCATCGTGACGATCTCCTCGGCGTGGTTGTCGTCGCGGGCGAAGATCAGCGTCTTGGGCACGGTGTTGCGGCCGGGAAAGATCTCGGTGAACAGGCGGTCGCGGAACGTCTCCAGCACCAGGCGCAACTGGCCCTTCGAGATCACCGAGCGGCCGACCTGACCGGCGTCGTAGGTGAAGTCGTCCTCCAGCTCCTGGTAGCGCTCGGCGCGGGTACGCCGGTCCCGCAGCGGCACCACCGTGCGAGCGTCGATGGTCGCGCCCGCGTCGGTGATCTGCGTCCTGATCCGGTAGACGTCGAAGCCGACGTTGACACCGTCGGCGACCGCCTGCTCGTAGGTGTACTGCGAGACGAGGTGCTGCTGGAAGAAGCCGAGGGTCTGCTTGACGGGGGTGGCGGTCAGGCCGACCACGAACGCGTCGAAGTATTCGATCACCGCGCGCCACCGGCCGTAGATCGAGCGGTGGCACTCGTCCACCACGATCAGGTCGAACGTCTCCGGCGGGAGGCGCGGCTGGTAGCCGACCTCCGCCGGCGCGTCCAGCTCGTAATCGTCGTACGCGCGGTCGTCGGCGTCCGGGTCGGGCAGGTCGTCGCCGCGCAGCGCCGCGTACAGGCGCTGGATCGTGGAGATCACCACGGTCGACGAGTCGAGCAGACCCGCGCCGGAGAGCCGGTCGACGGGATACAGCTCGGTGAACTTCCGCCCGTCACCCGGGGTCTGGAAGCCCGCGTACTCCTGGAGGGTCTGCTTGCCCAGGTTGTTGCGGTCGACCAGGAACAGGATCCGGCCGGCGCGGGCGTGCCTCAGCAGCCGGAAACTGGCGGTGACCGCGGTGAAGGTCTTCCCCGCCCCCGTGGCCATCTGGATCAACGACCGGGGGTGGTCGTCGGCCAGCGACCGTTCCAGGCCCACGATCGCGTCGACCTGCGCGGGCCGCAGGCCGGTCGGGTCCAGCTCCGGCATCCGGCGCAGCCGGGCCCGCAGCGTCGGCGCCGCCGGGTCGTCGTCGGCCTCCCGCATCCACCGCGCCAGGGTCTCGGGCCGGTGGAAGGCGAAGATCTCCCGGGTACGGGGGTGCGGGTCGAGCCGGTTCACGAACGCGGTCTCGGTGCCGGTGGCGACGTAGCCGAACGGCAGCGGGGCGTCCCGCCGCCAGGCGCGCATGGTCTGCTCGGGGGTCAGCCCCCGCAGGTAGCGGTCGAGCTGCGCCTCCACGCCGCGCGGGGCGGTGCCCTCCCGCTTGGCCTCGATGACGCCGACCAGCTTCTGGTCCACGTACAGCAGGTAGTCGGCCCGGCCACCGGCGAGGGTGACCTCGCGGACGGCGACACCCGTGCCCGCGTACAGGTTGATGTGCTCCTCGTTCTGCACCTGCCAGCCGGCCTCACCGAGCTGCCGGTCGATCTCGACGCGGGTCTGCGCCTCGTTCAGCGGCCCCCGGGAGGCGCGGCGGGCCCGGGCGATGAACTCCTCCCGGCGGGCGGCCGACACGCGGCCGGGTCGGGCGGTGTCGCGGCGCTCCTGCTCCGCGCGGACCGCCGGTTCCAGGCTGCTGACCAGGGCGGCGGCCGTGTCGCGCCCGGCGGCGGCGGCCCGGACCGCCTGGTCGGCGGCCTGCTCGGCGGCGGCCCGCGCCTGCGCGACGGACTGCGCGCCGTCGATCAGCAGCTTCGCCTCGGCCAGCTCCTCGCGGTATCGGTCCAGCTCCGCCTCGAGGGCCTCGGCGACGCTGCGCGGGACCTGCTGCGCGGGCGGCGTCGGCGGCACGAAACCGATCGGCGTACGGTCGCCGGTCAGCGCCCGGTGGAACCAGACACCCAACTCGAAGCAGGTACGCAGCATCTCCAGCGCCGCCCGCGCCTCGGCCAGATGGTCGTGCACCGCCCGGTTGCCCTGGTCACGCAGGCTGTGGAAGGCGCGGTAGACCTCGCTGGTCAGGGTGCCGTCGGCGTGCAGCGCCTCCACCCGGTGGAAGAAGTCACTGCGGGGTCGCTGACCGGTACGGCGCAGCAGATCCTTCGCCATCTCGTCGCCGAACGCCCGGATCTTGAACATCGCCGCCTGCGCGTCGACGTAGACGAGCAGCTCGGCTCCCGCCCCGTACCAGACAAGCAGCGGATGGTCTTTCAGAAAGCCGAAGTTGGCGGAGTGTTCCGCCAGGCGTCGCACCTGTCGAGGATCCATGCTTCCCCACGTCCATAGGCCCCGATGAACACGTCAGGATACGGGCGCACGATCAACACGAACACCCGCGACCGGGACCTATCGCCTATCCGACACCTGCTCCCCTGCAACCGCGAGTAAAGGGCCGAACGGGACAACACGTCAACGGTGGACGCCAGCACGCCTGCCTAATCGCTAGGCTCAGGGGAGCAAAAAAGGCCGTGGAAGGAGGTGCCACCGTGACCGATGCTCATGACGTAGCAGCGGCGGTGCTGGGTGAGCTCGGCTCCATGAACGCCATGAAGCTGGAGAAGCTCGTCTACTACTGCCAGGGGTGGCACCTGGCTCGGCACGGCGCGGCGCTCTACCCGGATCGCATCGAGGCGTGGCGACAAGGCCCGGTGGTGCCGCTCCTCCACCGCCACCACCGACGCCAGCTCACCGTTTCCGAGTGGCCGCACGGCAAGGCTTCCCGGCTGACGCCCGCTCAAGCAGATACGGTGCGTTGGGTGACCACCACGTACGGCAAGTTCTCCGCCAGCGAACTGTCGACCATGACCCACAACGAGCTTCCCTGGCGGGCCGCACGCGGTGCCTTGCCGGAGGCGGCAAGCTCGAACGAGGAGATCGACGTCGAGATGATGCAGGCGTACTACGCCCGCCAGGTCGCGAGCGTCGAAACAGCCGTCGTGCTGGCCACGGCGAACGCCGCCCTCGAAGGCGAGGAGTTCGACGAGGAATGGCAGGATCGACTCCGGGATGTCGCGTCCGGCGTCATCAGCGCCGACGAGCTGATCGCTCAGGAGATTGCCCGGATCAGCGGTGACCGAGCCTGATCCCTACTGCTGGCCGGGCACAGACTGTCTGAAGAACAAGCTCGGCGTCTCGGACCCGGAGCAGCTTCGCACAACCGAGTTCCGGCTGGTGTCGATCCGTGAGATCTCGGCATCCCGCCTGATCATTCCCGGCAACTACGGGCTGGACCACCTCCAGAGCTTCCACCGGTATTTATTTGGCGACGTCTACTCCTGGGCTGGTCAGACCAGCAGTGTCGACATCAGCAAGCCTGGTGCACGCTTCTGCCACTGGCGGTTCATAGACGACCAGGTCAGCTCGATCCTGAGGCGCCTCGATTCGGACGGACACCTGCTCGGCTTGAACCATGCCGCCTTCGTGGAGGCGCTGGCGCACTACTACGGCGAACTGAACGTCTGCCATCCCTTCCGCGAGGGAAACGGGCGTACGATCCGCTCGTTCCTACGGCAGCTCGCTGCGGCAGCAGGCTTCCTGCTCGACTGGTCCGAGCTGGACAGGACCGAGAACATCGAGGCATGCCAGGCGCACCTCAACACCGCCGACCTCAGTCCGCTGGTGGACGTGCTGCGGCCGGTCGTTCGACGCCTGAGCTGACTGGGCCATCTCGATCCGCTACCGCCACGACAGCAAGCGCCGTTGCCAGAAGCTGCCCTTTGACGCCGCCGTGTACACCCGCAACGCCGACGACCTCGCAGGTCTCGAAGACCTCATCACGATCCACACGATCTGACCTGCACCGCCCGCGACCCTTCCTTCGTTTGGCGTGAGCGCTAGATCTCCAGCCGCAGTCCGGCCCACCGGTCGAGCCATCCCTTGGCCTCCACGCGGCGCTGTACCTTCGCGCGGCCCGCTGCATTGTTGAAAGCTGGAGAGGGGCGGATAACCATTCCTACGAGGTCAGCCAGCCCATGGCAGGACACCAGGCGAACAGAGTCACCCCGCAGGGTAACCGCGACGCACGTTGCCGTTTCAGGCCAGCGCGATATCGCGTCCAAGGTGGACGTGTAGGGCTCATCGCCATTGCGCAGATGCATCCGTGCTTGATTACGAATCTCCCACGGCACCCCAGGCAGGGCCACCATGGCTTGGGCTTCGGCGCGTGCGTCCTCGCGTGGGTCCAGCTTCTCCGGGTCGAAGTAGGCGACATCCACGTCGCGCTCCGGCGAGACCGCGATGTTGCTGATCGCGTCCCAGACGCGGTTGCGTACGAAGCCGGCACCGATCCACCAGTCCGGTAATCCAAGGTCGGCCGCAGCCCGAAGCACTTTCATTACTCCCGGATCTGACTCGATTACGCCCACAACGTCCTGCGCGCTCATGACCACCCCAGGGACCCTAGACCAGCGGACGTACGCACCGCTTGCGAGGCGGGGGCTGAGGGCAGAGCGAAGTCATTGGTCACCGGCGGATAAGCCGTCGAGTCGACCCCAAGGCAAGATCGGGTATCCGGATCTGCCGCGATCAGCTCATCTTCCAGGGCTCCGAGCGCTAGACGGGCGGTCAGGAACGGGCACGACGGCGAATGGTGGGCGGCGAAGTCGGAGACCGCTGCCATACTCCCGCGTCATGAGGGTTGACGAGTTCTGGAACGTGGTGGCGAAGGCACGGGAGTCTGCGGTCGACCCCTCGGACGCCGAGAACGTCGCCGAGCAGACACTGCGACTGCTGGCTGCCCTGCCGGTCGACAGGATCGCGGAACTGGCGCAGCCGCTGTGGGATCTGCGTGCGCAGTCGTACGGGTGGGACCTGTGGCAGGCGGCCTATCTGATCAACGGCGGCTGCTCCGACGACGGCTTCGAGTACTTCCGCGGCTGGCTGCTCACACAGGGGCGTGAGATGTTCGAACGCGCTGTGGCAGACCCGGATACGCTCGCCGACCTGCCGGTGGTCCAACGCGTTGCCGTCGACGACGGGTTCGATCTTGAATGCGAATCCATGTATGGCGTCGTATGGGACGCATACGCGGTCGCATCAGGGAGCATGGAGCTGCGCAGTGCGGTCACTGGCAGATACCCGGAGCTCGGCCAGGGCTGGGACTTCGAGGACGACGGCGAGGTCCGTCGGCGTCTGCCGAGGCTCGCCGCGCTCTTCATGGATTAGGCCGTGTCTCGTGGATCTTGAGGGCCGCGAAGGTGTCGACTCTTAAAGTCTCTGATAGACATCGTTAATCTACACATGTAGTTTAAGGCCCATGGAACCGCTCGCCCGTATAGGTAGGGCAACCGTTGACGTCCTGACCGTCCTGCTTGACTCTGAGCAGCCGCGATGGGGGTTGGAGATCATCAAGGCTACCGGGCGGCCGTCCGGCACGGTCTACCCACTGTTAGACCGCCTAGAGAGAGCCGGATGGGTCACATCCTCCTGGGATGACCAGGATCGCAAGGGTGCCCGGCGGCGACTGTACGTACTGACGCGCGACGGGGCGACCGAGGCTCGCCGGATCTGCCAACGCGCCGCTCAGCGGAGCACGCTCCGGAACTCCGCCATTCGGCCGAACCTGGCCCGATGACAGCATCCCGCCGAATGCGCCTCGCTTTGGCCGTCAGCCGGTTTGCCTCGGCCGCGTTGCCAGTCTCCGATGCCCGTTCGCGCTACCGCGAACAGTGGGAGGCCGACATACACGGCGCCGCCGACATAGGGCTGTCTCCGCTGCGGCTCGCTCTCGGCACCGCAGTGGCAGCCCTCCAACTTGCCGCTACCACCAGAAAGGGGACAGCAGTGCTTGCGTCAGGGAACATTGCGCTGGCCATCCGGGCAGCCGGTGCGCCCCGCGTACGTACCGGCCTTGCAGTGACGCAGTTGGGATTCGGCGTTCTATATGCGGTCGTGCTGGTGTTATACGCCGTCAGCCGGATCCGGTTGGGACTCGGCCACTATGAACTCACCCACGAAATGCACGACCCCAAGGACCTCGTGCCTTTCGGTTTCTCCCTGCTAAACCCCTTCACCTGGCTGTTCATGACCTCGCAGCTGTACATAATGCTTCATGGCTGGGTGCTCGGAGCTGTCCTCGCTACAGGGTCACTCGTCCACGCGCTTACCGGCAACGACCGCTGGCGGCGGCTCTCCGTGACCGCGACGGCGGTCAGCGCCGTCGTGCTGGCCATCGCTCTCAGTGGCTTCGGCTGGGACATATTCGTGTGGGTTAGGGATTAGGGCGAGCGAGATCGCGTAGCCATATCTTCATCGTGGCGACGTCAACCGTAGCCTGGTACGAGAACTCTCTCTTGTCGTAGCGGGTGGCCACGGCTCGGAACTGTGTGATCTTGTTGATCGCCCGCTCGACGACGTTGCGCTGTTTGTACAGCTCACGGTCGAAGGCGGGCGGGCGCCCCCCGGCTGCCCTTGGCCGCCCGAGCGGCGACCTTACTTTGCCGGCGTTAGCAAAATTCGGTGAGTCCACTCCAGTAGACGGGTCACACGGAACGGGCCGGTCCAGCCGACCGGCGGGGCGTTGTCCTCATACTCGACCGCCGACCAGCAGTCGTCGAACATGACTGTGTACTCGCGGTTGCCTGGAAAAACGTTCGTGACGGTTCCCACGACAACTTCGCCCTCGGAGTACCGTCTGGTGATCGCGGCCCATTCCTCACCGGACCAGCGTAAAAGACGGGCCCCACGACCTCGCATCCCGGCGTCCAACGGAAACAGCCGCACCTGGCCGGGCCGGTGTTGCCCCACCTCGAAGAGCCCAGCCTTGCCGACCGGAGGCCAGTCGGTCGGGTCATCCGGCAGGTGTAGGACGTCGACCCATCCTCGCGGCGGCTGGCCAAGGTCTACCAGAACCCCTGCCCTTCCCGCGCCCATCGGGACGGCACTCACGGTGCCTCGCACGCGGTCGCCCACCGGGAAGGCGAGCCGTGCCGCGAACAGCTCGTCAGCGCTCGTAGTCAACCGACAGTCCTCCCTTCACAGCGCGTGATCCATCACCTGCATTACGAGTCCCTTGCCGGTCGTGCAGATGAACTCATCTGCCGCACGTCCCCGACAGCCACAACGGCAAGCGCCGTTGCCAGAAGCTGCTCCCGGTCCACCTGAGCGGGGTCGACCAGCACGTTGACGGCGACGCCAGGCTCGGCCAACCAGAACGCCTGCGAAGCGTCATGAAGCCCCGTGGTCTCACCACGAGGGAATTCGGTCAACGGCCAGTCGTCAGGGTCGCGCTCGTGATACTCGGCGAGAAAGTCGCGCAGCGCGGCGAGGTCGGTCAGCCGCTCGCCCCGCAGGACGTGGACGCGCAGGTCGACCCGGTAGCCGTCGTCGGTCTGCCGCTCCCAGACCCGGGTGGCGAACCGGACGTCGTCCCATTCGCTGGCGAAGTCGGAGACCTCGGCGCCGATGTCACCCGGCACCTGCCGGATGTGGAACCCGTCCAGCACCCCACCGTCACGCGTCACCGGCTCGGGCACCCCGGTCATCCCGCCGCCTCGATCGCCGCCTCCACCTTGTCCAGGTAGTTGAACCACCACTCCCCCTCATCCGGCTGGGAGGCAGCGGCCAGCAGGTTCGCCGTGACCACAAACGGAACGGCGGCCGACGCCGAACCACTCCCAGCTACCACCGGGCTTCCGGTCGAAATCGCTTGCAGCAGGGAATCGACCTCGGCAGCTCGGACCCCGCTCCACCGTTCCTGCTCCGCGATCGTGCGGGAGATCTCCGTGACCTGGTCGGCCGAAGGCATCCCCTCATGAACCTCGAAGAGCACGGCAGCCGCTACCGCGAGGCTGAGTTCCACAGCTTTCGTCACGGTCGCCTCGTCCCCGAGCGACGCCGTTGCCGCAGCAAGGCGGTCGGTATCCTTGTGGACCGCCGCATCCAGGACAGATCTGACCAGCCCCTCGACACGGTCATCGATCTTCATCGACACTACTCCGATCTCTCCGCTTCGCTTGCCATGCCTTGTACGAGCCGACAGATGTGGCGGCAGCCAGGACAGTGCCGGCGAACGCCTTCACCACAGGCGGCAGGAACTCTTGAAACGTCGCATATGCCGCCGCCGTTGCTGATGTCCACCAGGCGATCGACTCGCTGGAGAGGCGTTCGCGTGGGCGAGCAGGAGGAGCGGCCTGCCCGCGAGCACCGGCGTCAAGCCTTCGGGGAATCGCCGGCCGAATCACGGGTCTCGCGACAACGGGTGGCTGACTAGTACCGCCGCCACCACCCGACCTCAATTTCCCAGTGCGTGCACCTTGGCGATCGTCTCCTGCACCTGCTGCTTGGCCGGCTCGCTGCCCTGGGCCGCCCTCATCAGTGCTTCCCGATACGAATCGATCATGCCGATCAGTGGCCCGGCGCCGATGCCCTGCAACGCGCCCGCGACAAGTTGTCGGGCCTCGGCCGCATCCTGGGCTGCCGCCGCCGTCTTTGCCTTCGCCTCGTCCAGCTTCTGCGACGCCGCCGCCAACCTGGCGATCATCTCCGCTGCGCTCACACGCCCTCCCCCGGTTCCTGACGAGCCGCGCCCCGCACGAGCGACGACCACAGAGGAGAGTACGAGATCAACGCACCGAGCGCGACCGTGTGATCACCTGAAGACATCACCGATGGTTCGATCTTGGCGATACGTTGCCCCACTAAGGGCCGAAAATTGCCAAGATCTACGGGAAGTTCCGACGATGCGACCCGGATCGCCAAGCGGCGGCAGTGCGGCACCACACGTTCGGACGTCACTCGTCTACGACGAAGACGCCCACCCCGGGAACACCGACGACCAGCCCTTCGGCCTTCAGCGTCAGCATCGCGTTGCGCACCACGATCGCGGACACGCCGTGGATCTGGCAGAGCTCCGACGTGGACGGCAACTTCTCGCCTGGCGGCAACTCGCCTGATGCGATCTGGTTGCGAATGTGCTCGGCAAGCAAAACCCACTTGGGGCTCGGTGGCATAGCGATACTCCCTGGTCAGCACCGCCATTCGACCACCCCTCACCTTGCTATCGCAAGTGATTGCTTGACTGCGATAGCTTGGTATCGTAGGTTCGACATCAGCCGAGCCCCTGGTCAGCACCCACGGGACCCGGTTCTTCCCCACCGCACAGAGCGCCCGGCCGGTCGATCCCCCCGGCCGGCCGGGCGTGCCGTGGTCGCCCGCACGCGGCCCCGGCTGGATTCCGCACCGCCAGCGACGGACGGGAGACGCCCACGTGCCCCACCCACCACACTTGCCACCCGGCGAACACACACCACCCACCAGCGGCACGGAATTCGCGTCGGCGCAGGACGTCGAGGACGCCGACGACGTGCTGTTCGCCCACCCGCCCCGGCCCGTGACGCGCTGGATGTGCGGGTGCGGCGAACCGTACCCGTGCCCGGAGGTGAGCTTCGCCCGCCTGGTGAAGCACGCCAGGGTCATCACTCCGTGAACGCCGACGAGCTGCGCCACCACGTACTGCTCGAGCTGGCCGAGGCGCGGCGGACGGTCGTCGAGCACGACACGGAGGCGTACACCGGGATCTGCCGCAGGTGCGGACGGCCCGGCCCCTGCGACGCGCAGCGCGCCGCGCGGGCCCGACTTTACGACCGGCGCGACGCCCCGCCGCCGATCCGCCCGGCGTCGCCCGACCTGCCGACGCCCCGAGGCCCGGCGGTGCCGCCGGAGCTGCCGGGGCACGCGGGTGCCGTCGACGGGCTTCGGGACGCCTGGCTGGCGACCATCGCGGCGGCCGACCGGGCCGGCGGGCTGCTGCACGGCGCGGGACCGCCCGGCCGGCGGCTGCCCTGGCAGGATGCCGTCACCGAATGCTGGCGGGCGCTGAGCCTCGTGCACGCCGGCCTCGGCGTGGCCCGGGCCGGTGCCGGCAGCGCCGGTGACCTGCTCGCCGGGCTGCGGGCGGCCCGCGCCGACGCGGACCGGGCCGCCGCCGAGGCCGCCAGGACCCGATGGTGGCTGGCGGCGGCCGAGGACCGGATCCGCCGCCGCCCCGAGCCTTCCGGCCCCACCTTCGGGGGCGCCCTGCCGCAGCGGCCCGGCGCGGCGCGCGACCCGGGCGACCTGGCCGCGGCGGGCCGGTTCCGGGCGGCCGTGGCCCGGCTCGACCTGGTGGCCGCGCGGCTGGCGCTGGGTGGCCGGGCCATCGACCGGTGGGCCGCAGCGCTGGCCGGCGCACCGGAACCGGCAGCCACGCTGCCGCCCCGGCTGGTCGCCCCGGCGCAGGCGAAGACATCAGCGACCGCACATGCGACAGCCCAGGGGGCACGGGCCGCCGCCGCGCTGGTCGCCGCCAGCGTCCGGCGGCGCGACCGGCAAGCCAGAGCGGGGCTGCCGCGCAGCCGACAGAACCGAGGAAGGTGGAACCGCCCATGACCGACGACCCGACGACCGCCCTGCGGAACCTGCTCGACGGGCGGCTCGGCCGGCACGACCGCCGGTTGCGCCGCTTCACCGAGCCGCAGTGGCTGCGGTACGCCGACCTGCTCGCCGGGGCGCTGCTGGTGGCCGCGCGCCGCCGGTTCGTCGCCGGGCAGGACCGCGCGCCGCTGATCAGGTTCGTCGCGGCGGCCCGGGAACGCTACGACCTGACCGGCATGGACGTCGACCCGACGCTGGCGGAGACGCTGCTCGGCGCGGCCCTGGGCGAGCAGCGTCTCCGCACGGCACCGCCCCGGCCGTGACCGCCGGCACGGTGCTGCTCCTGGCGCTGCTGGAGGACGAGGGGCTCACCCCCACCGAGCTGGACGCCTTCCTGACCGCCACCGAAACCGCCGCCCGGCGCGACAGCGCGGCGTCAGCGCAGGGCGCGGAACATCAGCAGGTAGCCGCAGTAGGCCAGCGGGACGGCCAGGAAGCAGACCAGGATGCCCAGCAGGGGGTAGCGCGGCGGCGTGCCGACGACCACGGCGGGCGTGCCCCAGCGACCGAGGATGAGCCACCCGGCGATCAGCGACACGGCGGGCAACCCGGCGCACATCCACGTGTAGAGCGTGCCGAGGCCGAGCGCCCCGACGCCGGAGGCGAGCACCATGACCAGCATCAGCAGCACGCCGACGCCGGCACAGCCGAGATAGACGGCGAGCGCCCGGGCCATCGGTGACCAGCTCGGCAGCAGCGCCGGGCGCTGGGCCAGCAGCTCGACCTGCTGGCCAAGCCGGTCGGCCTCGTCGGCCCAGCGCCGCGCCGACTCCAGCTCCGCCGTCGGGTCCAGCTCCCCGGCGCGCGGCGTGGGCACCGCGCCCGGCACCGCCAGCGCCGTCTCCCCCGGGCTCCCCTGGGCGTACGCCCCGACCCCCGGCCGCCCCGGCACGGCGGCTGCGCCGCCGAGCGGTCCCGTCCCCGGTGGCGGCAACCCGTGGGGCTGCCCGGCCGACGGCCCCCCGACGGCCGACGGGCCGCCCGACCTGGGCGCAGTCGCCACCGGCCCGCCCGACGTCGGCGCAGCCGGAACCGGTCCGCCCGACGTCGGCGCAGCCGGAACCGGTCCGCCCGGTGGGGTGCCGGGGGCGGGCTGGCCGGGGGGCTGGGGTGGACTGCCGATCGTGTGGCCGAGCTGGTCGAGGCGCTGCCCCTGCGCGGTGAGCCGGCGGTCGAGGTAGTCGACGGCGGCGTGCAGGTCCCGCTGGCGGGCCGACTCAACAGCGGCGCCCTCCTCGCCGGCCCGCCGCTGGGCGGCGAGATGGCGGGCCAGCGCCGCGTAGTCCTCGAAGGTGGACACTCAGCTCTCCCCGTCCGGCGGGTGCCCGTCGCGGGTGAACGGCACGATGAGGCGTACCCGCTGGTCGTGCCGGTCGACCAGCAGCGCCCGGTCGGCGCGCGGCTCGTAGGCCAGATCGTGCACGCCCAGGTGCAGCCCCAACTCGGCGCCGGTCACGTTCAGCGCGACCAGGCAGGCCACGTCGTCCCGGTTCTGGGTGCCACCGAGGTCGTCGGCGAGCCGGCGCAGGCCGCGCCACCAGCCCAGCAGGTGCACGCCCCGCCCCGGCCCCTGACGCAGCAGGGCACGCAGGTCCTCCTGGGCGGAACGGAACGTCACCGGATCAGCGGCGGCGAGCACGGCGGAGGCGGCATCCATTCCGAACACGACCAGGTAGGTGCGGGCCGCCCCCGCACCGGTGGATCCCGCCACGCCGGCCGTCGCGTCCGGGCTGGGCGGCGTGACCGGGCTGGCCGTTGTGTCCGGGCCGGGCGCCGCGTGCGGGGCGGGGGTCGGCGCGGCCAGCGCCACGATCCGGTCGCGCAGGGCGTGCGCGTCGAGGCGTTCCACGGTGTGCCCGGCGGCCACGAGCACGGCGACGGTGTCGTCGACGGCCGGGTCGGCGGCGGCCACGAGGGGCGCGAGCAGGAACCGCGCCTCGCCGGGGCCGTGCTGGCGGGCGAGGCTGAGAGTGGCCGCGCGCAGCACCTCGGCGGCGGTGACGGCGGTGCCCACGACGGCCAGGTGCCGGCCGGGGCTGGTGTCCATCATGAACAGCGCGGACGTGCCGTCCATGTCGACGGTACGGCCGACCAGCGCCAGGGGACGCCGGCCGCCTGGGCGCAGACCGGCGAACGTGGTGTCGTCCTCGACGCGGGCCCCCTCGTATCCCCGGAACACCGACGGCGGGCGGGCACCCGCCGGGCGGGCCTGCCACAGCTCGTGGCGCAGCCGGGCCAGCACGCCGGATTCGGCATGCGCATCGGGGAAACGGACGACCGTGTCGGCGCCGGCGGCCCCGGCAGCCGTGTTGAGCACGGCCGTGCCGACGCTCAGGGTGGCGGCGGAAGGGTTGTCGCGGTCGAGCACGCCGCCGCCACCAGGCAGCGCCACCCGCAGGGCGAACTGCCCGAAGACGGCCTCGGCCCGCCCGTAGAGGGCCTCGATACCGGTCGTGCTCTGGCTGGCCAGCACCAGGTGCACCCCGTAGGAGCGGCCCTTGCGGGCCAACTCCTCCAACAGGTCCACCGACTCGCGGGCGAGGGCGTCCCGGCCGGCCAGCAGCACCTGGAACTCGTCGACCACCGCCACGACCCGGGGCGCCGCGACGTCGGCGGGCAGGTCGGCGAGCTTCGTTACGCCGTGCCGCTTGAGCAGGGTGGCTCGGCGGTTCAGCTCACGGCGCAGCTCGCGCAGCACGGCGACGCCGTACTCGCGGTCGCTCTCGATCCCCACCGTGCGGGCGTGCGGCAGCCAGGCCGGATCGCGCTCGGTCGGCACGAACTCGGTGAAGCTCACGCCCTCCTTGAAATCGAGCAGGTAGAGCTGAAGCTCGGCCGGGGAGTAGCGGGCGGCCAGCCCGTAGAGGACGTCGAGCAGGAAGACCGTCTTGCCGCCGCCGGTGCGCCCGCCGACGAGCCAGTGCGGGGTGGCGTCGTCGAAGGCGACCACGACGGCTTCCCGGCCGGCGCGCCCGACCACGGTACGCAGGCCGACTCGGCCGGACTCCGTCCACCGGTGCGGGGGCAGCAGCTCGGCGAAGCCCACGGCGGCCTGGCGGCGGACGGCGGCGTCGAGGTGCCCCGCGAGGGCCGACACGGCCGCCGGCGGCGGATCGCCGTCGAGCAGCACCGGCACGGCCAGCCCGGTGCCGTCGGCGCTGAACGCCGCGCCGGGCGGGTCGCCGACGTGGGCGTACCCGTCGGGGGTCAGGCGCAGCGCGGTGGTGGTGCCCAGCGGCGGCGGTGGGGTGGCCGACGGCCCGGACGGCCAGCCGCCGACCAGGACACAGACGGCGGCGGCCGGGCCGGCGTGGGTGAGCGCGGCGAGCCGGGCGGCCTCGCGGGGCGACGGGGCGGACGCGGCCACCACCAGCAACAGCTCCTGGTCGTCGCGGTCGCCGTTGCGGGCGGCGCGGGCGTGCCGCTCCGCGTCGTCGAGCAGCGCGGCCACCTCCGCCTCGGTGGTGGCGGGCGGGTCGAGCACCCCGGCGTCGACCAGCGGGCGCAGCGGTCCGAAGGTGGCCCCGAGGGCGGCGGCGTCGAGCCCGGCGACCCGCAGCCCGCCGGGCGGCGCGGTGGCCAGCATCCGCAGGACGACGGCCCGCAGCAGCGCGGCGGTACGCGGGTCACGGGCGTCGACGTCGACGGACAGGTGGTGGCCGCCGCCGAGGGGCACCAGCACGGGGAATCCGCCGCCAGCGGTGATCGCCTCACCGAGGCGGACCGGCCGGGGCGTACCGGTCAGCGGGGTGCCCGGGGCGGGAGCGGCGAGGGCGCCGCCGACGCGGGCCAGCCGGGCGACCAGGTCGGGGTCGGCCTCCGGTGGGGCGGGCGGTGGCGCGGCACGCCACGCGGCGCGGGCGTTTTCGAGGTGGACGCGGGCGGCCCGGTGGGCGGCGACCGCCTGCCCGTACGCCGACGCGAGCCTGCCCACTTCTCGCTCCCGTCGCCGTCGCCCCACCTGATCCACAAAGACCCTAACGGACACCGACGACACCGGACAGTGACGAACCCGGGCGCGGCGGCTGAGGTGTGAGGAAGGTGCCCTTCCTCTCGCTTGTGCGACAGGAAGGGCACGTTCCTCACACCTGCGGTGGGCGGTGGGTCAGCCGGTGACGGCGTTGAGGGCCGGCAGGTAGCCGTACCGGTAGCCGTCGGCGTCGGGGTGGTACGCCTCGATGACGCCGCTGACGTCGCGGATCCACGGGTCGGCCGCGCAGACCCCGTGCCCGGCGAAGTAGGGGCGGGTGTCGGCGAACGTGGCGCCGGCCGCGGCGGCCCGGCCGGAGATGACGGTGGCGAGCACGTCGGCGGCCTCGTTGAGGATGGTCCGCTTGTAGGTGCTCATCGCCAGCAGCCCGCAGGAGCCGGTCTCGAACAGCCGCGGGTAGCCGAGCACGATCAGCCGCGCGTTCGGGGCCCGGTTCCGGATCGCCGCGTACGTGGCGTCCAGCCGGCCCGGCAGCGTGGTGGTGGCGAACGCCTTCGACTCGTTGACGGCGTTGGTGCAGCTCGACGTGCTGCCGAAGCGGCAGCTGGTGATCACGTCGGCGAAGCCGGCGTCGTTGCCGCCGATGGTGATGGTGACCAGGGTGGTGCTGGCGCTCAGGGAGCCGACCTGGTTGTTGATGACGTCGGAGGTGACGGCGCCGCCGCAGGCGGGGAACGTGAAGCTGGTGACCGCGTTGGCGGCGGCCCACAGCGGGGCGTACGACTTCTGGCTGCGCAGGCAGGTGGACAGGTCGTACGGGCCGGCGCCGACGCCGGAGGAGTAGGAGTCGCCGAGGGCCACGTAGTTGACGGCTGCGGCGGCCTGGGCGGTGCCGGGGGCGAGCAGCGCGCCGAGGGCGGCGGTGGACAGGGCGACCAGCGCGGCGAGGGCACGGGCCAGCGGACGGTGGGGCATGAGGGGGACCTCCACGGGACAGGGGGTGGTGGGCCCGGTGACCGCGCGCGTGGCCAGGGACGGGGGCTTGTTACCAGGCGGTAATGCTATCGAAACATTCAGATCAATGGAATGGGTCGGATCGGGGCGACGGGACCAACATGTTCACGATCGTCGATTAGGTTGGCCGGTGCGTACACCCCGACGGAGGGAGTCCACCCCGTGCGACGCGCTCTCACGGCGGCCATCGCCGCCCTGACCGTCACCACCGCCGGCGGCCTGGTCGCCGGCACCCCCGGCCAGGCCGCCCCACCGGCCCTGGGCCGGCCCGTCCCCGCCGCCGCACCGCAACCCGGCGGCCCGGGACTGGGCGACAGCTACTTCCCCGACTACGGAAACGGCGGCTACGACGTCCAGCACTACGACGTCCGGCTGCGCTACGACCCGGCCACCGACCTGCTCACCGGCACCACCACCATCCTGGCCCGGGCCACCGAGGACCTGTCCCGGTTCAACCTGGACTTCCTGCTCGACGTCGAGTCGGTGCGCGTCGACGGCTGGCAGGCCACGGCCACCCGCGAGGGCGTGCACGAGCTGGCGATCACCCCGCGCCGCGCGATCACGGCCGGCAAGCAGCTCACCATCGTGGTGCGCTACTCGGGCGTGCCGTCGGAGACGCTGGTCGGCGGCTACACCGGCTGGACCCGCACCGCCGACGGGGCGATGGTGGTCAACGAGCCGGAGTCGGCCTGGTGGTGGTTCCCCAGCAACGACCACCCGCTGGACAAGGCCACCTTCGACGTCTCCGTCTCGGTGCCGACCGGCGTCGAGGTGATCAGCAACGGCGTCCAGCCCCGCCCGCCACTGGCCGAGGCGGGCAACCGCACCCGGTGGAGCTGGCGGACCACCTCACCCACCGCCACCTACCTGTCCTTCCTCGCCATCGGCCAGTACGACATCGTCACCGACACGGCGCCCAACGGGCAGCCGGTGGTGAATGCCTACAGCGCCGGCCTCGGCGAGCTGGGGCCGGCCGCGCGGGCCAGCATCGAGCGCACGGCCGAGGTCGTCGAGTGGTGCAGCGGAATCTTCGGGCCGTACCCCTTCGAGGCGCAGGGCGGCGTGGCCGGGCCCGTCGACGGCATCGGCTTCGCCCTGGAGACGCAGACCCGCCCGGTGTACGGGCCGGGCTTCTGGCGCCGGGGCGCCAACACCTACGTGGTGGTGCACGAGCAGGCCCACCAGTGGTTCGGCAACTCGGTCTCGCTGGCCGACTGGAGCGACATCTGGCTCAACGAGGGCTTCGCCTCGTACGCGGAGTGGCTCTGGTCGGAGGAGCAGGGCGAGGGCACCGCGCAGGAGCTGTTCGACTTCACGTACGCCAGCTACCCGGCCGACGACGAGTTCTGGCAGGTGCCGCCGGGCGCGCCCGGGCCGGGCAGGATCTTCGACGCCGCCGTCTACGACCGGGGCGCGATGACCGTGCACCAGCTGCGGCTGGCCATCGGCGACGAGGCGTTCTTCGCACTCCTGCCGGCCTGGACGGCCGCGCACCGGCACGGCAACGCCACCACCGCCCAGTTCCAGGCCCTGGCCGAACGGATCTCCGGTCTGGACCTGGACGACTTCTTCACCACCTGGCTGCTCACCCCCGGTCGGCCGGACGTGCCCGGCGCGGCCCGCAAGGCCGGCCCGCCCGCCGAGCCGAAGTCCTGGACCAAGCTCCGCGAGTCGCACCAGCTCCTGACCCGCTGAGCGCTGCGGGTGTCCGCCCGTCTCATGGGGCGGGCACCCGCACCGGCCCGTGGGCGGGTATCCGCACCGGCCCGTGGGCGGATACCCGCACCGGCCTGTGGCCTACGGCGCTACGGGTGCAGGCGGGCGGCTGCGGCCGACGTGTCGTGCCATCCGCACTCCGACGGCCGTCTTCCGCACGGCTCACGCCCTTCGCGCGGCGCACGCCCTTTGCGCGGCTCACGCCCTTTGCGCGGCGCGGCACGCCGCAGCGCCAGAACCACCTCGGTCTCCCTCCCTCTTGCGGGGTTTCGGCACTCGTTCACACGCCAGAGGCGGACCTCGCACGCGCTGGATGGGAAGCCTGCGTCGACGCTTTCGAGCTGATGTCGTAGACGATTCACCCGCCCGGGCGCCGGCCGATCCCCGCGCCCGTCACCGCAACCGGGACCGGGACCAGGACCGGGACCGGGACCAGGACCGAAACCAGGACCAGGACCGAAACCGGGACCGAAACCAGGACCAGGACCGGGACCGGGACCAGGACCGGGACCAGGACCAGGACCGGGACCGGGACCGGGACCGGGACCGGGACCGGGACCGGGACCAGG
>NZ_JBNCOB010000005.1:98449-361114 GCF_049847285.1 Micromonospora sp. DT62
GGACCGGGACCGGGACCGGGACCGGGACCGGGACCGGGACCGGGACCGGGACCGGGACCGGGACCGGGACCGGGACCGGGACCGTATAGGCGAGGACTGCGAGGAGGGCTCTCCGGCTGCCGGTCAGACCGCGGACCGCCAGGTGCTGCGCACGGGACGCGCGTAGGCCCTGCGATCCGACCCGACGTTCTCGCCCTGTGCCCCATCGATGAGCTGGCCCACTCGAGGTGCGCACGACGTACCGGTAGGCCCTGCGATCCGTTTACGACATCAGCTCGACAGCGCCGACACGACCGACAGGGCACCGAGCGCCGACGAATTCCGAACGACAGGGCCCGGACGCCGGTGGAGCCCGCCGCCCGAACGGGATGGCGCACGCCAGCCGGGCGCCAGGCGCAGACGTGGCTCGGGTCGAACGCGTCGACCCGAGCCACGTGTCAGGTACCGGTCCGGGCAGGCCCGCCTGGGAGAGGGCCACCCCAGACAGGGCCGCCCGGGACAGGGCCGCCCGGGACAGGGGCGGGATCGCCGGTCAGCGCGCGGCCAGAGGCTCACAGGCCGGGTCGACCGGGGCCGGCAGGGTGCCCGTCCCGCCCAGGTGGGCGTGGATGGCGGCGGCCGCGGCCCGGCCCTCGGCGATCGCCCAGACGATCAGCGAGGCACCCCGGTGCATGTCGCCGGCGACGAAGACGCCGGCGGTGCCGGTCTGCCAGTCGGATCGGGCGTCGATCGCGCCACGGGCGTTGCGGCCGACCCCGAGCTGATCGAGCAGCGGCTGTTCCTCGGTGCCCTCGAAGCCGATCGCCAGCAGCACCAGGTCGGCCGGCAACTCCCGCTCCGAGCCGGGCAGCGGGGTGACGATGCGCCGCCCGTCGCGCTTCTCCACGGTCACCTCGGCGATCCGTACCGCCCGCACCTGGCCGGTGCCGTCGTCGACGAACTCCTGGACCGCGACGGCGAAGACCCGCTCGCCGCCCTCCTCGTGCGCCGGGTAGCTGCGCAGCAGCCACGGCCACGTGGGCCACGGGTCCCGGGCCTCGTCGCGCGCCTGCGGCGGCTGCGGGTAGAGGTCCAACTGGTGTACGCCGGCCGCGCCCTGGCGGTGCGCCACGCCCAGGCAGTCCGCCGCTGTGTCGCCGCCACCGATGATCACGATGTGCTTTCCGGCCGCGTCGATCGGGTTGCCGTCGGACAGAACCGCCGTGTCGGGCCGGCCGCCCGCCGCCGCGGCGACCACCCGGTTGGCGGCGACGAGGTGGTCCATCGCCTGGTGTACGCCGCGCAGTTCGCGCCCCGGCGTCTCGGGGGTGTCCCGGCCCCGCAGCGCGCCGCAGGCGAGCAGCACCGCGTCGTGCTCGGCGCGCAACTGCTCGGCGGTGACGTCCACGCCGACGTTGACCCCGGTGCGGAAGCGCACGCCCTCGGCGGTGAGCTGGGCCAGCCGCCGGTCGATGTGGACCTTCTCCAGCTTGAAGTCGGGGATTCCGTACCGCAGGAGGCCGCCGATCGCGTCGTCGCGCTCGTACACCGTGACGGCGTGACCGGCGCGGGCGAGCTGCTGCGCGGCGGCGAGACCGGCGGGCCCGGAGCCGACCACGGCGACCGAGCGGCCCGTCGGCGCCGGCGCCGGACGCGGCGCCAGGCCGCCCCGGGCGACGGCCGCGTCGGCGATCTCCACCTCGACCTGCTTGATGGTGACCGGCTGCCCGCCACCGATGCCGAGCACGCAGGCCGCCTCGCAGGGCGCCGGGCAGAGCCGGCCGGTGAACTCGGGGAAGTTGTTGGTGGCGTGCAGCGAGTCCACCGCGGCGTCCCAGTTGCCCGTGCGGACCAGGTCGTTCCAGTCCGGGATGCGGTTGCCCAGCGGGCAGCCGTCGTGGCAGAACGGGATGCCGCAGTCCATGCAGCGGGTGGCCTGCTCGCGGATGAGCTCCTCGCCTGCCGGCGGGTACACCTCGCGCCAGTCGCTGATCCGCACCGGCACCGGGCGGCGCGCGGGCAGCCGCCGGTCGTAGCGCAGGAAACCGTTCGGGTCAGGCACGAGCCACCTCCTGGACCGTCACCCGCGGGGCGGGCAGGGTCGGAACAGACGAAGCGGAGGGCGCCAACTGCGCAGCTGGGGCGGCGTTCGCCGCGAGTGCGCTCATCACCGCGTCGTCGACGTCGCGGCCGGCGGCTTCGGCGGCCCGCATGATCTCCAGCACCCGGCGGTAGTCCCGGGGAACCACGGCGGTGAACTCCGCCACCGCTTCCGGCCAGCGCTTGAGCAGCCCCTCGGCGACCGCCGAGTCGGTCTCGGCGAAGTGCCGCTGCACCAGCTCGTGCAGCATCGCCTGCTCCTCCCCGGACAGCGGCGCCAGGTCGACCAGCTCCGCGTTGACCCGGCGGCGGTCCAGCCGGTGCACGAAGGCCATGCCGCCGGACATGCCGGCGGCGAAGTTGCGGCCGGTCGGGCCCAGCACCACCACGGTCCCGCCGGTCATGTACTCGCAGCCGTGGTCGCCGACGCCCTCGACGACGGCCACCGCGCCGGAGTTGCGTACGGCGAACCGCTCCCCCACCCGGCCGCGCAGGAACAGCTCGCCCGCGGTGGCCCCGTAGAGGATGGTGTTGCCGGCGATGGTCTGGTCCTCGGCCCGCTGCCCCGGCGCGGCCTCGCCGTCGAGAAAGGGGGCGGCGGCGTCCGGCCGCACGATGAGCCGACCGCCGGAGAGGCCCTTGCCCACGTAGTCGTTGGCGTCGCCGTGCAGCCGGAGGGTGACCCCGCCCGGCAGGAACGCGCCGAACGACTGGCCGGCGGTGCCGCGCAGCGTGAACTCGATCGTGTCGGCGGGCAGGCCGGCCCCGCCGAAGCGGCGGGTCACCTCGCCGCCGAGCATCGCGCCGACGCTGCGGTGCTCGTTGCGCACCGCCACCTCCACCCGCACCGGCGTACGGTCGGCCAGCGCCGGCCCGGCCAGGGCGATCAGCTCGTTGTCCAGCGCCAGCTCCAGCCCGTGGTCCTGGGCCCGTACGCCCCGGCGCGCGGCCCCGGCCGGCAGCTCCGGCAGGTGCAGCACGGGGGCCAGGTCCAGCCCGCCGGCCTTCCAGTGCGCGATCGCCGGGGCGACGTCGAGCAGCTCGGCCTGGCCGATGGCCTCCTCGATCGACCGCAGGCCCAGCTCGGCCAGGTAGCCGCGGACCTCCTCGGCGAGGAACAGGAAGAAGTTCTCCACGAACTCCGGCCGGCCGGTGAAGCGTTCCCGCAGCACCGGGTTCTGGGTGGCGATGCCGACCGGGCAGGTGTCGAGGTGGCAGACGCGCATCATGACGCAGCCCTCGACGATCAGCGGCGCGGTGGCGAAGCCGAACTCCTCGGCGCCGAGCAGCGCCGCGACCAGCACGTCGCGGCCGGTCTTGAGCTGCCCGTCGACCTGCACGGTGACCCGGTCGCGCAGCTTGTTGAGCAGCAGCGTCTGCTGCGCCTCCGCCAGCCCCAGCTCCCACGGGGTGCCGGCGTGCTTGAGCGAGTTCAGCGGGGACGCGCCGGTCCCGCCGTCGTGGCCGGAGATCAGGATGACGTCGGCCTTGAGCTTCGCCACGCCCGCCGCGACGGTGCCGACGCCGACCTCGCTGACGAGCTTGACGTGCACCCGGGCGGACGGGTTGACGCACTTCAGGTCGTGGACGAGCTGCGCGAGGTCCTCGATGGAGTAGATGTCGTGGTGCGGCGGCGGGGAGATCAGGCCGACGCCCGGGGTGGCGTGGCGGGTACGGGCGATCCACGGCCAGACCTTGTTGCCGGGCAGCTGCCCGCCCTCGCCGGGCTTGGCGCCCTGCGCCATCTTGATCTGGAGGTCGTCGGCGTTGACCAGGTATTCACTGGTCACCCCGAACCGGCCGCTGGCGATCTGCTTCACGGCGGAGCGGCGGGCCGGGTCGTGCAGCCGGTCGACGTCCTCGCCGCCCTCGCCGGTGTTGGACTTGCCGCCGAGGCGGTTCATCGCGATGGCGAGGGTCTCGTGCGCCTCCGCCGAGATCGACCCGTACGACATGGCGCCGGTGGCGAACCGCTTGACGATCTCGGTGGCCGGTTCGACCTCGTCGAGCGGCACCGGGGGCCGCACGCCCGTACGCAGGGTGAACAGCCCGCGCAGCGAGCCGGCCGCCGCGGCCAGCTCGTCGACCTTGGCCGTGTACTGGCGGAAGACGTCGTACTGGCGGCTGCGGGTGGCGTGCTGGAGCAGGAAGACCGTCTCCGGGTTGAACAGGTGCAGCTCGCCCTCGCGGCGCCACTGGTACTCGCCGCCGACCTCCAGCCGGTCGGACGCCACGGCGCCCGGCGGCGGCCAGGCCACGGCGTGCCGGGCGGCGACCTCGGCGTGGATGCCGTCCAGCCCGATCCCGCCGATCTTGCTCGGGGTGCCCCGGAAGTAGCGCTGGACCAGCTTGGCGTCCAGCCCGACGGCCTCGAAGACCTGCGCCCCGCAGTACGACGACACCGTCGAGATGCCCATCTTCGACATGATCTTCAGGACGCCCTTGCCGAGGCCCTTGACGTAGTTGCGCACGGCCTTGGCCGGTTCCGTGCCGACCAGCGCCCCGGTGGAGATCATGTCCTCCACCGACTCGAACGCCAGGTACGGATTCACCGCCGCCGCGCCGTAGCCGATCAGCACCGCCGCGTGGTGCACCTCGCGGCAGTCGCCGGACTCGACGATCAACGCCACCTGGGTGCGGGTCTGCTCGCGCACGAGGTGCTGGTGCACGGCGGCGGTGAGCAGCAGCGACGGGATGGGGGCGAGGTCGGCGTTGGAGTCCCGGTCCGACAACACCAGGATGCGTACGCCGTCCTCGATGGCCTCGGAGACGTGCCGGCAGATCTCCGTCAGCCGGGCCTTGATCCCGGCGCCGCCCTCCCGGATGCGGTAGAGCCCGGAGACCCGGACCGCCTTGAAGCCGGGCAGGTCGCCGTCCTCGTCGATGGAGAGGATCTTCGCCAGCTCGTCGTTGTCGATCAGCGGGTACGGCAGCACGATCTGCCGACAGCTCGCCGGGCCCGGGTCGAGCAGGTTGCCCTCCGGGCCGATGGTCGACGCCAGGCTGGTCACCAGCTCCTCGCGGATGGCGTCCAGCGGCGGGTTCGTGACCTGTGCGAAGAGCTGATGGAAGTAGTCGTAGAGCAGCCGCGGCCGGGTGGAGAGCGGGGCGATGGGGGTGTCGGTGCCCATCGAGCCGAGCGGCTCGACGCCCGTGCGCGCCATCGGCGCGAGCAGGATCTTCAGCTCCTCCTCGGTGTAGCCGAAGGTCTGCTGGCGGCGGCGTACCGAGTCGTGGGTGTAGACGGTGTGCTGGCGCGGGGGCAGGTCGGTCAGCTCGATCAGGCCGGCGTGCAGCCAGTCGGCGTACGGCTGCTCGGCCGCCAGCTCCGCCTTGATCTCCTCGTCGTGCACGATGCGGCCGGCGACGGTGTCGACCAGGAACATCTTCCCCGGCTGGAGGCGGCCCTTGGCGACCACCCGGGCCGGGTCGAGGTCGAGCACGCCCGCCTCGCTGCCGAGCACCACGAGCCCGTCGTCCGTACGCCACCAGCGTCCCGGGCGCAGCCCGTTGCGGTCCAGCACGGCGCCGACGACGTCGCCGTCGGTGAAGGCGACCGACGCCGGCCCGTCCCACGGCTCCATCAGGCTCGCGTGGAAGCGGTAGAAGGCGCGCTTGTCGGCCGCCATGTCGGGGTCGTTCTCCCACGCCTCGGGGATCATCATCAGCACCGCGTGCGGCAGGCTCCGCCCGGCCAGGTGCAGCAGCTCGAGGACTTCGTCGAAGTTCGCCGAGTCGGAGGCGGCGGGGGTGCAGACCGGGAAGACCCGGCGGATGTTGCCGGGAAAGTTCGGGCTACGGAGCAGTGCCTCGCGGGCCTGCATCCAGTTGCGGTTGCCCCGGATCGTGTTGATCTCGCCGTTGTGCGCGATGAGCCGGTACGGGTGCGCCAGCGGCCAGGACGGGAACGTGTTGGTGGAGAACCGGGAGTGCACCAGCGCGATCGCGCTCTCCACCCGCGCGTCGGACAGCTCCGGATAGAACGCCGGGAGCTGGTCGGGGGTGAGCATGCCCTTGAACACCATGGTCCGCCCGGACAGCGACGGGAAGTAGGCCGGCACGCCCCGCTCGGCGCTCTCCCGCTCGGCCTGCTTGCGCACGCAGAACGCGACCCGCTCCAGCTCGACACCGCCCAGCGGCGACCCGGCCGGTCCGGCCGCCGAGCCCGTGAGCCGGCGCGCGGCGAGGAAGAGCTGCCGCACCCGGGGCATCGCCGCGAGGGCGGTCTCGCCGAGGCCGCTCGGGTCGACCGGCACGTCCCGCCAGCCGAGCACGTCGGCCCCCTCGACCAGCGCGTACTTCTCCACCACGCGGCGCGCGCGGGCCTCGGCGGCGTCGTCGTCGGGAAGGAAGACCAGGCCGGTGGCGTACTCGCCGGCGGGTGGCAGCGGGAAGTCCACCACCGCGCGCAGGAACGCGTCCGGAATCTGGATCATGATGCCCGCGCCGTCGCCGGTGTTGGGTTCCGCGCCTCGGGCTCCCCGGTGGTCCAGCCGGCAGAGCGCGTCGAGGCCGTTGACCACGACCACGTGCGAGCGCCGCCCGTGCAGGTCCGCCACGAAGGCCACACCGCAGGCGTCGTGCTCCTGCGCGGGGTCGTAGAGCCCGGCCGCGGGCGCTCCCGGGCCGAGGTGCGGGGCCTGCTTCGGGCTGCTGTGAGGGTACGGAAAGGCCACCGGGCCTCCTGTCGTCGCTCAGGGTGGATCTCGATCGGGACGACGTCGGCCCTCAAGGGTCTATTGAGTCTACGTTAGGGTCCACCGCGCAAGGCCAGTGCAGATTGATCACACCTTCCAGACTCTGGGACATGTAGTCTCGCGCGGTGGATTTTCTTGACAGGGACCTGTTCGGCCGGTTGGAGCGCTTCTACGACGCGGTGCCCCGGGACGCGGCGCGTACGGAGGAGTACGGCCCGCTCGTGCTGTTCGTCAGGGAAGGCGCCGGTTGGCCGTTCTACGCCCGGCCCCGGCTCGACGCCACCGGTGCCCCGTCACTGGCGGACATCACGGCCGTACGCGAGCGGCAGCGCGAACTCGGCCTGCCCGAGGCCCTTGAATGGGTGCACGAGACCAGCCCCGACCTGCTGGCCGTTGCCCGCTCGGCGGGGCTGGCGGTGCTGGAGGCGCCGCTGATGGTGCTCGACCCGGCCGCCCTGCCCGACCCGGGCACCCTCACGGACGTACCGCTGCGGATGCTCGACGCGGCGGCGCCCGACTTCGCGACGGACCTGGCGGCGCGGGGAGCGGTCGCCGCCGTCGGGTTCTCCGCGGCCGGCACCGCACCCGGCGAGGCCGGGCCCGCCCAGCGGGACGCCGCGATGGCCGAGCCGGACGAGGCGGCGCTCGACGAGGAGCGCACCCGCGTCGCGGACGGCCGGCGGCTGTCGGTGCTGGCGGGAACGCCCGCCGAGGGCGCGCTGGCCAGCGGGATCGCGATGCGCGTGGGCGACGTCGCCGAGATCGCCGGCGTGGCCACCCTGCCGTCCGCCCGCCGCCGTGGCCTGGGCGCGGCGGTCACCGCCACGCTGGCCCGCGAGCTGCTGGCCGCCGGCACCGACCTGATCTTCCTCTCGGCGGGCAGCGAGGACATCGCCCGCGTCTACCTGCGGGTCGGCTTCCGCCGCGTCGGCACCGCCTGCATCGCCGAACCCACCCCCGTCACCCCCTGACTGAGCGCTCGGGGCGGCACATCGGCCCGACGGGTCAGGTCGGGGGGCGCCACTGGGCGGCCGTGGTGGCGGCCGTGGAGAGGAGGCGGGGGGTGAGGGCGCCCAGGGCTACGTCGCGGGCGCGCAGCGCCAGCGGGCCCCGGGCCTTCAGCACCGCCGACATCCGGCGGGTCTGCCGGACCACCGTCGCCGCCCGGGGCCGGCGCACCCGGTCGTACGCGACCACCGCGTCGGGCAGGCGGGACTCGCGCAGCAGCGAGGCGAGGGTAGCGGCGTCCTCGAAGGCGAGGCAGGCGCCCTGGCCGAGGTGCGGCGGCATGGCGTGGGCGGCGTCACCGAGCAGCACCACCCCGCCCGGGCCGGTCGGGAAGCCGTACGACCTCGGCAGCGGCCGCAGCTCGCGGATCTCCTGCTGCACCAGGTCCGTCGGGTCGGTGGCGTCGAGCAGGTCGGCGATCGGCGCGGGCCAGCCCGCGTACCAGCGGCGCAGCAGGGCGAGCTGGGTCTCCGGCGGCTCCGGGCGGGGCGCGCCGACGGCGGTGGCGACCCAGTAGATGCCGCCCCGGCTGGAGCCGCCGGAGGAGCCGCGCTCGCCGAGCGAGGCCGACACGAAGCGGTAGCCGGCACCGAGCACCTCGCCGCCGACGGGCCGGTCGGCGGGCAGCTTCGGGGCCCGGTACCAGGGGATCACCGCCCGCCAGGCGGCGCAGCCGGAGCTGATCACGCCGGACTCGGGGGCGAGTTGCCGGCGCAGCGCACTGTCGGTGCCGTCGGCGGCGACGACCAGGTCGGCCTCGATCGTGTGCCGGCCGTCGCCGACCGAGGGGCGCTCCCCGGACACGGCGTGGACCGTCCGCACGGTCACCCCGGTGCGTAGCTCGACCTCGTCGCCCAGGCCGGCGATGAGCGCGTCGTGCAGGTCCTCCCGGTGCACCACCACCGGCATCCGGTCGGCCGGCGTGGGGCGGGGCTGCACCAGCCAGTGCCCGTCCGGGCGGCGCACCCCGCCGTCGGGCAGCTCCGTGGCGATCGCCTCCAGGCCGGCGCCGAGGCCCAGGGCGCGCAGCGCGCGTACGCCGTTGGGCCAGAGCGCCACGGCGGTCGGCTCGGGGCGGACGCGGTCGGCACGCTCCAGCAGGGTGACCCGCCAGCCGGAGCGGGCCAGCGCGCCGGCGACCGCGAGGCCGCCGATCCCGGCGCCGACCACGACCGCGCTACGCATCGGGTGCTCCTTCTCAGCTGTCGCGCTCGGCGGCCCGGGTGCCCGTGGCCCCGGCCCGGTCCTGCGGGGTCTCCCCGGCGGGCGCGGCATCGTCGCCGGCGGATCCCGGGGTGTCGTCCGCACCGGCCGTCCCGTCCGACGGCGCGTCCACCGAGCCGGGCGCGGCCTCGGCGTCCGGCTCGGCCGGCGTCTCGCCGGTCTCCCGCCAGTGCCGGTACTGCTCCTCGCTCACCACGTGGTAGCCCTCCGGGGCGGCCGCCTGCGCGCCGGCCTCCCGCGCGGACAGGTCGACCTGCGAGACGTCGGAGTCGACGGCCGGCTCCGCGGTCGCGGCGGGGCCGATGGGAATGACGTACTCCCGGGGGCCGCGCACCCGCACGAAGTAGGCGAGGGCGCCGAGGAAGACCAGGCCGGCGGTCCACACGTTCAGGCGTACGCCGAGGATGGTGTTCGCCTCGTCGGTGCGCATCAGCTCGATCCAGAACCGCCCGGCCGTGTAGCCCATGACGTAGAGCGCGAACGCCCGTCCCCGGCCGAGGCGCAGCTTGCGGTCGAGGACGAGGACGAGCGCGGCCACGCCGACGTTCCACAGCAGCTCGTAGGCGAACGTCGGGTGGTAGAGGCCCGGTTCGAGGATCGGCTTGCCGGCGTCGTCGCGCAGCGCGTGGCCCGGGTTGTCCGGGTCCATCCGGTGGATCTCCAGACCCCACGGCAGGGTGGTCCGGCCGCCGTAGAGCTCGTTGTTGAACCAGTTGCCGAGCCGGCCGATCGCCTGGGCCAGCGGCAGGCCGGGGGCCAGCGCGTCGGCGACCACCGAGAACGGGATGCCGAGCTGCCGGGCCGCGAACCAGGCCCCGACGGCCCCGCCGGCCACCGCGCCCCAGATGCCGAGACCGCCCTCCCAGATGGCGAACGCCTTCATCGGGTCGCCGCCGGTGCCGAAGTATTTCTCCGGGGAGGTGATCACGTGGTAGATGCGGGCGCCGATGATGCCGGCCGGCACCGCCCAGACGGCGATGTCGAGGACCGCACCGGGGGCGACGCCGCGCTGGCGCAGCCGCCGCTCGGTGACCCAGCAGGCCACCACGATGCCGACGATGATGCACAGCGCGTACGCCCGGATCGGCACCGGTCCGAGCTGCCAGACGGCGGTGCTGGGGCTGGGCAGGGCCGCCTGGGGAGTCAGCGAGGCGAGAGTCACGGATGCACACGCTACCGCCGTGACCCCCTCCGGTGGCACCCCGGTCCACCGTCCGCCGGTCCCGGTGACTTCTGGTTTGCGCCGCCGTAGGCTCTTTGTCCATGAGCGCGCTCACCTGGGCGGTCGCCGCGGTCGTCACCGACGACGCCGGCCGGGTGCTGCTGTGCCGGCAGGGCCGGGGCGAGCGCCACGGGCTGCCCGGTGGGCGGCTGCGCCCGGCCGAGAGCCCCGTGCACGCGGTCACGCGCGACATCCGGGCCGAGACCGGGTGGGAGGTCGAGGTCGTCGACCTCGTCGGCCTCTACCACCTCGCCGGGCGGTACGGGGCGTCGCCGGCAGCGCTGGCCGGTCCGGCCCCGGCCGCCGGGCGCGCCGGGCCGCTGCCCGACGTCCTGGTGCACGTCTTCCGGGCGCGTACGCGGGGGCCGGGCCCGGCCGGCGACCCGACGGGCGGCTGCCGGCTGTCCTGGCACCACCCCTCGGCACTACCCGAGGCGCTCACCCCGACCACCCGGGCGGCGCTCACCGACGCCCTGGCGGGCCGCTCCGGCGTGCTGCGTGACACCGCCCCGGGCGTCCCGGCGCCGACGGCGGGCCACCCACCGGGGCAGCGGAGCACCCTGCCGGCCGACCGGGCACCGCACCACTGACCGGGGCGAGCCGGAGGGCCGGGCACGCACCACTGATCCGGGCGGGACAGGAGGCCGGGTATCGCGCCACTGACGTGGCGCGAGCGGGCGGGAGTGCGGCAGGGGGCGGCCGGGGTCAGCGGGTGGGGTTGCGGACGCCCTCGGCGAGTTCCGCGCTGAGCGCGCGCAGGGCGGCCAGCCCGGACGCCTCGTCGGGCGCGTCGAGCAGGCAGCGGATCAGTGCGCTGCCGACGATGACGCCGTCGGCGTACCCGGCGACCGTGCCGGCCTGCGCGCCCGTGCCGACGCCCAGCCCGACGCCGACCGGCAGGTCGGTGACCTCCCGCGTGCGGGAAACCAGGATCGGGGCCGCGTCGGAGTTCTTCGCCCGGGCGCCGGTGACACCCATGATCGCGGTGGCGTAGACGAAGCCCCGGCAGTGCTCGACGGTCATCGCCAGCCGCGCGTCGGTCGAGGACGGCGAGACCAGGAAGGTGCGGTCCAGCCCGTACGCGTCCGAGGCGGCGAGCCACTCGCCGGCCTCCTCCGGGATCAGGTCCGGGGTGACCAGCCCGGTGCCCCCGGCCGAGGCGAGGTCCCGGGCGAAGGCGTCGACGCCGTAGCGCTCCACCGGGTTCCAGTAGGTCATGGTGACCACGGGCGCCCCGGTGGCCGCGACGGCCTCGATGACGCGCAGCGTGTCGCGGGTGCGTACGCCGCCGGCGAGGGCGATGTCGCTGGCCTTCTGGATCACCGGGCCGTCCATCACCGGATCGGAGTACGGGATCTCCACCTCGATGACGTCGACGCCGGCCTCGACCATCGCGGTCATCGCGGCGATGCTGCCCTCGACGGTCGGGAAGCCGGCCGGCATGCAGCCGACCAGCACGGCCCGCCCGTCGGCGCGGGCCTTGTCGAAGGCCACCCCGATCCGGCTCACGTTCTCACTGCTCCTTGTCGAGGATGCCGAAGTAGTCGCCGGCGGTGTGCACGTCCTTGTCGCCCCGGCCGGAGAGGTTGACCACGATCGTCGGCTCCCGGCCCAGCTCCGCGGTGAGCTTCGGCGCGATCTTGAGGGTGCCGGCGAGCGCGTGCGCGCTCTCGATCGCCGGGATGATGCCCTCGGTGCGGCAGAGCAGCTCGAACGCCGCCATCGCCTCCTCGTCGGTGACCGGCAGGTACGTCGCCCGGCCGCTGTCGTGCAGCCAGGCGTGCTCCGGCCCGACGCCCGGGTAGTCCAGCCCGGCGGAGATAGAGTGCGACTCGCACGTCTGCCCGTCGGCGTCCTGGAGCACGTACGTCCGGGTGCCGTGCAGCACCCCGGCGGACCCGCCGGTGATGCTGGCCGCGTGCCGGCCGGTCTCCACCCCGTCGCCGCCGGCCTCGAAGCCGTAGAGCCGCACGTCGGGGTCGCCGACGAAGGCGTGGAAGATGCCCAGCGCGTTGGAGCCGCCGCCGACGCAGGCGGTGACGGCGTCCGGCAGCGCGCCGGTCAGGTCCAGGCACTGCTGGCGCGCCTCGTCGCCGATGCCCCGGACGAAGTCGCGGACCATCGCCGGGAAGGGGTGCGGCCCGGCGGCGGTGCCGATCAGGTAGTGGGTGTCGTCGACGTTGGCGACCCAGTCGCGCATCGCCTCGTTCATCGCGTCCTTGAGGGTGCGCGAGCCGTTGGTGACGGGGACGACGGTGGCGCCGAGCATCCGCATCCGGGCCACGTTGAGCGCCTGCCGCTCGGTGTCGACCTGCCCCATGTAGACCACGCAGTCGAGGTCGAACAGGGCGGCGGCGGTGGCGGTGGCGACGCCGTGCTGGCCGGCACCGGTCTCCGCGATCACCCGGCGCTTGCCCATCCGCCTGGTCAGCAGGGCCTGGCCGAGCACGTTGCGCACCTTGTGCGCCCCCGTGTGGTTGAGGTCCTCCCGCTTGAGCAGCACCCGCGCGCCCAGCTTGGCGGAGAACCGCTCCGCCGCGTAGAGCAGCGAGGGGGTGCCGGCGTAGTCGCGCAGCAGGGCGCCGAACTCGGCCCGGAACGACTCGTCGGCCATCGCCGTGCGGTGCGCCGCGTCCAGCTCGTCGAGCGCCGCGACCAGCGCCTCCGGCACGAACCGGCCGCCGAACCGGCCGAAGTGACCGGCGGGGTCAGGCAGCGGACCGGCCGCAGCCGTCACGTCGGCGCTCATGAGATCGATCGTCCTCTCGGTGCTGACGAACCGGCGCGGGTCAGCGCACCGGGCGGGGCGTGGCCGGGTGGTTGCCGGCGTTGACCAGCTCGGCCACCGCCTCGCGGGGGCTCTTCTGGGTGACCAGGCCCTCGCCGACCAGGACCGCGTCGGCGCCCGCCGAGGCGTACCGGATGAGGTCGTGCGGGCCGCGCACCCCCGACTCCGCGATCTTGACGACGCTACTGGGCAGGCCGGGCGCGATCCGCTCGAACACCGAGCGGTCGACCTCCAGGGTACGCAGGTTGCGGGCGTTGACCCCGATGACCTGGGCACCGGCCTCCAGGGCGCGGTCGGCCTCCTCCTCGTCGTGGACCTCGACCAGCGCGGTCATGCCCAGCGACTCGATCCGCTCCAGCAGGCCGACGAGGGCGTTCTGCTCCAGCGCGGCGACGATCAGCAGCACCAGGTCGGCACCGTGCGCGCGGGCCTCGTGCACCTGGTAGCTGGAGACGACGAAGTCCTTGCGCAGCACCGGGATGCGGACGGCGGCGCGGACGGCGGCCAGGTCGTCGAGCGAGCCGCCGAACCAGCGCCCCTCGGTGAGCACGCTGATCGCCCGCGCCCCGCCGGCGGCGTAGTCGCCGGCCAGGTCTGCCGGGTCGGCGATCTCGGCCAGCCGCCCCTTGGACGGCGACGAGCGCTTCACCTCGGCGATCACCGCGACGCCCGGCTTGCGCAGGGCCGCGTACGCGTCCAGCGGCGGCGGCGCGGCGGCCGCCAGTTCGCGGATCCGCTCCAGCGGAACCTGCTCCTGGCGCCGGGCGATGTCCTCGCGCACGCCGGCCAGGATCTCGTCGAGCACGCCTACGGACGCTGCCGTACCGGCCTCGTCCCCCTCCGCGTGCGCATGCTCAGCAGTCACCAACGGACTCCCCTCTCCGGGTGTCATGGGCCGATGCTAGGGGGCGCCACCTGGCGACGGCCGCCGGGGGTATGGCGTGCCTCACGAGATGGGCTGGGGCATAATGGCCGACCTCCGGTGAACGGGATGTCACGCAGGGCGACCACACCCCGCGACGAACGACACCCGACCATTCCCACCTCCGCCCCCAGTGCATCGACGTGATCCTATCTGAGGGCGCGGCCCGCCGCCCGGCCCGGCGACCGCTGCGGACGCCGGTCGATGGTGTGACCTACCTCAAGGTCGAACGGCCCTTTGCCTGGTGGCGGCCCTGCGAGCAGTGTTGACGTGTCGGTCACCACGGCGAAACGTGAACCAGCCAGCATCGTCCTCGGGCAGACTCGATGACGCGCCTGCCCCACCGTCACCAACGATCCTCGCGGGGTGATCCATGAGCACTGTCGAGCCGCACCAGCCCATCGGACTGACGACCGTCTCGCGCACGGTCGCATCGCTCGCCGTCGGCGTGGTCCACACCCTTGAGCGCGCCGTCGTGGGCGAGGCCCGGATGCGGACCGCGCGGGGCAACGCCTGGGAGGCGGTCTGCGCCGACCGGGCCCGGGCCGAGCAGCGGGCTGAGCTGGACCGCCTGGTGGCGGAGCTGGCGGCGGCCCGGGCCGCCGCCCGCGAGCGCCAGCCGGTCAGCTGACCGTCGGGTCCTCGCCCCGGTCCAGCGCGTCCCACGCCTCGGTGGTGTGCCGACCGGTGACCCGGTCGCCCTCGCCCCGGGCGGCCGGCGCGGCGTCGCCCGCGGGCCGCCGCTCGTAGCGGGCGCCCATCGCCGGCCAGTGCCGCCCCCGCAGCGCCGTCAGCAGCCCGCCCGCCGTGGCGAGCACCCCGCCGAGCAGGCAGAGCGCGGGCCACTGCCGGGCGACCTCGCCGTCGAACGCCGCGACCAGGCCGTAGCCGCCGCCGGCCGCCACGGCCACGCCGAGCACGCACAGCAGCCCGCCCAGCAGCCGCCGCGCCCGTCCCCGGGTGGCGAGCACGGCGCCGCCGCCGGCCAGCCCGACCAGGGCCAGCGCCGGCAGCCAGGGCAGCAGGCCGGCGCCCGTGCGGGCGTCGCGTACCGGCGGCAGCGGGGTGGGCCGGGCGGTCAACTCGACCGCCCAGGTGCGGGTCGACGCCCACAGCGCCAGGCCCGCGCCGGCCACGCAGAGCAGCACGGCGTACGTCAGCTCGCGCCGCTGCGTGCCGGACCGCGCGCCCCCGCCCGCGTCGGCGGCCGGAGTCGTCCCCGGCTCGGCGGCCGTCATCGGGCGGGCCGGAGGGTCTCGGCGGCGGCGATGGCGGCGAGCACGGCGGCGGCCTTGTTCCGGGTCTCCTGGTCCTCGGCGGCCGGGTCGGAGTCCGCCACCACCCCGGCCCCGGCCTGCACGTACGCCGTGCCGTCGCGCATCAGCGCGGTGCGGATCGCGATCGCCATGTCCAGGTCGCCGCCGAAGCCGAAGTAGCCCACGGTGCCGCCGTAGATGCCGCGCCGGACCGGTTCCAGCTCCTCAATGATCTCCATGGCCCGCACCTTGGGCGCGCCGGAGAGGGTGCCGGCGGGGAAGGTCGCGGCCAGCGCGTCGAAGGCCGTACGGTCCTCGCGCAGCGTGCCGACCACGGTCGAGACGATGTGCATGACGTGGCTGTAGCGCTCGATGGTGGCGAACTCCGGCACCTCGACGGTGCCCGGGCGGCAGACCCGGCCCAGGTCGTTGCGCCCCAGGTCGACCAGCATCACGTGCTCGGCGCGCTCCTTCGGGTCGGCGAGCAGCTCCGCGGCGAGGCGGGCGTCGGCCTCGGGGGTGCCGCCGCGCGGCCGGGTGCCGGCGATCGGGTGCAGCAGCGCACGCTGCCGCCCCTCGGCGTCGCTGGTCACCTTCAGGTGCGCCTCCGGCGAGGACCCGACGATGTCGAAGCCGTCGAAGCGCAGCAGGTACATGTACGGGCTGGGGTTCGTCGTGCGCAGCACGCGGTAGACGTCCAGCGGGTCGGCGTGCGTGTCCCGCTCGAACCGCTGGGCCAGCACGATCTGGAAGCACTCGCCGGCCCGGATCGCCTCCTTGGCCGCCTCGACGGCCTTCGGGTAGCCGCCCTCGGGCGTACGGCTGCGCACCTCGCCGGCCGGGGGCCGCCCGACGGTCGAGACCATCGGCGGGATCGGCCGGGACAGCGCGGTGGTCATCGCGTCGAGCCGCCCGACCGCGTGGTGGTAGGCCGCCGTGACCTGGGCGTCCCGGTCCGGCTCGGCCAGCGGCGGCAGGATGGCGTTGGCGACGAGGATCGCCGAGCCGTCGTAGTGGTCGAGCACCACCAGGTCGGTGGCGAGCATCATGCCCAGCTCGGGCACGCCCAGGTCGTCCTCGGTCAGCTCGGGCAGCCGCTCGAAGCGCCGGATCAGCTCGTAGCCCAGGTAGCCGACCATGCCGCCGGTCAGCGGGGGCATGCCGCTGGCCGCGTCGAACGCCGGACCGGCGAGCGCCTCGACGGTCTCGCGCAGCACCTGGACCGGGTCGCCGGAGGTGGGCAGGCCGGCCGGTGGCCGCCCCGTCCACACCGCGGCGCCGTCCCGTTCGGTCAGCGTGGCGCTGCTGCGTACGCCGATGAACGAGTAGCGCGACCAGGCCAGGCCGGCCGAGCCGACGCCCTGCTCGGCCGACTCCAGCAGGAACGTCCCCGGACCGCCGGCGAGCTTGCGGTAGACGCCGACGGGGGTCTCCGCGTCGGCGAGCAGCCGGCGGGTGACCGGCACGACCCGCCAGCGGGCGGCCAGCTCGGCGAAGGTGGCCGGGTCCGGGCTGACCGCGCCGTCGGTGCGGGAGCCGCCGGGCGTGACGCGCTGCGCGCTCACCGGGCACCCGCCCCGTCCCCGCCGACCGGCAGCTCGGTGAAGAAGCAGGTGCGGTGCCCCGTGTGGCAGGCCGCGCCGACCTGGTCGACGTCGACCAGCAGCGCGTCGCCGTCGCAGTCCAGGGCCACCGCGCGGACGTACTGGTGGTGCCCGGAGGTGGCGCCCTTGACCCAGTACTCCCGGCGGCTGCGCGACCAGTAGGTGGCCCGGCCGGTGGTCAGGGTGCGGTGCAGCGCCTCGTCGTCCATCCAGGCGACCATCAGCACCTCACCCGAGTCGTGCTGGCGGACCACGGCGGCCACCAGGCCGTCGGGGGTGCGGCGCAGCCGGGCGGCGATGGCCGGGTCGAGCCGGGACGGACGGACCGCGCCGTCGGCCGCGGGCTCCTGCGGACTGGGGTGGGCGCCGGTCACGGGCGCGTCAGGTACGGGCACAGTGACCCATTGTCCCGCACGCGGGGCGGGCACGGGTGACGGCTCCCGCCGGGGCCGCGGCGGCCGGTGGGCGGGCCGGGTCAGCTGGTCGACGTAGCGGTCCAGCCGGCCGTCGGTCAGGGCGTCGGCCAGGTCCGCGCCGGCGGCCCGCGCGACCTCGGCGGCGTACGGGCGGATCAGCGGCAGGACGCCGGTGACGAGACGGGCCGCGGCGGCGCAGAGCTGGCCGACGGAGCCGGGCCGCAGGCCGAGGCAGAGCAGCAGGTCCTCCCGGTAGTGCGGGGGCGCCACCGGCAGGTCGAGGGCGGCGGCGAAGGCCGCCCGCCGGGACGTCACCCGGACCGTGGGGTTGGCCAGCCGCAGCACGGACGGGCAGAGCCGGGCCAGATCGGCGGCGGCCAGCCGCACGCCGAGGTGGTCGTCGGTGTCCCGTGCGCCGGCCACCTTACCGAGCGTCGCGATCAGCTCCTCCAGCTGCGGCTCGCCGGCGGGATGGCAGAGCACCGGCAGGTCGATCCGGGGCCGCCAGTGCGGGTCCGCCCACAGCAGCCGGGCCGGCGCCGTCACCGGCAGCCCGAACGCCCAGTCGGCGGGCTCGCCGAGGCGGGTCAGCCAGGAGTTCACGTCGCGGGCGGCCACCGAGACGTGGGTCAGCCGGCCAGCGTGCTCGGCCAGGAACGCCCGGCGGGCGGCGTACGGGGCGCCGTCGAGCAGCACGTCGACGTCGACGTCGCTGTGCGCGGTGGCGGCCCGCCGGGCATGGCTGCCGCGCAGCATGATGCCCACCACGGGCTGCTCGGCTCCGGCCCGCAACCGGGCCGCCCATTCGCCGAGGAACCCCTCGTCCGGTGACGCAGCGTGACCCACCGCGCCATCGTGCCGTACGTCCGATCAGGGCGCAATGCCCTATGCCGCGCCTGATGCCCGTTGGCGGACCCGCTGTCCGGGTCCGAAGGCTAATGCCCGACCGATCTCCCCGCCGCTCCGGGGTCCCGCGCGGGTGGACCGGGGTCGACCGTTGCGGCCCGGCGGACGTCTCCGTTAGCGTCGAGTTCAACGGATGATGAGTTTCCCCGGGAGGGCGCCGGTGGACGAGGCGATCGCCGTACGTGACCTGGTCGTCGAGCGGGGCGGGCGGCGGGTGCTGCACGGCATCAGCGCGGACGTGCCGCGCGGTTCGGTCACCGGGCTGCTCGGCCCGAGCGGCAGCGGCAAGACCACGCTGCTGCGGGCGGTGGTCGGCGTGCAGGTGGTCGGCGCCGGCTCGGTGACCGTGCTGGGGCGCCCCGCCGGGTCGCCGGAGCTGCGCCGCCGCGTCGGTTACCTCACCCAGGCGCCCAGCGTCTACGCCGACCTGACGGTGCGCGAGAACGCGCGCTACTTCGCCGCCCTGCACGGCCGGGGGCGGGCCGAAGCCGACCGGGCGGTCGCCGACGTCGGGCTCGGGTCGGCCGCCGGCCAACTGGTCGGCACCCTCTCCGGCGGGCAGCGCAGCCGGGCGTCGCTGGCCTGCGCCCTGGTCGGGGAGCCGGAACTGCTCGTCCTCGACGAACCGACCGTCGGCCAGGACCCGGTGCTGCGGGCCGACCTGTGGGCCCGGTTCCACGCCATGGCCGCCGCCGGCACCACCCTGCTGGTCTCCAGCCACGTCATGGACGAGGCGGCCCGCTGCGACCGGCTGCTGTTGATCCGCGAGGGGCGGCTGATCGCCGACGACACCCCCGACGCGGTCCGCGCCGCCGCCGGCACCGACGACCTGGACGAGGCGTTCCTGCGGTTGATCAGGGCGGGCGCCGCCGGACGGGAGGCGTCGTGAACCCCCGGATCCTGGCTGCCACCACCGACCGCATCCTGCGCCAACTGCGGCACGACCGGCGCACCGTGGCGCTGCTGCTGGTGGTCCCGTCGGTGCTGCTCGCCCTGGTCCACGCCATGTACGTCGACCAGCCCGCCCCGCCGGGGCAGCCGTCGACCTTCGACCGGGTCGCCCTGGTGATGCTCGGCTTCTTCCCCTTCGTGATCATGTTCCTGGTGACCAGCATCGCGATGCTGCGCGAGCGCACCACGGGCACGCTGGAGCGCCTGCTCACCACCCCGCTGGGCAAGCTCGACCTGCTCTTCGGCTACGGCATCGCGTTCGGGCTGGCCGCGGTGCTCCAGGCGGTCGTCGCGTCCGTGGTCGCGTACGGCGTCTTCGGGCTGGACACCGCCGGACACAGCGGGCTGGTGGTGCTGGTCGCCGCGCTGAACGCCGTGCTCGCCGTCGCGCTCGGGCTGTTCTGCAGCGCCTTCGCCCGCACCGAGTTCCAGGCCGTACAGTTCATGCCGATCGTGGTCGTGCCCCAGTTGCTGCTCTGCGGGCTCTTCGTGCCCCGGGGCGAGATGGCGGGCTGGTTGCAGGCGGTCAGCGACGTGCTGCCCCTGTCGTACGCCGTCGAGGCGCTCCAGGAGGTCGGCGCCCACGCGGAGCCGACCGGCACGATGTGGCGGGACGTGGCGGTGGTCGCCGGCGCGGCGGCGCTGGCGCTGGTGCTCGCCGCGGCCACCCTCCGGCGGCGCAGCCGCTGAGCCGCCGCCCCGGCTGACGGGGCGCGACGCGGCCGGCGACGGGACGACGGTGGAGCGAAGGGCGACGATGGCGCGGCGGACCGGACGACGACCCGGCAACCCGGACACCCGGCAGGCCATCCTCGACGCGGCCCGCGCCGCCTTCGCCGAGCGGGGCTTCGACGGGGCCTCGATCCGGGCCGTCGCCGCCGCCGCGCAGGTGGACCCGGCGCTGGTGCACCACTACTTCGGCAGCAAGGACCGGCTCTTCCTGGCCGCGATGCACGCGCCGGCCGACCCGGCGGAGCTGCTGCCGAGGGTGCTCGCGGGCGACCGCGCGGGTCTCGGGGAGCGGCTGGTGCGCACCTTCCTCGGCGTCTGGGACTCCCCGGCCGGCACCGCCGGCGTGGCCCTGCTGCGCTCGGCGGTGAGCAACGAGTGGACCGCCCGGCTGCTGCGGGAGTTCCTGGTCACCCAGGTGCTGCGCCGGATCCTCGACGAGCTCGACGTCGACCCGGCCGAGCTGCCGCTGCGCGGCTCGCTGGTGGCCAGCCAGCTGATCGGGCTGGCCATGATGCGGCACGTGGTCCGGCTCGAACCGGTCGCCTCGGCCGCCCCGGAGACCCTCGTCGCGGCGGTCGGCCCCACCGTGCAGCGCTACCTGACGGGCGACCTCGCCGAGGTCTTCGCCGGCTGACCGGACGGCCGGGGCGGCGGCACCCGGTCAGGCGTGGTCGGCGTGCCGGGACGAAGCGTGCCGGCAGACCAGCGGATGCAGGAGCCGGGTCAGCTCCGCCTGGCAGTCCAGCGGACGCGGGAACGCCAGCCGGACGCGCCGGCGGGCGCCGGGTCGGCCGTGGACGACCAGCAGGCCGTACCGGTCGATCCGGACCACCCGGGGCGCGGTGTCGCCGCCGCCGTCGGCGAGGCCGAGCTGGCCGCGCAGGTACCCGGCCATCCCGGCGGCGTGGTGGTCGGCGAGGTCGGCCAGGAGCTCGGCCTCGACGGCGTGCAGCGGGTCGGGCTCCGCCTCGGCGTACGCCTCGGGGTCGATGCGGCGGACGGTGTCGCCGCGTTCCCAGCGGGCCTCGACCACCTCGAAGCGGTGCAGCCGGAACCGGGTGCCGACGTCGAGCAGGTCACCGGCCGGCTCCACGGCCGCGAAGTCCAGCGCGGCGCGGCGCTCCTCGTCGCCGTCCAGCCGGCCCGCCCAGCCGGAGACCCAGGCCCGGCCGAGGCTCGGCGCGCCGGCGGCGGGCGGCAGGTCCAGCACGTCCAGCACCAGCGCGACCTCGGAGTCGCCGTCGGCGGGGCGCAGCGCGGCGGCGAGGTCGCTGACGACCGGCACCAGCAGCAGCACCCGGCCGTCCGGATCGGTCACGTGCCGGACCTGGTGCGGGCCGGGCCGGTGCGCGACGTGGGCGATGCCGGGCAGCCGGCCCGCGACGAGGGTGCGGACGATCTCCGCCGGGCTGGGCCGCATGAACGACTCCTTCGTAGGTTAGCCTTACCTAACTCGGAGACTAGAGCACCGGATCGGGGACGTCCAGGACTACCAGGTGCGGCTCCTGGAGAAGCAGCGCCTGCGCGCGGCCCGGCGCGCCACCGGGCCGCGCGCCGCACGGGCCCGACGCCCGCGCCGGGTCGGCTCAGCGGGTCTGTTCCAGCCAGGAGGCGTAGAGCAGGGCGTAGACCGACTCCGGGTCGCGGACCAGCTCGTCGTGCGGACCGCGCTGCACGATCCGGCCCTTGTCCACCACGATCACCTCGTCGGCGGCCTGCGCCGTGGAGAGCCGGTGCGCGATCGCGAGGGTGGTGCGCCCCCGGGTCACCGCGTCCAGGGTGCGTTGCAGCCGCACCTCCGTGGCCGGGTCGACCGCGCTGGTCGCCTCGTCCAGCACCAGCAGGTCCGGGTCGGCCACGTACGCGCGGGCCAGCGCCACCAACTGCCGCTCGCCCACGCTCAACGCCTCGCCGCGCTCCCCCACCGGCGTGTGCAGGCCCGACGGGAGCCCGTCCAGCCAGTCCGCCAGCCCCAGCTCGGTGAAGGCCGCCGAGAGCTGCGCGTCGGTCAGCTCCGGGCGGGCGAAGCGGACGTTCTCCGCCACCGTGGCGTCGAAGAGGAAGCCGTCCTGCGGCACCATCACCACCCGCGAGCGCAGCGAGCCGAACCGGACCCGCTCCAGCGGCACGCCGGAGAGCAGCACCTGGCCGGCGCTCGGGTCCATCAGGCGGGTCAGCAGCTTGGCGAAGGTGGTCTTGCCGCTGCCGGTCTCGCCCACCACCGCCACCCGGCTCTTCGCCGGGATCTCCAGGCTGACGTCGTGCAGCACCGGCGGACCCCCCGGGTACGCGAAGCGCACCCCCGCGAAGCGGATGTCCAGCGGGCCGGACGGCAGCTCGCGCCCCTGCTCGCCCGGGTCGGCGACGTCCGGCTCGACGTCCAGCACATCCAGCACCCGGCGCCAGCCCGCGATGGCGTTCTGCGCCTCGTTGAGCACCTCGGTGGCGATCTGCACCGGCTGGATGAAGAGCGTGACCAGGAAGAGGAAGGCGGTCACCTCGCCGATGCTCAGGGTGCGGTCGGCGCCGAGGGTCACCCCGAGCACCACCACGCCGGCCAGCGCCAGGCCGGCCGCCAGCTCCCCGACGGAGCTGCCCATGATGCTGATCCTGATCGCCCGCTGCTGGGCCCGACGCTGGCCGTCGATCGCCTCGTCGAGCCGGCGCGCCGTCCGGCCGGCGATCCCGTAGGCCCGGATCACCGGCGCGCCGACCACGCTCTCCCCGATCGCGCCGAGCAGCGTCCCCGTACGCTGCCGGACCACCCCGTACGCCCCGGCGAGGCGACGCTGGAGCCGCCGGATCACGAACACGGCGGGCAGGAAGGCGGCGAAGACCACCAGGGTCAGCTGCCAGGAGTACGCGTACATGACAAGCGTGGTGACCGCCAGCTGACCGAGGTTGATCACCAGGATCACGCCGCCCCACTGGAGGAACTGGGTGATCTGGTCGACGTCGCTGGTCACCCGGGAGACCAGCGAACCGCGCCGCTCCGACTGCTGGTGCAGCATCGACAGGTCGTGCACGTGCCGGAACGCCCGGATCCGCACGTTGGCCAGCGCGGTCTCGCTGACCGTGAAGAGCCGGCGCATCATCAGGTAGCCGCAGATCGTGGTCACCACCAGCACCGCGACGGTGGCGGCGACCACCGTCCAGACCACGCCCAGGTCCAGGCCGCCGACGATGCCGTTGTCGATGCCCTGCTGCACCGCCACCGGGACGGCCGCCCGGCCGACCATGTAGACCAGGGCCAGGCCGAGCGTGCCGGCCAGGCCGACCCGCAGCTCCGGGGAGAGCGCCAGACCGCGGCGCAGCGTCTGCCAGGTCGTCTCGGGCGTCTCCGGAACGTCGGCGGCCTCGGCCTTCCGCGCCGTGTCCGTGGCAGTGGCAGTGGTCACCGGCCTGGCCTTTCGTTCGCGACTGCGGGGCTCCGCTGCGCTGCACTCCTCGCGCTCACCGGTGCTGGCCTTTCGTTCGCGACTGCGGGGCTCCGCTGCGCTGCACTCCTCGCGCTCACCGGTCCACCTCGATTTCCAGGCCCGACGTCAGCGGGGCGACCTCGTCGTACGTCTCGTCCTTCGCGTGGTCGACCTCGGCCTGCTCGTAGGCGGTGACCAGGTCGGCGTAGCCCGGCACCGTGGCCAGCAGCTCGGCGTGCGGGCCGCGGGCGAGCACCCGGCCCTGTTCCAGGTAGACCACCTCGTCGGCCAGCGCGATGGTGGCCCGCCGGTAGGCGACCACCAGGATCGACGCGGCCGGCGCCCCGGCCTGCCCCGCCGAGGAGCGCAGCCCGGCCAGGATGACCGCCTCCACCCGCGGGTCGACGGCGCTGGTCGCGTCGTCGAGGACCAGCAGGCGGGGCCGGCCGGCGAGCGCGCGGGCCAGGGTGAGCCGCTGCCGCTGGCCGCCGGAGAGCGAGGTGCCCCGCTCGCCGACCCTCGTGTCGAGCCCGTCGGGCAGGGCCGCGACGAAGCCGTCCGCCTCGGCCAGCCGCAGCGCGGCCCAGACGTCGTCGTCGCCGATGCCCGGCCGGTCCAGCGTGACGTTGGCCCGCACCGTGTCGTCGAAGACGAACGGCACCTGGGCGACCAGCGCGGCGGTGCCCGCCAGCGAGGCGGCGGTGAGCTGGCGGACGTCCACCCCGTCCACGCACACCGTGCCGGCCAGCGGGTCGACCAGCCGTACGGCCAGCGAGGCGATCGTCGACTTGCCGGAGCCGGTCGGCCCGACCAGGGCGACGATCTTCCCGGCGGGCACGGTGAAGGAGACCTCGCCGAGCACCTCCGTGCCGGGCAGGTGCGCCTCGACGGGCTCGTAGCCGAACCGGACGCCCGCGAACGCGAGGGTGGCCGGGCGGGGGTCCGTCACGTCGAGCGCCGTGTCGCCGTACGCCATCTCGCCGGTCGCGTCGAGCACCCGGCGGACCCGGTCCCAGCCGGCGACGCTGCGCGGCAGCTCGGCCAGCACCCAGCCGATGGCCCGGACGGGGAACGCCAGCACCGTGAAGAGGAAGGCGACGCTGATCAGCTCGGCGACGCTGATCGCGCCCTGTTGCAGCCGGATCGCGCCGACCACCAGCACGGCGAGGGTGCCGAGGCTGGGCAGGGCCTCCAGCAGCGGGTCGAAGACGCCGCGCAGCCGCCCGACCGCCACCAGCGAGTCGCGCAGCTCGCCCGCGCGGGCGGCGAACCGGTCGGTCTCCTGCGCCTCCCGGCCCATCGTCTTGACGACCAGGGCGCCGTCGAAGCTCTCGTGCGCGATGCCGCTGACCTCGGCCCGCAGCCGCTGGGCCCGGGCCTGGCGGGGGGCCATCCGGCGGGAGTAGGCGACATTGAGCGCGAAGAGCGCCGGGAAGACCGCGACGCCGACCAGGGCCAGCGCCCAGTCGGTGGCGAAGAGCGACGCCACCGCGCCGACCAGCATCACCAGGGTGCCGACCGCGAACGGCAGCGGGGCGATCGGGTACCAGGCGGCCTCGACGTCGGAGTTGGCGTTGGACAGCAGCGTGCCGGTGGCGTTGCGGTGGTGCCAGGACAGCGGCAGCTCCAGGTAGCGGCGGGTGACCCGGCGCCGGTAGGCGGCCTGGAGGCGGTACTGCATGTAACCCGCGCCGAGCCGGCGGCCGAAGATGCCGGCCACCCGCAGCACGCTGATGCCGAACAGCGCGACGGCCGCCAGGGCCAGCCCGCCGACCCCGACCTCGCCACGCTCGATCGCCGGCACCACCACGTCGCCGACCACGGCACCCACCACGTAGGCGCTGGCCACCGTCATGGCGCCGAAGAGCACGCTGCCGCTCACCGCGACCGCGAAGATGCGCGGCTGCTCCCGGATCGCCCGCCCGAGGACGACCAGCCCCCGCACCAGCACGTCCCGACTTGTCCTGCTCGCCACGCTCTCCCCCGCCGTAAGCCGCACCTATCCTCCTCATCCTTACCGGTCCGAGCCAGCTCCGCCGCCCCGGACCGCTATGTCCACCGTCACGGCCGCCCGGCCCACTCGGCGCGCCGAGTGGGCCGGGCGCGCCTACGATCGGGGCATGCCGCGGTACGCCCGAACGGAGCGCGAGGCGCTCGCCGACCTGATGCAGACGCTCGGACCGGACGCGCCGACGGTCAACGAGGGATGGACCACCCGCGACCTCGCCGCCCACCTGGTGCTGCGCGAACGCCGGCCCGACGCCGCCGGCGGCATCCTGCTCCCGCCGCTGCGCGGCTACGCCGAGCGGGTGCGCCTGCGCGTCGCCGCGCGCCCCTGGCCACACCTCCTCGAACAGGTGCGCCGGCCGCCGGTGTGGAGCCCGGTCAGCAACCCGCTCACCGACGAGCTGGCCAACACGCTGGAGTTCTTCATCCACCACGAGGACGTGCGCCGCGCCCGCCCGGGCTGGCTCCCCCGCGACCTGTCGGCGGGGCTGAACGCGGCGCTCTGGAAGCGGTGCAGCGGGCTGGCCCGGCTGGCGCTGCGCCGGTTTCCCGCGGACGTATTCGTCCAGGCGCCCGGCTACGGGGAGCTTTCCGTCGGCCGGGGCGGCGAACGCGTTCGGGTGGTGGGGGCGCCGGGCGAGCTGGCCCTGTTCCTCAGCGGCCGGCAACGGGTGTCCCGGGTGCAGATCGACGGGCCGGCGGCACCGGCCGAGCGACTCCGGGGCACCGACCTGGGCATGTGACGCCCGGCAGGTGGAGAGGCACAGCCTGATCCGGAGGAGCCGCTGGCCCAGCGATCGTCACCGATCCATGCTTCCCGTACGCTGTCCCGCGCCGTCCCGCTGTGGGGCGGCGCGACAGGGGGCACCATGCGGACCTTCGCGATCTCGGCGCTACGGGAACCCCCCTTTCCCGCGCGCCAGCACGACGCCACCGCACGGGTGGCGCGGGAGAGCACCGAGTGGGCGCTCGGCCACGGGCTGATCGGCGACGGGCACCGGCTGCACCGGCTGCGCCGGGCCGACGCCGCCGGGCTGGCCGGGCGGGCCTGCCCGGAGGGCCCGGTGGAGGGGCTGCGGCTGCTCACCGACCTGGTCTCCTGGCTGTTCGTGATGGACGACGCCTGCGACGAGGACGGGCTCGGCGACTCCCCCACCCGGCTGGCGCCGACCGTCGCCGCCCTGCTGGACGTGCTGGACGGCCACGGGGGACGGGCCGACGCTGCGGCGACCGAGACGGAGACCGTGGCCGGGCCGCTCGGCGAGGCGCTGGGCGATCTGTGCCGGCGGGCCCACGCCGCCGGCGGGCCCGTGGCGCTGCTGCGCTTCGTCGGCGAGGTGCGGGAGTATCTGCTGGCGCTGCTCTGGGAGGCGGCGAACCGGGAGCACGGGCGGGCGCCGGGGCTGGCCGAGTACGTCCAGATGCGCCGGCACACCGGAGGGGTCCACCCCAGCTTCACCCTCACGGAGCTGGCCGCCGGGGCGCTGCCGGGCGCTACCCACCGCGCCGAGCCGTCGCTGGTCGCGCTCGACCTGCTCGCCGCCGACCTGGTCTGCTGGTGCAACGACGTCTTCTCGTACGGCAAGGAGCACCTCGCCCAGCCGGACGTGCACAATCTGGTCGCGGTGATCGCCGCGGGGCGGGCGGCCGGCGACGAGTCGTCGGCCCTGTGGGCGGCGGCCGACCGGTTCAACGAGGGCCTCTCGGCGTACCTGGCGACGGAGGCGGCGCTGCTCGCCACCGGCGACGACGGCCTGCGGCCGGCCCTCACCGCGCGGCGCAACTGGATCCGGGCCACCTACGACTGGTCGCTGGAGGCGGCCCGGTACGCCTGAGCCGGGCGTCCATCCTCCGAGACGTGGCCCAGCCGTGATCCACAGGGCTAGCCGATGCCCGGGCGCAGGCAATACCCTTCGGTAACGAACGCCGACGTGACCGTGGTCACGTCTCCACCCCCCGAAGGCGGCTACAGCGATGGCTCTCGATGTACCGTACCGTTCCATCCCCGACATGTTCCTCAAGCGCGTGGCGGCGTCCCCCGACCGCGACGCCTTCGCCCACCCGGCCCCCGACGACTCCGGGCCGGTCTGGCTGACCTGGGAGCAGATGGCCCACCGCGCCAAGGCGGTAGCCGCCGGGCTGCACGGCCTCGGTGTCGGCCTGGAGGATCCGGTCGCGATCCTGGCGAACACCCGGCTCGACTGGGTGATCGCCGACCTCGGCATCATGTGCGCCGGCGGCGCGACCACCACCGTCTACCCCACCACGGAGCCCGACGACGCGACCTACATCATCGCCGACTCCGGCTCCCGGGTGCTGTTCGCCGAGAACCCGGCGCAGGCCGCCAAGATCGCCGGGGCGGAGCTGCCGGCGCTGACCCACGTCGTGCTCTTCGACGGCGCCGCCGACCCGGCCGCCGCCGTCCCCCAGCTCACCCTCGCCGAGCTGGAGGAGCAGGGCGCCCGCGCGCTGGCTGCCGAGCCCGACCTGATCGACATGCTGGTCGCCGGGATCGGCCCCGAGCACCTGGCCACGCTGATCTACACCTCCGGCACCACCGGGCGCCCGAAGGGCGTCGAGCTGCTGCACGGCGGCTGGTGCTGGGAGGGCGTCGCCCAGGCCGAGCTGGGGCTGCTCCGCGAGAACGACCTGCAGTACCTCTGGCTGCCGCTGTCGCACTCGTTCGGCAAGACCCTGCTCTGCGGGGCGATCCACGTGGGCCTGCCGACGTACGTCGACGGCCGGGTCGACAAGCTGGTCGAGCTGCTCTCGGTGATCCGGCCGACGCTGATGTGCGGCGCGCCCCGGGTGTTCGAGAAGGTCTACAACAAGACGGTGACCACCGCGCAGGACAGCGGCGGCGCGAAGGCGAAGATCTTCGCCTGGGCCGTCCGGGTCGGCAAGGAGAAGGTCGCCCTGGAGCAGGCCGGCCGGCCCCTCCCGACCGGGCTAAGGCTGAAGTACACGGTGGCCGAGAAGCTGGTGTTCAGCAAGCTCCAGGCCCGCCTCGGCGGCCGGATCCGGGTGCTCGTCTCCGGCGCCGCCCCGCTCAGCCCGGAGATCGCCACCTTCTTCGCCGCGGCGAACCTGCCGATCTCCGAGGGCTACGGCCTCACCGAGACCAGCGCCGGCAACTTCGTCAACCCGCCGGACGGGTTGCGGATCGGCACCGTCGGCAAGGCGATGGGCGACCTGGAGTGCCGGATCGACACCGACGGCGAGATCCTGGTGCGCGGCCGGCCGGTGATGCGCGGCTACCACAACCTGCCCGAGGAGACCGCGGCCTCGTTCACCGAGGACGGCTACTTCCGCACCGGCGACATCGGCACCCTGGACTCCGACGGCTACCTCAAGATCACCGACCGGAAGAAGGACCTGGTCAAGACCTCGGGCGGCAAGTACATCGCGCCCTCGCACATCGAGGGGATGTTCAAGGCCACCTGCCCGTACACCTCGCAGGCGGTGGTGATCGGCCAGGCCCGCAACTACTGCACGATGCTGGTCACGCTGGACCCGGACGCGATCAAGGGCTGGGCCGCCGGCACCCCGCTGGAGGGTCGCGACTACGCCGAGATCGTCGCCTCGCCGGAGGCGAAGGCCATGGTCGAGGGGTACGTGGCCGAGCTCAACGCCAAGCTCAACCGCTGGGAGACGATCAAGAAGGTCGCCATCCTGCCGCGCGACCTGACCATCGAGGACGGCGAGATCACCCCGTCGCTCAAGATCAAGCGCCGCGGCGTGGAGAGCAACTTCGCCGGCGAGATCGAGAAGATGTACGCAGGCACGCTGGCCGAGCTCTGAGCCCGCGACGTCGGCGGCCCCACGATCCGTACGGGGTCGCCGACGTCGGACGGGCGGGGCGCCGGCTCACAGGTGGTGGCCCCGCCAGCGCGTCTGCTCGGCCTCGGAGGCGAGCTGCTCCTCCAGCGCCACCTGCCGCACGCCGCTCCAGCACCACCAGAGCAGGGCGAGCAGCACGAGGAACCGGACCATCCCGCGGGCGTCCGGGCTGCCGGACGTCACCGTGGTCACGTTGAGGAAGGCGAAGACGAAGACGAGATCGTAGAAGAGTTCGAGCCGGGTGGTGCGGGAGCCTGGTGCGCTCGGCAGGATCCCGCGCGGCCACCGCATCCCCCGCACATCCCCCACCTGCGCAGTCTCGCAGCCGCGGGACCGGAGGCAGGCGCGATTGACCGACCCGGCCGGCAACCCCGGCCCCGGGCCACCCGGTCCGACTCAGGCGATGACCGCCGGCTCCCGCCACTGCGACCGGCCGCCCCGGTCCAGGTCGTACCGGACGGCGGCGATGCGGCCGACCGCCTCGACCAGGTCGGCGGCCGGCAGGGTGAACGGCAGCCGCAGGAAGCGCTCCAACGTGCCGTCCAGGCCGAACCGGGGTCCGGGCGCGAGGCGTACGCCGACCTCCTCGGCGGCCCGGGCCAGCGCGCTGGAGATCGGCCCGTCGAGTTCGGCCCAGAGGGTCACCCCGCCGTGCGGGACGGTGACCCGCCACTCGGGCAGGCGCTGCGCGAGCGCCGCCAGCAGGGCGTCGCGCTGGGCGGTGAGCTGGGCCTGGCGCGCGGCGACGATGGCCGGCGCGTCGGCGAGCAGGTGGACCGCGACCAACTGGTCCAGGACCGGGCTGGCCATGTCGACACCGACCCGGGCGGCGGCGAGCCGCTGCACCTGCGGGGCGGAGGCGCGCACCCAGCCGATCCGCAGGCCGCCCCAGAAGGGCTTGCTCATCCCGCCGATGCTGACCACCCGGGAGTGCCGGTCGAAGCTGGCGGTGGGCGGGGGCAGCACCGTCCCGTCCAGCGGCAGGTCCACGAACGACTCGTCGACGACCAGGTCGGTGCCGACGGCGTGCGCGGTGGCCACCACCCGCTCGCGCAGCGCGGCCGACATCAGGTGGCCGGTCGGGTTCTGGAAGTCCGGGATCAGGTACGCCAGCTTGGGCCGGGCCTGCCGGAGGGCGCCGAGCAGCAGGTCGGCGTCCCACCCGGGCTCCTCGACGGCCAGGCCGTGAGTGGTGATCCGGGCCCGGCGGGCGGCCAGCGCGGCCAGCGCGTTCGGATAGCTGGGCGCCTCGACCAGCACGTTGCCGCCGGGGGCGAGGGCCAGCCGGAGCACCAGGTCGAGGGCGTGCTGGGTGCCGTTGGTGACCATGATCTGGTCGGGCGAGGTGGGCAGGCCCCGGTCGGTGTACGCGCGGGCCACCGCCTCGCGCAGCTCGATGATCCCGGTCGGGTGGTAGCCGGCGCCGCCCAGGTAGCGGGGCAGGTCCTCGGCCGCCGCGCGGGCGGCCGGCAGCAGCTCGGGCGGCGCGGCGAGCGCGGCGACCCCGAGGTCGATCATGTCGCGGTCGTCCAGCGGGGTCCAGAGCCCGGTGCTCGCCACCCGGTGGGTCCCCGGGAGCATCGTCCAGCTGCCGGCACCCCGCCGGCTGGCGAGGTGCCCGCTCTCCCGCAGCTCCCGGTACGCGGCCGTGACCGTGGTCCGGCTGATCTTCAGCGCCTCGGCCAGCTCCCGCTCGGCGGGCAGCCGCACGCCCAGCGGCAGCCGGCCATCGGCGAGCAGGCCGCGTACGGCACCGGCCAGGGCGGCGTAGTCGGGGCTGCGCCGGCGGCCGGGAAGCGCATGCCACTGACCGAGGAGCCGGGCCAATTGGACACCCCGAACCTGACTCGTCATGGCCACTCCTCCCGGATTGGCTCTTACGCTGCGCCAATTGGCCTTTAGCGTGGCATGGGTGACACCGATTGGCAATCTCCGACATCGTCCCGCGCGGCGGCTCAGCCAGCTCTACGCGGGCCTCGTCCTCTACGGCGTCAGCATGGCTCTGATGATCAACTCGGAGCTGGGCCTGGACCCGTGGAACGTGTTCCACCAGGGCCTGTCCGAGCTGACCGACCTCTCCATCGGCACCGTCACCATCGCGGTGGGCGTGCTGGTGCTGCTGCTCTGGATACCGCTGCGCCAGCGCCCCGGCCTCGGCACGGTCAGCAACGCGCTGGTGGTCGGGCTGGTGGTCGACGCGACACTCGCGCTGATGCCGGCCGGCGGGTCGCTGGGCGTACGGGCCGGGATGCTGGTCGCCGGCATCGTGGCCAACGGGGCGGCGACGGGTCTCTACCTCGGCGCCCGCCTCGGACCCGGTCCCCGCGACGGCCTGATGACCGGCTACGTCGCCCGCCGGCCCGGCCGCTCGATCCGGCTCGTCCGCACCGTCATCGAGGTCACGGTGCTGGCGCTGGGCTGGCTGCTCGGCGGGACGGTGGGCGTCGGCACGATCGCCTACGCGCTGGGCATCGGCCCGCTGACCCAGGTCTTCCTGCCGCTGTTCACGGTCCCCGGGCCGCAGGACCCCGCCCCGGGCCCGGTCGCGCCGCTCCCCGCCACCTGACGCGACCCGGACGCCGGTGTTCCCTTCGGACGCGACGCCCGGCAGAATCCTCGCATGGGGGAGAACGGATGGCGCTGGACCGATGCCTGGATCTTCGTCTCGGTGGTGATCGCCAGCGGTGCGGGACGGCACCGCCGCGCGGCGGCCAGCCGCCGCCCCGAGGGCGTACGCCTCGCCGACGTGCTCTCCACCGCCGACCATCTCAACCAGGCGATCCCCGAGCGCCACGAGGTGGAGGCGGCGGTCCGTCGCCTCGTCGGGGCCGGGCTGGTCAGCGTCACCGACGGCTGGTTCCGGATCACCGCCGACGGTGAGCGCCTCTGGCGCACCAGGCCGAACGCCGGGCTGGCCACCACGGTGGACACCGTGCAGGGCGTCCTGGTCCGGCGACACGCCCCGGCGAGCGCCGACTGGCACCTGGACGAGGCCGACCACGCCGCGGCCGTGCAGGAGTACGTGGTGCGGTCGATCCCGGCGCCCCGGCGCTCCCCCGAGAACCGTTCCCGCCGCGACTGAACGGGCGCCGACGGGCCGGACGGGCCGGCGGGACCGGCCGGATCGCGCGGGCGGTCAGCGGACGGGGTGCCCGGCCCCGCGCAGCGCGTCCTTGACCTCGGCGACGGTCAGCTCGCCGAAGTGGAAGACGCTGGCGGCGAGCACCGCGTCGGCGCCGGCGCCGATCGCCGGCGCGAAGTGCGCCACCTCGCCCGCGCCGCCGCTGGCCACCACCGGCACGTCCACCACCCGGCGCACCGCGCCGATGAGTTCGAGGTCGAAGCCGGCCTTGGTGCCGTCGGCGTCCATCGAGTTCAGCAGGATCTCGCCCGCGCCCAGCTCGGCGCCGCGCCGGGCCCACTCGACCGCGTCCAGCCCGGTGCCGCGCCGACCGCCGTGGGTGGTCACCTCGAAACCGCTGGGCGTGCCGCCGCCGGGCGCGCGCCGCACGTCGAGCGAGAGCACCAGCACCTGCCGGCCGAAGCGGTCGGCGATCTCGGCGATCAGCTCGGGGCGGGCGATCGCGGCGGTGTTCACCCCGACCTTGTCCGCGCCGGCGCGCAGCAGGGTGTCGACGTCGGCGACCTGCCGGACGCCACCGCCGACGGTCAGCGGGATGAAGACCGACTCCGCCGTGCGGCGGACCACGTCGAGCATGGTGCCCCGGTCGCTGGAGGAGGCGGTGACGTCGAGGAAGGTCAACTCGTCCGCGCCGGCCCGGTCGTACGCCGCCGCCAGCTCCACCGGGTCGCCGGCGTCGCGCAGGTCGAGGAAGTTGACCCCCTTGACCACCCGACCGGCGTCCACGTCGAGACACGGGATGACCCGCACCGCCACCGTCATGCCGCGAGCCTATCCCTCCCGGCACCGGCGGTGACCGACCTGTGAGGCCGACCACCGCCGTCGCGGCACGCCGCCACGCTTGCCGGGTCGGGAAGGGGCTATTCCTTACACGCGGACGAGCATCTTGCCCAGGTTCTCGCCGCGCAGCAGGCCGAGGAACGCCTCCGGGGCGTTCTCGATGCCGTCGACGACCGTCTCGTCGTACGAGACCCTGCCGTCGCGCAGCCAGCCGGCCATCTCGCGTACGAATTCGTCGCGCAGGTGGCCGTGGTCGCCGACCAGAAAGCCGCGCAGGGTGAGCCGCTTGCCGATGACCAGCGCCAGGTTGCGCGGCGCGGCCGGGGGCTCGGTGTCGTTGTACTGCGCGATCATGCCGCAGATCGCGGCCCGGCCGTGCACCTTCATCGCGGAGATCGCCGCCTCCAGGTGGTCGCCGCCGACGTTGTCGAAGTAGACGTCGACGCCGTCCGGGGCGGCGGCCTTCAGCGAGTCGCGCACCGGCCCGTCGTGGTAGTCGAACGCGGCGTCGAAGCCGAGCGCGCGCAGCCGCTCGACCTTGGCCGCCGAGCCCGCGCTGCCGACCACGTGCGCCGCGCCCCGCAGCTTGGCGATCTGGCCGACCAGGCTGCCCACCGCGCCGGCGGCGGCGGAGACGAAGACGGTCTCCCCCGCCTTCATCCCGGCGACGTCCAGCAACCCGGCGTACGCGGTCAGGCCGGTCATGCCGAGCACGCTCAGGTAGGCGCTGACCGGGGCGAGGTCGGGGTCGACCTTCCGGGCGGCCCGCGCGTCGAGCAGCGCGTACTCGCGCCAGCCGAGGCCGTGCAGCACGGTGTCGCCGGGCTGGAGGCCCTCGGCCTCGCTGGCCACCACCTCGCCGACCGCCCCACCGTCCAGCGGGGCGTCGAGCGCGAACGGCGGCACGTACGACCTGACGTCGTTCATCCGCCCCCGCATGTACGGGTCGACCGACACGTACCGGTTGCGGACCACGATCTGCCCCGGCCCCGGGGTGGGCACCTCGGTCTCGACGAGCCGGAAGTTGTCCGCGGTCGGCCAGCCCTGCGGGCGGGCGGCCAGGTGGATCTCCCGGTTGCGGGTGCTCACAGCGCCTCGCGCACGGTGAGGGCGACCTCGACGTTGCCGCGGGTGGCGTTCGAGTACGGGCAGACCTGGTGGGCCTGCGCGACGACCTGCTCGGCGGCGGCCCGCTCGACGGCCGGGAGGTCGACCAGAAGGGTGACGGCCAGCCCGAAGCCGCCGCTGCCGTTGGCGCCGATGCCGACCTCGGCCTCGACGACCGAGCCGGAGACGTCGACCTTCGCCTTGCGGGCGACCAGGCGCAGCGCCGAGTGGAAGCAGGCGGCGTAGCCGGCCGCGAAGAGCTGCTCGGGGTTGGCGGCGCCACCGGCGCCACCCATCTCCTTCGGCACGGCCAGGCCCAGGTCGAGCGTGCCGTCGGAGGTGCGGACCTGGCCGTCCCGACCGTCCCCGGTGGCCCGGGCGGACGCGGTGTAGAGCACCTGCATGGTGGTCACTGCTCCTTCTGTCGGTGGATCGTCTCGGTGACCCGGGTGAGGGTGTCGCGCAGGGCGACCAGCTCCGCCTCGGTGAGGCCCGTGGCGCGGGCGACCCGCAGCGGCACCTCGTCCATCCGGTGCCGCAGGGCCCGCCCGTCGCCGGTCAGGCCCACCTCCACCCGCCGCTCGTCGCGCGCCGACCGGTTCCGGACGACCAGCCCCGCCCCCTCCAGCCGCTTGAGCAGCGGGGAGAGCGTGCCGGAGTCCAGTCGCAGCGCGGCGCCGAGCTCGGAGACCGTGGGGGCGTCGTCGCGCTCCCAGAGCACCAGCAGCACCAGGTACTGCGGGTACGTCAGGCCGAACTCGTCAAGGACGGGCCGGTAGACGTCGGTGAGGGCGCGCGACGCGGCGTAGAGCGCGAAGCACACCTGCCGGCGCAGCACCAGATCCTCGGTCACCGGTGAACCGTAGCGCGCAATTTAATTGTGCACAACCGATCAGGCCGCGCAGGGGCACGTCGGGCGGCACCGTCTCGGCGCGCTTCCCGAGGCTCAGCGCTCGCCGAGGTACGCCTCCAACTCCACCTCGACCAGATGGTCCGGGTCGAGCAGGCCGGCCACCACCACCATGGTGGCCGCCGGACGGACCGCGCCGAAGACCACGTTGTGCGCCCGGCCCACCTCGTCGGCGTACGTCCGGTCGGTGACGTACATCCGGGTCCGCACCACGTCCCCGGGCTCCGCGCCCACCTCGGCGAGCGCGTCCAGGCCGATCCGCAGGGCCTGCGCGGTCTGCGCCGCCGCGTCCCCGACGTGGGTGACCACGCCGTCCACCGTCGAGGTGCAGCCGGCCGTCCAGGCCAGGTCGCCGGCCCGGACGACCCGGCAGTAGCCGTACACCGGCTCCCAGGGGCCGCCCGAGCCGAGCCGCGTGACGGTCACGCCGCCGCCAGGGTTTCCAGCGCCTGCGCCACGGTGAAGGCGCCCGCGTACAGCGCCTTGCCGGCGATCACGCCCTCCACCCCGATCGGCTCCAAGGTGGCCAGCGCCCGCAGGTCGTCCAGGGTGGAGACGCCGCCGGACGCGATCACCGGGGCGTCGGTGCGGGCGCAGACCTCGCGCAGCAGGTCCAGGTTCGGCCCGCGCATGGTGCCGTCCTTGGTGATGTCGGTGACGACGTAACGCGCCGCGCCCGCCTTGTCGAGCCGCTCCAGCACCTCGAAGAGGTCGCCGCCGTCGCGCGTCCAGCCCCGGGCGGAGAGGGTACGGCCCCGCACGTCCAGCCCGATCGCCACCCGGTCGCCGTACTCCCCGCACACCCGGTCGCACCAGACCGGATCCTCCAGGGCGGCGGTGCCGATGTTCACCCGGGCGGCGCCGGTGCCGAGCGCGGCGTGCAGCGACTCGTCGTCGCGGATGCCGCCGGACAGCTCCACCTTCACGTCGAGCTGCCGCACCACCTCGGCCAGCAGGTGCGCGTTGGAGCCCCGGCCGAACGCGGCGTCGAGATCGACCAGGTGGATCCACTCGGCGCCGTCCCGCTGCCAGGCGAGCGCGGCCTCCAACGGGTCGCCGTACGTCGTCTCGCTGCCGGCGGCTCCCTGCACGAGTCGGACGGCCTGACCGTCGGCGACGTCCACGGCGGGCAACAGGGTGAGGCTCACGGTATTTCTCCTCGAAGTCAGGTGCGACGGTCCAGGGCGATCACCACGATCGCCGGCAGTACGAGCAGCAACAGCACGACCAGCGCGACGCGCAGCGCCAGATCGTCGACGAACGACCAGATCAGGACCATCGCCACCAGGGTCAGCAGCACGATGGCCGCCCGCTCGCCGCGGCTGTGCCGGGGCAGCCGGCCCGTCCGCCCCCGGCGCAGCGACGGCGTCAACCGGCGGACCAGTGCCCGCCGCCGAGACCGCCGGGCCGCGCGCCGCTCGCGGACGGCCCGTTCCCGGGCGACCTCGGCCTCCCGGGCCGCCCGGCGCCGGGCCCGCTCCTTGCTCACGGCGTGACCCGCCGGGGGCGCGGTCGTCCGGGTGGTCGTGGGCTCGCGACAAGGCGGCCGGCGGCGGGCCGGAGCGGGCCCGCCGCACCGGGCAGGCGCTCAGTCACCGGTGGGCAGCGTGGCGAGCCAGTTGCGCAGCAGCGCGGCACCGGTGTCGGCGGACTTCTCCGGGTGGAACTGCGCGGCGCAGAGCGGACCCCGCTCCACGGCCGCCACGAAGTCCGTCCCGTGGTGGGCGGTGGTGACCGTGGCGCCGGCCTCCGCCAGCGCGCCCGGGTCCCCGACCCCGTACGAGTGCACGAAGTAGAACCGGCTGTCGGCGGGCAGGCCGGCGAAGAGCACCGAACCCGCCGGCGCCGCGACCGTGTTCCAGCCCATGTGCGGCAGCCGGGGGGCGGCCAGCCTGGTCACCCCGCCGGGCAGCAGCCCGAGTCCCTCGGTCACCACCCCGTGCTCGTCGCCGTGCTCGAAGAGCACCTGCATGCCCACGCAGATGCCCAGCACCGGACGGCCGGCGGCGACGCGCTCGGCGATCACCGGGCCGGCGCCGAGGGCCTCGATCCCGGCCATGCAGGCGGCGTACGCGCCCACACCCGGCACCACCAGGCCGTCCGCCTCGGCGGCGGCGGTCAGGTCGTCGGTCACCGTCACGTCCGCACCGGCGTGGGCCAGGGCCCGCTCGGCCGAGCGCAGGTTGCCCGACCCGTAGTCGAGCACCACCACGCGGCTCACGCGCCCTCCCCCGGCAGCAGCCACAGCACGCCGCCGATCGTGGCCAGCGCGGCGAGCAGCGCCGTGAGGACCACCGCCCCACGCGGAGCACCCTGCTTGTGCAGCGACAACGCCCCGCCGACCAGCACGCCGGCCAGGATCAGCAGCAACGTCGGCAGCACCCCACCCATCAGAACCGCCTTCCGTTCGCGACTGCGGGACTCCGCTTCGCTGCGTTCCTCGCGCTCACCGCACCGCGCTCGCTCGCGACTGCGGGACTCCGCTTCGCTGCGTTCCTCGCGCTCACAGGGCCCCCTTCGTGCTGGGGATCGCGCCCGCCGCACGCGGGTCGACGGCCGTGGCCTCGCGCAGCGCGCGGGAGACCGCCTTGAACTGGGCCTCCACCACGTGGTGGGCGTCCGGGTGACCGCCGGGGCGGGCCGCCCGCAGCACGTCCACGTGCAGGGTGATCCGGGCCGCCTGGCCGAAGGACTCCCAGATGTGCCGGGTCATGCTGGTCGGGTAGACCGGCCCGATGTACGGCGCCAGCACCGGCTCGTCGTGCACCACGTACGGGCGGCCGGAGAGGTCGACCGCGGCCCGGACGAGGACCTCGTCCATCGGGACGGTGGCCGAGCCGTACCGCCGGATGCCGGCCTTGTCCCCCAGCGCCTGGTCGAACGCGGCGCCCAGGGCGAGCGCGGTGTCCTCCATCGTGTGGTGGGCGTCGATCTCCAGGTCACCCACGGTGCGCACGGTCAGGTCGAAGCCGCCGTGCCGGGCGATCTGGTGCAGCATGTGGTCGTAGAAGCCGACCCCGGTGCCGATCTCGGCCCGGCCGGTGCCGTCGAGGTCGATCTCGACGAGAACCTTCGTCTCCTTGGTGATCCGCTCCACGCGGGCGGTCCGGCTCATTGCTTGCCTTTCGATCGCGGCTGCGGGGCTCGCAAGCTCACTCCTCGCGCTCCCAATTGCTTGCCTTTCGGTCGCGACTGCGGGGCTCGCACGCTCACTGGATCTTCTCCGCGGCGGCGAGGAAGGCGTCGGTCTCGGCGGGGGTGCCGGCGGTGACCCGCAGCCAGCCCGGCAGGCCGACGTCGCGGACCAGCACGCCGGCGTCGAGCAGGGTGCGCCAGACGGCGGCCTGGTCGCCCCCGACCTCGAACAGCACGAAGTTGGCGTCGCTGTCGGCCACCCGCACCCCCCGCTCGCGCAGCCGCGCCACGATCCGGTCCCGCTGCGCGCAGATCGCGGCCACCGTGTCGAGGAGGGCGTCGCGGTGCGCCAGCGCCGCCCGGGCCGCGGCCTGGGTGAGCGCCGAGAGGTGGTACGGCAGCCGGACCAACTGCACCGCCGCCACCACCGCCGGGTCGGCCGCCAGGTAGCCCAGCCGGCCGCCGGCGAACCCGAACGCCTTGCTCATCGTCCGGGTCACCACCAGCCGCGGGTGCCCGGGCAGCACCGCCAGGGCGCTGACCGTGCCGGGGCGGGCGAACTCGGCGTACGCCTCGTCGACGACCACCATGCCGGGCGCGGCGTCCAGCACCGCGGCGACCACCGCCGGGTCGAGGGCGGTGCCGGTGGGGTTGTTCGGCGAGCAGAGGAAGACCACGTCCGGGGCGTGCTCGCGGACCTGGGCGACCGCCTCGTCCGCCGTCAGCCCGAAGTCGACGCCGCGGCGGGCCGGCACCCACCGGGTGCCGGTGCCGAGGGCCAGCAGCGGGTGCATCGAGTACGCGGGGACGAAGCCGAGCGCGCTGCGCCCCGGGCCGCCGAACGCCTGGAGCAGCTGCTGCTGGATCTCGTTGGAGCCGTTGGCCGCCCACACCTGCTCGACGGTGAGCCCGTGGCCCAGGTAGCCGGCCAGGTCGGCGCGCAGCGCCACGGCGTCGCGGTCCGGGTAGCGGTTGAGGTCGCGCAGCTCCGCCGCGAGGGCCTTGCCGATCGCGTCCACCACCGGCTCGGGCACCGGGTAGGAGTTCTCGTTGGTGTTCAGCCGCACGGGCACGTCGAGCTGCGGCGCCCCGTACGGCGACAGCCCGCGCAGGTCGTCGCGGATCGGCAGGTCGTCGAGGGTGGTCATGCCGTCACCTCGCTTCGCTCGGCGACGGCATCGGGGCTGAGCCTGCTGGTTCGCTCGCTCACGTCAGCTCTCCCGGGAAGCGCACCTGGACGGCCCGGCCGTGCGCCGGCAGGTCCTCGACGCCGGCCAGGGTGACCACGTGCGGGGCCACCTCGCGCAGCGCCTGCTCGGAGTAGTCGACCAGGTGGATGCCACGCAGGAAGGACTGCACCGACAGCCCGGAGGAGTGCCGGGCGCAGCCGCCGGTGGGCAGCACGTGGTTGGAGCCGGCGCAGTAGTCGCCGAGCGACACCGGCGACCAGGCGCCGACGAAGATCGCCCCGGCGTTGCGCACCCGCAGCGCCCACTCGCGGGCGTCCCGGGTCTGGATCTCCAGGTGCTCGGCCGCGTACGCGTCGACCACCCGCAGCCCGGCGTCGAGGTCGTCGACCAGGACGACGCCGCTCTGCTCGCCGGTGAGCGCGGTGGTGACCCGCTCGGCGTGCTTGGTGGCCGGCACCTGCCGGGCCAGCTCCCGCTCCACGGCCTCCACCAGCTCGACCGAGGGGGTGACCAGCACGCTGGCCGCGAGGGGGTCGTGCTCGGCCTGGCTGATCAGGTCGGCCGCGACGTGCGCCGGGTCGGCCGTGTCGTCGGCCAGGATGGCGATCTCGGTCGGGCCGGCCTCGGCGTCGATGCCGACGACGCCGCGCAGCAGCCGCTTGGCGGCGGTGACCCAGATGTTGCCCGGCCCGGTGATCATGTCGACCGGGTCACAGTGCGCGGCGCCCTCGGCGTCGACCGCCGCGCCGTACGCCAGCATCGCGACGGCCTGGGCGCCGCCGACGGCGTAGACCTCGTCGACGCCGAGCAGGGCGCAGGCGGCGAGCACCCGGGCGTCGGGCAGGCCGCCGTTCTCCTTCTGCGGCGGGCTCGCCACCACCAGCGAGCGCACCCCGGCCGCCTGGGCCGGCACCACGTTCATCACCACGGTCGACGGGTACATCGCCAGGCCGCCGGGGACGTAGAGGCCGACCCGGTCGACCGGCACCCAGCGCTCGGTCACCGTGCCGCCCGGCACCACCTGGGTGGTGTGGTCGGTGCGGCGCTGGTCGGCGTGCACCTTGCGGGCCCGGGTGATGGACTCCAGCAGCGCGGCGCGCACCTCGGGAGCGAGGGTGCCCTCCGCCTCGGCGATCGCCTCGGCGGGCACCCGCAGCACCTCGGGCGAGACCCCGTCGAAGCGCTCACTGGCCTCCCGGATCGCCGGGTAACCATGCTCCCGGACCGCCTCCACGAGGGGGCGGATCCGCTCGACGGCCACGGAGACGTCGAGTTGGGCACGGGGCAGCAGGCGGCGCGGGTCACGGACGCCGCCGCGCAGGTCGATCCGGTTCAACACCCTTGCGAGTCTAGGCGGCCCGCCCGGACGGCGACCGGCGCCGCCCGTACGCCGGGACGGTGAGCCGGGCCACGCCGCCGCGCCGGGATCGGGCTACGCTCGACGCGTGACTGCGCGGCTGCCGGTGTTTCCGCTCGGAATGGTCCTCTTCCCCGGTCTGGTGCTGCCGCTGCACATATTCGAGGAGCGCTACCGCGCCCTGGTGCGGCACCTGGTCGCGCTGCCCGAGGACGCCCCGCGCGAGTTCGGCGTGGTGGCCATCCGGGCCGGCTGGGAGGTCGCCCCCACCGGGCCGGACGGCAAGCCGCTGCCCGGTGGCGGCGACGTCACCCTGCACGAGGTGGGCTGCACCGCCGAGCTGCGGCAGGTCACCGAGCGCCCCGACGGTGGCTTCGACATCGTCACGGTGGGCAAGCGCAGGTTCCGCGTCGCCGACGTCGACCGTGACACCGAGCCCTACCTGACCGCCGACGTGGAGTGGCTGCCCGAGCCGGGCGGGCCCGACGAGGTCGCCGACCTGCTCGCCGCCCGGGTGATCTCGGTCTTCCGGCAGTACCTGGGCCTGATCCGGGCCGATCCCGAGGAGCTGTCCGAGCAGTTGCCGGAGGATCCGACGGTGCTGTCGCACCTGGTGGCCGCCACGGCCGTGCTGACCGTGGCCGACCGGCAGCGGCTGCTCGCCATCGACGACACCGCCGCCCGGCTCCGCGCCGAGCTGCGCCTGCTCAACCGTGAGGCGGCGCTGCTGCGCCAGGTGCGGGCGGTTCCGGTGCCGCTGACGGAGCTGGCGTCTCCGCCGACCCCCAACTGAGCCCGGGCACGCCGGGCTCGCGCTCCGGGCGCAACGACGGCCAGCGGGACCAGCCGGCCAGCAGGGTATACGTCACGGCCGCGCCGAACGCGGACAACAGCAGGTTGCCGTGCGGCACCGGCAACACGCCGAACAACCACTCGATCCCGCCGGCCCGCAGGTCGGCCGGCTTCTCGAAGGCCCGCCCCACGGGCGCGTTCTCCAGCAGCCGCTCGTAGCCGGCCAGCCCCGTGCGCCGGCCCACCTGCCAGGCGACCAGCGCCGCGCCGAAGGCGCCGAGCACGGCGGCGAACAGCCCGACCGGTCCCCGTACCCGGCGCAGCAGGAACCACAGCGCGAGCGCGGCGAGCACCCCGAAGCCCAGCCCCAGCAGGCTGAACCAGCCGTCGGCGGCGATCGGCTGCTCCGGTTGCGGCTCGGCGTAGACCGCCCCCTCGGCGACCTTGAGCACCGGCGTGTCCGGCGCGAGGGCGGCCCAGAGCAGCCCGAGCGGCACCCCGAGCACGCTCGACGCGAGCACCGCCAGCAGGGCGAGCCGCACCGCCCGCCCGCGTGGCAGGTCCGGCTCCGCCGGTGGCGCGAGCGGGTAGCCGGCGGCGTACTCCAGGCCGGTCCCGCCGGGGACGTACTCCACCGTCCCGCCGTACGGCGGGACGCCGGTCGTGGCGTCGTGCGGCGGGGCGGGCTCCCCGGCGGCGTACGGGTCGGCGGGGCCGACGCGGTGCGGCGGGTCGGGTTCCGTCCAGGCGGCCGGTGCCCCCGGCTCGTCGGGCCGGTCGGGTTCGGGGGTGTCCGCGCTCACCCGGTGATCCTCTCAGGCCCGTTGGCGCCGTGGGCGGTCGGTGGCGGCACACCCGCTCACCGGGCGAACGGCTCCAGCATCACCGAGGCGGCCTTCAGCCACGCCTGCCGGGTCTCCTGCTGGAGCTGGTGGTACTCGATCGAGGAGCCGGTCTCCAGCGCCGGGTCGTACGGCACCACGGCGACGGCCCGGGTACGGGTGGCGAAGTGCCGCTCCAGGTCGTCCTGCAACGGCGAGCGGCCCGGGGTGGGGCAGGAGATCAGGGTGATCGCGTTGTCGGCCAGCTCCCCCATCCCGACCTCGTGCAGCAGGTCCAGCATCCAGTCGGCGCTGAACGCGGCGTCCTCGCGGGGCACGGTGGTCACCACGAGCTGGTCCGCCGCCTGCATGACGGTGCGCCAGTTGGCGCTCTCCACGTTGTTGCCCGTGTCCACGCAGACCACGTCGTGGGTGCGCCGCAGCAACTCCAGCACCCGCCGGACGGTGAACTGGTCGAGCCGCTGGGCGAAGCGGGGGCTCTCCTCGCCGGCCAGCACGTCGTACGAGCCGTCGGAGGCGTGCCGCAGGTATTCGTCCAGGTGCGCCAGCAGCTCGGCGCCCTCCTTGATCTCGACGTGCGCGAGATCGCCGACCAGGTGCCGGATGGTGCGGGCGTGCCGGGCGCTGCCAGCGCGCAGCCCGAGCGTGCCGCGCAGCTCGTTGTCGTCCCAGGCCAGCACGCCCCGCCCCCGTACGCTGCCGACGGTCGCCGCGGCCAGCACGGTGGCGGTGGTCTTGTGCACGCCGCCCTTCGGGTTGGCGAACGCGAGCACCCGGGGGGAGCCCAGGTCGCGGCGGAGCACCCCGACGGCGCGCTCCACCTCGTTCTCGGTGCCGCGTGGGCGCCACTCGACGCGCGCCGGGTAGCCCCGCTCGGCGAGCGGCGGCGCGGCGGCGAGCGGCGGTACAACGGGCGGCGGCGCGGCGGCGAGCGGCGGTACAACGGGCGGCGCCGCGGCGGGCGGTGGCACGGCCGGCGGCGGCGGTGCGGCGGGCGGCGGCACGGCGGGCGGGGCCTGGTGGGCGCGTCGGGAGCGATAGCCGTTGTCGAGCACCGCGTAGCGGGACTCGACCGGGGGTGACTCGTGCCGGTAGCCGTTGTCCAGCACCGCGTAGCGCGACTCGACCGGCCCCGGGCCCCCGCGCGGCTCGGTCTCGATGCGGGGCGGCGGGGGCTGGGCCGGCACGCGGTACGCCGGCTCGGCCGGATACCCCGGGTCCGCCCGGTAGGTCGGCTCGACCGGCTCCGCCCGATAGGACGGCTCGATGGAGCCCGCCCGGTAGCTCGGCTCGATGGGATCCGCCCGATAGGACGGCTCGACCGGATCCGACCGGTAAGACGGCTCGACCGGATCCGACCGGTAAGACGGCTCGACCGAATCCGACCGGTAGGTCGGCTCGATGGGATCCGACCGGTAGCTCGGCTCGACCGGATCCGACCGGTAGGTCGGTTCGACCGGATCCAACCGGTAGCTCGGCTCGGGCGGGTGTTCGGGCTCCACCCGGTAGGCGGGGTCCAGCGGGTCCACCCGGTAGGCCGGCTCCACCCGGTAGGTGGCCTCGGCCCGGTAGCCCGCGTCGACCGGGCGGCCGTACTCCGCGCCGTACGGCGGTGGGCCGTCCGCGCCGTACGGCGGTGGGCCGTCCGCGCCGTACGGCGGTGGGCCGGGCTCCGGCGCGTACGGCTCGGGGGCCCGCCCGATGGCCGGCACCCGCGCGGCGTAGCCGTTGCCCGACGAGCGGCGGGGCAGCGGCTCCGGCGGGAGGGGCGGCGGATCGGCGTGTCGGTCGGCCTCGGCCTGCTCAGCCGTGCGGCTGCCGTGCCGGGCCCGGTCGAGCAGCGCCCGCCACCGCGGTGCTGGTTCGGCCGGCCGCCCCCAGCCGGTCTCGCTGCCCTCCAAGGCTCGCCCTCCCAGCGCCATCGATGCCCGTCTGACAGGCTACGAACGAAACCCTATTCGGACCACACCCGTCTACGCACCTTCGGTTCTTCCTCCCGTCACGGCACGGGCCCCCGCACGCCGTCGGCGCCGGCGTACGGGGAGGTCGACAGGACCGCTGGCGGCGACCCGCCGCCGGCCGGTCCGGCCGGTGTCGGTGATGGTCCCGTCACGCCCGGCGCGGGTTCCGACGTTTCGCCCACGGTCGGCTCCGGGGCACCGGCACACACGGCGGGATCCCCTCGTCGGATCGTCACGGGCGGGACGACGCTCAGTCGCGGAGGATCTCGAGCGCGCGGTCCAGGTCGTCAGGGTAGTCGCTGACGAAGCGCACCTCATCCCCCGTGCGGGGGTGCAGGAAGCTCAGCGACCGGGCGTGCAGCCACTGCCTGGACAGGCCGAGCCGGGCGGACAGGGTCGGGTCGGCGCCATACGTGAGGTCGCCCACGCACGGGTGCCGCAGCGTGGAGAAGTGCACCCGGATCTGGTGGGTGCGCCCGGTCTCCAGCCGGACGTCGACCAGGCTCGCCGCCGGGAACGCCTCCACCGTGTCGTAGTGGGTGATGCTCGGCTTGCCGCCGGAGACCACCGCCCAGCGGTAGTCGTGGGTGGGGTGCCGGTCGATCGGGGCGTCGACGGTGCCGCGCAGCGGGTCCAGGTGCCCCTGCACCACCGCGTGGTAGCGCTTCTCCACCTCGCGGTACTTGAACGCCCGCTTCAACGCGGTGTACGCCTGCTCGCTCTTGGCCACCACCATGATGCCCGTGGTGCCGACGTCGAGCCGGTGCACCACGCCCTGTCGCTCGGCAGCGCCGCTGGTCGAGATGCGGTGCCCGATGGCGGCCAGCGCGCCGATCACCGTCGGGCCGGTCCAGCCGGGGCTCGGGTGGGCCGCGACGCCGACCGGCTTGTCCACCACCACGATGTCGTCGTCGGCGTACACCACCCGCAGCCCGGGCACCGCCTGCGGCACCACGGTGGGCGGGGCGACCGGCGCGGGCAGGGTCACCTCCAGCCAGGAGCCGGCCTTCACCCGGTAGGAGTTCGGCCGGGCGGCCCCGTCGACCAGCGCGTCGCCGGCGTCGACCAGGGCCGCGGCGGCGGTGCGGGACAGCCCGAACAGCCGCGACACGGCCTGGTCGAGCCGCGTGCCGTCGAGGCCGTCGGGGACGGGCAGGGAACGGTGGTCGCCGCCGGCGGCGAAGGCGGCGGTCATGCCCGCTCCCGCTGTCCGGCGTCGGCCTGGGCCGCCGCCTCGTCGGTGGACTCGCCGTGGCCGATCCGGCTGCCGTCACGCTGCCGGCCGGTCAGCTCCAGCAGGAGGGCGAGCAGCACGCCGCAGACGAGGGCGCTGTCGGCCAGGTTGAACACCGGGAACACCCGGCCGTACGGGGCGAAGACGCTGACCATGTCCACCACGTGCCCCACGAACCAGCCCGGGGCGCGGAACACCCGGTCGGCGAAGTTGCCCAGCGCCCCGCCCAGCACCAGGCCCAGCGAGATCCCCCAGGGCAGCGAACGCAGGCGCAGCGCCATCCAGACGATCCAACCGACCACCCCGAGGGTGATCAGCGGGAAGACCCAGGTGTAGTCGGCGCCGATGCTCCACGCCGCGCCACTGTTGCGGGTCAGGCTGAGGTAGACCGCACCGCCGAGCAGCCTGACCGGCTCGCGGTCCTCGAGAGCGCCCAGGGCGAGGTGCTTGGTCGCCGCGTCGGCGGCGAGCACCGTGAGCGCGAGGCCGAACAGGGTGGCGGCGGCCCGGCGGTGGGGCGTGCCGGACCTCGGCTCGGCGCTGTCGGCACCCGGCTCAGTGCTGCCGGGCCCGGCGGGCGGTGCTTCGGACATCTGCTCCCCATCGACGCTCGCGGCGACGCGTCCGCGCCGCCTCCCATGGCCGCCGGGGAGCGGGCCTCAGCGCCGCTCCTCCAGCTGCTTGCACGTCACGCAGAGGGTGGCCGACGGGAAGGCGGCGAGCCGCTCCACCGGGATGGGGTTGCCGCACCGCTCGCACCAGCCGTAGCCACCCTCGTCGAGCCGCTCCAGCGCCCGCTCGACCTGCGTGATTCGTTCCAGGATGCTGTTGGCGAGTGAGATCTCCTGCTCACGCTCGAACGTCTTGGTCCCGGTGTCGGCCTGGTCGTCCCCGGCCGAGTCGGTCAGCCGGTCGCGCTGCAGCTCGGTGATCTCGCTCAGCGTCCGATCGTACTCGGCGCGCAACTCGTCGCGCCGCGCCGCCAGGGCCGCCCGGATCTTCTCGGTCTCCGCAGCGCTGCGGGTGGCCTTCGCCACCGGCTTCCGGCCTGCGGTCCTGGTGTCGGCTGGCTTCGCCATCGTCGCTCCCTCGGCCGCGGAACCGCGGCCTTCCGCGGCACCTGGACAGGGGCCGCCGGCATCGGCGCCCCCAGGTACAAAAGGGGCGCGCGGCGACGGGGCCGCGCACTCCGGAGATTCGCAAGAATACGGAACGTACAGGCGCACGACAACGTGCCGCTCCGACGTACCGGCGTTCGGCCCCTGGTCATCCCTAACCGGGGCAAAAGGAACGCTAGCAGATCACGCGGCGGGTCCCTGGCCGTACTCGCCAAACCAGCGGGCCAGCCGGCCCCGCCGACTGACCGCCCGCAGCCGCCGCTCCGCCTCGTCGCGCACCCCGGCCGTGGCCACGATCAACATGCTGTCGCCGGTCTTCAGCCGGAAGTCCGGGCCGGGCACGACGCCCGCCCCGTCGCGCAGCACCAGGGTCACCGAGGCGCCCAGCGGCAGCCGCAACTCGTCGACGTGCACCCCGGCCAGTCGGGAACCGGGCGGCACCTCCAGCTGGAGCAGGTCCGCGCCCATCCGCTCCAGCGGCGCCGTCTCCACCCGGATCTCGGTCGCCTCGGCCGGCGCGGTCACCCGCAGCCGGCGGGCCACCGGAGTCAGCGTCCCGGTCTGGAGCAGCGTGAAGATCACCACCAGTACGAAGACCGAGTCGAAGAGCCGGTCGGCGCCCGGCACCCGCTCCGACAGCGGAATGGTGGCGAGCACGATCGGCACCGCCCCGCGCAGCCCCGCCCAGGACAGGAACGCCTGCTCACGCAGGTCGAACCGGAACGGCAGTACGGACGCCGCCACCGACAGCGGCCGGGCCAGCAGCACCAGCGCCAGCCCGGCGACCACTGCCGGCAGCACCGCCGAGCCCAGCCGGCCCGGCGAGACGAGCAGCCCGAGCAGCACGAAGAGCCCGATCTGGGCCAGCCACGCCAGGCCGTCGGCGAAGCCGAGGATCGCCTGCCGGTGCGGCAGCCGGGCGTTGCCGAGGATCACCCCCGCCACGTAGACGGCGAGGAAACCCGAGGCGTGCAGCACCGCGCCGGCGGCGTAGGCGAACACGGTCAGCCCGACCGCCGCGATCGGGTAGAGCCCCGCCGACGGCAGCGCCGCCCGGCGCAGCGCCCACCGCCCGCCGACGCCGGCCGCCAGACCGACCGCCGCGCCGGCGCCCAGCTCGTAGCTGACCAGGGAGACTTCGTACCACCACGGGTGGGTGACGCCCTCCCGGGACAGCAGCACCACCAGCAGCACGACCGGGGCGTCGTTCATCCCCGACTCCGCCTCCAGGGTGGCCACCAGCCGGGGCGGCAGCCGCAGCCGGCGCAGCGTGGCGAAGACCGCCGCCGCGTCGGTGGAGGAGAGCACCGCGCCGTAGAGCAGGGCCAGCCGCCAGTCCAGTCCCAGCAGCAGGTGCACGACGAGGCCGACGACAAGGATGCTGACCACCACGCCGACCGTGGAGAGCAGTGCCGCCAGCCCGAGCACCGGACGCAGCGTGCTCCACCGGGCGGTCAGCCCGCCCTCGGCGATGATCACGATGAGCGCGCAGAAGCCCAGGGTCCGGGTCAGCTCGACGTCGTCGAAGCGGATGCCCAGCCCCGCCTCCCCGATCGCCACCCCGAGGGCCAGGTACGCCAGGAGGCTCGGCACGCCGAGCCGGGTGGAGAGACGGACCGCGCCGACCGCGACCAGCAGGACACCCGCACCGAGCAGGAGCGCGAGATCCAGCCCCGGCGTCACCGCCGCCCGGCCCCGGCGTCCGTCACCCGGCGGCCCCGTCACGCAGCCGGCGCAGTGCCTCCGTCAACTCCGGGGCGGGCCCCTCGACCAGGAAGAGCTTGTCGCGGCTGGCCGCGCCGGCCCGCAACGACACCACGGCCGGCCGTACGCCCAGCGCCCCGGCCAGCGCCCGCCGGGCCGCCTCGGTGGCCCGCCCGTCCACGGCGGGGGCGTGCACCGCGATCACCAGGGCCGGCCCGTGCGGCCCGTCGAAGCGGCCGCCGACGCGGGCCCGGGCGGAGCCGGGCTTCACCCGGACCGCGACGGTCAGCGTGGCGTCCATCAAGAAACGTCCCGCCGCTCAGATCCGACCGGCGTCGGCGAGCAGGGCGGTGTCGGGCGCGCAGCGTGCGCACGGGGTGAAGCCGAGGTCGACGGCCTCCGCGACCGGAAGCGGCTCGTGCTCCCGCCCCACGAGGTACGCGCAGTCGGCCAGGTGGTAGCGGGGCCGCCCGTCGACCACCCGCACCTCGGCGGCGAGGCGGGCCACCCGGGCGGCCTCGCCCGGGGTGACGTCCTGCGCGGGCGGCTCGTCGTCGTACGGCACGGCGGGGTCGGCGCCGGGCGTGGCGGCCGGGACGGTGCCGTCGGCCACCGGCGGCTCGGGCGGTTGCCGCCACCCGCTGCCGTCGGCGTAGACCGTGGAAGGAACGTGCTGGACGGGGATCTCCGGCTCCGCCGGCGGCCCACCGGCGGAGGCCGGTCCGGCCGGGCGGGTCGCCCGACGGGGTCGCCACCCCGGCCGGCCTGGATCCGCCGCCGCCCGGTCCGCGGCCGCCTGGCGGGCGCCCGCGACCAGCGCGACGGCGGCCAGCAGGCTGGCCGCGATGGAGATGGTCAGGAGAACGCTGGAGCCACCGGCCAGGCCGAGCACCAGCAGCACCACCGCGACGAGGATGAGCAGGAGACTGGCGACTATCACGGCTCACCCCCGCCGCGTCGTGCTGATGAGGCGAGGTCGGCGACCGTCATCGTGACGACGGTCGCCGACCGATGGTTCAGCGTCCGGTCTCGAGAGCGCCGGAGCGACCGCCGCCGCCGTAGGAGCCGGCGAGCCCTGCGGTGGCCAGGCCGTTGCCGCCGCCGGCGGCCCGGGTGCCCTCACCACCACGGGTCATCTCGACCTCCAGGCCCTGGCCGCGGCCGTCGAGGTCACGCAGCTGGCTCTCCAGGTATGCCTTGAGCCGGGTGCGGTACTCACGCTCGAACTGCTTGAGCTCCTCGATGTGCTTCTGCAGGGCCGTGCGCTTGGCGTCCAGGCCGCCCATGGCCTCCTGGTGCCGCTGGCGCGCGTCGCGCTCCAGGGCGTCGGCCTTGGCGCGGGCCTCGCGGGTGACCTCCTCGGCCTTGGAACGGGCCTCGGAGAGCAGCTGGTCGGCCTCGCGACGGGCGTCGGAGACGTGGTCGTCGGCGGTCCGCTGGGCCATCATCAGCACCCGCAGCGCCTGCTGCTCACCGTCGGCGCCGCCGACGGCCGGGCCACCGGCGGAACGGACCTGCTCCAGCTCGGCCTGCATCGCGCGGGCGGCCTGCTCGGCCGCCGCCTTGTCGCGCTGCACCCGGTCGAGCTGGGCCTTGACGTCGTTGAGCTCCGCCGCGAGACGGGCGTCGCCGCCGGGGCCGGCGGGGGCGCCACCACGGCCGCCGCGCTCCACCTGGGCGCGCAGCTCGTTGTTCTCCTCGATGAGACGGGCAAGCTCGCGCTCCACCTCGTCCAGGAAAGCGTCGACCTCCTCCTCGTCGTAGCCCCGCTTGCCGATCGGCGGCTTTTTGAAGGCGACGTTGTGGACGTCGGCCGGGGTCAGCGGCATCGAAACTCCTCGGGTCAGTTGCGGCCGCGAAAGCGCGTCGGTCATCAGACGGTGCCGATGATCGACCGCCTCAACACGAACTCCATCAGCACGAACAGGATAACCAGGAGCACAAGTGAGGCCAGGTCGATGCTCACGGTACCAATTCGCAACGGAGGGATCACACGCCTCAACGCGTTGAGAGGGGGATCAGTGACGCTCCACACGATTTCCAGCCCCACCGATGCCCCACGCCCCGGCTGCCAGCGTCGGCCGTACTGCAGGACGGCGCTCAGGACGAACCGGGCCAGCAGGACGAGCAGGAAGAAGTAGAGCACCAGATACAGCACTTGCAGCACGATCGACAACACGGCAGGCGACGTCCCTCGGGTCGGGCGGGGCTAGCTCAGGCTGAAGAAGCCGCCCTCGGCGATCTTGGCCTTGTCCTCCGCGGTGACCTGGACATTGGCCGGTGAGAGCAGGAACACCCGATTGGTCACGCGCTCGATCGTACCCCGCAGCCCGAACGCCAGGCCGGCGGCGAAGTCCACAAGTCGACGCGCGTCGGCCTCGTCCATCTCGGTGAGGTTGATGATCACCGGAACGTTGTCGCGGAAGTGCTCACCGATGGTGCGCGCCTCCCGGTACGTGGTGGGGTGCAGCGTGGTGATCTGGTAGCGCTGCTCCTCCTCGGCGACCACCGCACGCTCCCGGGGCTGCGCCTGCGGCGCCAGGGCCAGGTTGTCGCGGGTGTGGTAGGTCAGCGCGCCCGACGTGTCGCCGGCCGACGGCCGGGTGATGGAGCGGACGCTGGACCGCTCGGCCCGCTCCGCCCGGTCGGTGTCGCCCCGCTCGGCGTCGGCCGCCCGACCGGCGGCGCGCTCCGAGAGCCGGCCACGGTCGCTCAGCCGGGACCGGGGCGCCGGCGGCTCCTCGGAGTCGTCCTCGTCGTCGTCGGCGAACTCCTCCGAGTACCGGCTCTGCCGGTAACGTGAATCGCGGTAGCCACCCTTGTCGTAGCCACCATCGTCGTAGGCCCGCTCGTCGTCCTCTTCGACCAGACCGAGCCAGACCCCCGCCTTGCGCAGTGCACCCATCCCGCGCCCTTCCCGTCCGCCGTGCGGCACGCGCCCCCGTACCGTGTCGCTTGTCGCGAGTGGACCACTTCTGCCCACCGGGGCGGATCGGCAATCCCCTGGCACGCGATTCGCGTCGCATGCCACGACCCCCGACAACGGGACGCCGCTCCCCCAAACAACACAGATGTAATTTGCTTCCCGCGGTCAGGCTACCGCAGCGTGGGACGCATTCCGAGCAACGCGCTGCCGACGCGGACATGTGTCGCGCCGTACCGGATCGCGATCTCCAGGTCGCCGCTCATTCCGGCGGAGAGCGCGGCGGCTCCCGGGTGGACCGTCCGGAACCCGGCGGCCACCTCGGCCAGCCGGGCGAACGCCCGCTCCGGCTCCCAGCCCAGCGGCGCCACCGCCATCAGGCCGGCCAGCCGCAGCGCCTCCGCGCCGGCCACCGCCTCGGCCACCGCGCCGAGCCCGGCGCCCGGGTCGGCCGAGCCGGGCAGCGCCCCGCCCCGGGCCACGTCGCCGTCGATGCTCACCTGGACCAGCACGTCCAGCGGCCGGTCCCGCGCCGCAGCCGACGCCGCGTCCAGCGCCCGCGCCAGCCGGACACTGTCGACCGAGTGCACGACGTCGGCGTAGCGGACCACCGACCTGGCCTTGTTGCGCTGCAACTGCCCGATGAAGTGCCACCGGGGCGTCACCCCCGCCGCGGCCACCTCGGCCGACTTGGCGGACGCCTCCTGGTCGCGGTTCTCCCCCATGTCGACGACGCCGAGCCCGGCCAGGGCCACCACGTCCCCGGCCGGGTAGGTCTTGGTCACCGCGATCATGGTGACCTCGGAGTCGTCCCGACCCGCGGCGGCACAGGCGTCCGCGATCCGGGACCGTACGCGGCCCAGGCCGGCCGCGATCTCGGCGCGCCGGTCCGGGCGCACCGTGGCTGGGCTGTCGGTCATCGGCGGTACTCAGGAACCGTTCTTGAGGAAGTCGGGCACGTCGACGTCGTCGAAGAGCACCCGGCGGGGCGACTGCTGCGGGGCCGGCATGGTGGCCGGCGGCGCGACCGGGGCGCTCGGCTGCGCCGGCTGGTTCTGGTTGCTCTTGCGGGGCGGCTCGACCGCCTTGTACGCCGGCGTGCCACCGTCGAAGCCCGCCGCGATGACGGTGACCCGCACCTCGTCGCCGAGGGCGTCGTCGATGACGGCGCCGAAGATGATGTTGGCGTCGGGGTGGGCCGCGTCGGTGACGAGCTGGGCCGCGTCGTTGATCTCGAACAGGCCCAGGTCCGACCCGCCGGCGATGGAGAGCAGCACGCCGCGCGCGCCGTCCATGCTCTGCTCCAGCAGCGGGCTGGAGATGGCCGCCTCGGCCGCCTCCACGGCACGGTTCTCGCCCCGCGCGCTGCCGATGCCCATGAGGGCGCTGCCCGCGCCGCTCATGACGCTCTTCACGTCGGCGAAGTCCAGGTTGATCAGACCCGGCGTGGTGATCAGGTCGGTGATGCCCTGGACACCGGAGAGCAGCACCTGGTCGGCGGTGCGGAACGCGTCCATCATGCTGATGTTGCGGTCGCCGAGCGCCAGCAGCCGGTCGTTGGGGATGACGATCAGCGTGTCGCACTGGTTACGCAGTTCGTCTATTCCGGACTCCGCCTGCACCTGGCGACGCTTGCCCTCGAACGAGAACGGCCGGGTGACCACGCCGATGGTCAGCGCGCCGAGCTTGCGGGCGATGTTCGCCACCACGGGCGCGCCGCCGGTGCCGGTGCCGCCGCCCTCGCCGCAGGTCACGAAGACCATGTCGGCGCCCTTGAGCACCTCCTCGATCTCGTCGCGGTGGTCCTCGGCGGCGTTCTTGCCGACGTCGGGGTTGGCGCCGGCGCCGAGCCCGCGGGTCAGCTCACGGCCGACATCGAGCTTCACGTCGGCGTCGCTCATGAGCAGCGCCTGCGCGTCGGTGTTGATCGCGATGAACTCGACGCCCTTGAGCCCAACCTCGATCATCCGGTTGACGGCGTTGACGCCGCCGCCACCGATGCCGACGACCTTGATGACCGCCAGGTAGTTGTGCGGAGGTGTCATCTCCGGTCCTTTCCCTTCGAGATTGGCATGGGCCGACCGGGTAGGGCCTGGCCAGACCAGCGGCCGACGACAGCTGTCACCAGCGAGGATCAGGGTTGAACCCTCACCCTCTACTAGAGGCTTACTGTTATGTCAACCACTGATCCCCTTCGGGGCAACGTAAGCGCCCTCACGCGATGAGCCAAGGACCCGCTCGGCGTGTCGCCCCCGGAGCGGGGCGGGTCACGTCGTCGGTGGAGCGGCCGGTCACCGCAGGGTAACCACGTCGGGCGCGCTGACGTCGATGGTGTCGGCCTTCCGGTCGAGCAGGGCGCCGGCCACCCGGGCCTTGTCCGCGCCCCGGGTCGCGTCCCCCCAGACCACCACCCGGTCGCCGCGCAGCCGCAGCGTGATCCGGGCCAGCCCCTCGACGGTCACGTCCACCAGCTCGGCGCGCAGCTGCGGGGTGAGCGCGCCGAGCACCTCCAGCGCCGCCTGGGTCGACCCGTCGTCCGGGCCCGGCTCGGCGAGCCGGACCACCGGCAGGCCGTCCGGCGGCCGCGGCACGCTCCGGAAGACCACGCCTGCGCCGTCGATCACCACGAACTGCTCCCCGCGCGGCACCGCCGCCACGCCGGTGCGCTCCGTCACCCGCACGACCAGCGTGTCCGGCCAGTCCCGGGTCACCACCGCCCGCTGAACCGCCGGCAGCTCGCCGACCCGCCGCGCGGTGGCGGCCAGGTCCACCCGGGCCAGCGGGGCGTCGTCGGGCACCGCGGCCGCGTCGCGGACCTGCACCGTCGTGACCAGCGCGGCACCCTCGACGCGGACCTCGCGCACCCCGAACAGGCCGGTGCCGAGCAGGGTCCAGGCGACCAGACCGGCCGCCGCGAGCACGCCCGCGGCGACCGCCCACGGCAGCGCCGCGCGCATCCGACGCTGCCGGGCCCGGGCCATGAACCGACGGGTCGAGGCGGGGACCGCGTCGCTGCCGGCCCGGACCAGCTGCCACCGGCGCACCGGCCCGCGCCGGCCGCCGCCGTCAGCGCCGGTGGTGCGCCCCCGCGCCGGACCGGGACTCATCCGGCCGCGGGCGCCGCGCCGTCCGCGGCCGCGCCGCCGGCACCGCCGACGCCGGGGACGGTGCCGCCGATGGTCGTCGTCCCGCCGGCGTCGCCGCCGGGCGTCGTGCCCGTCGGCGCCGCCGGATCGGTGGTACGCGCCGAGAGCACGGCCAGCAGCTGGTCCCCCATCAGCGAGATCGGCGGGGCGCCCATGGTCACCACGACGTCACCGGGGCGGGCCCGTCGGGCCACCTCCACCGGCGCGGCCTCCCACGAGTCCACGAAGACCTTCCGCTCCGCCGGCAACGACACCGCCTCGATCAGCGCCGCCGATCCCTCCCCCGGCTCGCGCAGCTCGCCCGGGCCGAATACCTCCAGCAGCACCAACTCGTCGGCGATGGCCAGCGACTCGGCGATCTCCGCCTGGAGGTCGCGGGTGCGGTAGAGCCGGTAGGGCTGGAAGACCACGATCAGCCGGCCGTCCCCGGCCACCTCGCGCAGCGTCTGCAACGCCAGCGTCATCGAGGTCGGGTGGTAGGCGTACTCGTCGTAGACCAGCACGTCGTCCGCGACGCCCTTGCGCTCGAAGCGCCGCCGCACGCCGGGGAACGCCGCGAGCGCGCCCTCCGCCGCCTCCAGCGGCAGCCCCAGCAGGTACGCGGTCAGCACGGCCGAGGCGCTGTTGAGCCCCATGTGCCGCCCGGGCACCGGCAGCCGGAACTCGCCGAGCGACCGCCCGTCGATGCTCGCGATGTAGCGCACGCCCCGGGCCGACGAGGCGATGTCGGTCAGCCGCAGGTCGGCGTCGGCCGCCTCGCCGTAGGTGTGCACCCGGCGGCCCTCCGCGCGCAGCGTCTCGGCCAGCCGCCGGCTGCCCGGGTCGTCGGCGCAGGTGATGATGAAGCCGTCCGGGTCGGTGAGCCGGGCGAACTCGGCGAAGGCCGCCTCCAGCGTGGCGAGGTCGCCGTAGGTGTTCAGGTGGTCGGCCTCGACGTTGGTGATGATCGACACGTACGGGCGGTAGATGAGGAAGGAGCGGTCGCTCTCGTCCGCCTCGACCACGAAGTGCTCGCCCGTGCCGTGGTGGGCGCCCGAGCCGACCTCGGAGATCTCCCCGCCGATCACGAAGGACGGGTCCTGCCCGGCCTGCTGGAACACCATGGTGACCATCGAGGTGGTCGTGGTCTTGCCGTGGGTGCCCGCGACCGCCACCGTCCGGCGGCCCGTCATCGCGGCGGCCAGCGCCTCGGAGCGGTGCAGCACGCGCAGGCCGCGCCGGCGTGCCTCCACCATCTCCAGGTGGTCCTGCGGGATCGCCGAGGAGTAGACGACCGTGTCGACGCCGTCGAGGTTGGACGCCTCGTGGCTCATGTGGATCGTGCCGCCGAGGGCGCGCATGCCCGCCAGGGAGGGCCACTCCCGCAGCTCGCTGCCGGAGACCCGGATGCCCCGGGTCAGGAAGAGCCGGGCCAGCCCGCTCATGCCGACCCCGCCCACCCCGATCAGGTGGATCGTGCCCAGGTCCTCGGCGGTGAGCGTGCCGGCCGGGGTGAACTGTGCGGTGTTCATGCCGAGTACCTTCCCGTCGCGGTGCGCCCGGTCACGGGGCCACCGTCGTTCGCGACTGCGGGGCTCGCAAGCTCACTCCTCGCGCTCACGGGGCCACCGCCTCCAGGACGAAGTTGAGCAACGCCTCGTCGCCGTCGCGGCGGCCGTACGCGGCGGCGGCGGAGCCCATCGCGTGCAGCCGGTGCGGATCGCGGATCAGCGGGATGATCGTCCGCTCGACCCAGTCCGGCGTCAGCTCGGCGTCGTCGACGAGCAGCCCGCCGCCGGCCTCCACCACGGGCAGCGCGTTGCGCTTCTGCTCCTGGTTGCTGTGCGGGTACGGCACGTAGATCGTGGGCAGCCCGATGGCCGCCACCTCCGCGCAGGTCATCGCCCCGCCCCGGCCGAGCATCAGGTCCGCCGCGGCGTAGCCGGCCTCCATCTCGGACAGGTACGGCAGCGTCACGTACGGCACCGGCAGGTCGGTGGGGACCGGCACCGGCTCGTTGCGGGCGCCGATCACGTGCAGCACCTGCACCCCGTTGCGGGCGAGTTCCTTCGCCGCGCCGGCGACCGCGAGGTTGATCGAGCGGGCCCCCTGCGAGCCACCGGCGACGAAGAGCACCGGCAGGTCGGGGCGGAGTCCGAAGTGGGCCCTGGCGGCGTTGCGCATGGCGAACCGGTCCAGCCCGGCGATGCCCCGGCGCAGCGGCACGCCGACGACGCGGGCGTCGCGCAGGGCCTCGGCCTGGGCGGGCTGGTGCGGGAAGCCGACCGCCACGTGGCGGGTGAACCTCATCCCGAGCCGGTTGGCCACCCCCGGCGGCACGTTGACCTCGTGGATCACGATCGGCAGCTCGCGCCGCCAGGCGGCGAGGTAGGCCGGCACGGAGACGTACCCGCCGAAGCCGACCACCACGTCGGCGCGCACCTCGTCGATGACCTTGCCCGCGGCGCGGGCCGCGGTCCACATCCGGCCGGGGGTCTTGACCAGGTTCATGTTCACCGACCGGGGCAGCTGGTAGGCCGGGATCTGCCGCAGGTCGTAGCCCTGCGGCGGGATCAGCTCGTTCTCCAGGCCCTTCGGTGTCCCCAGGCAGGTGATCCGGACGCCGGGGTCGTGTCGGCGCAGGCAGTCGGCGAAGGCGAGCAACGGGTAGATGTGCCCCCCGGTGCCACCTCCCGCGAGCACCACCGAACGCAGCGGACCCATCAACGTCTCCTCTCGTCCGCCGACCCGCGGCGGGTCCGGGCCAGCCGGACACCGCGCGGTGCGGCCACATCGTCCGGCCGCCGCTCCCGCGACCGGGGTACGGACCCTCGGGCAGCCGGGGGCGCCGCCGGACGGCGGCGCCGCCCGGGAAGCGGCGGCAACGGGGCCCAGAGTAGTCGGACCCATCTGGCCGGCGGACGGGCATGCAGTGCTCTGGCGGCGTCGGGTTCGGCGCGGGCGAAGGAGGCGAGCATCCCGATGGCGGCGAGGGTGACGACCAGGGCGCTGCCGCCGTCGGAGATGAACGGCAGCGGCACACCGGTCAGCGGCAGCAGGCCGACCACCCCGCCGATGTTGATCACTGCCTGGCCGACCAGCCAGGTGGTCGCCGCCGCGGCGGCGAGCCGGCGGAACGGGTCGTCGACCCGGCGGGCGATCCGCAGCCCGGTGTACGCCAGCACGGCGAAGAGCGCCACCACCACGACGCACCCGACGACGCCCAACTCCTCGGCGACCACGGCGAAGATGAAGTCGTTCTCCGCCGCCGGCAGCCACTGCCACTTGGCGATGCTCTTGCCGAGGCCGACGCCGAACCAGCCGCCGTTCTCGATCGCGTAGCGGGCCTGGGCGATCTGGTAGCAGTCCTCCAGCTTGCACTGGTCCGGCGGCGGCGGGCTGATGAAGGCGGTCAGCCGCGCCAACCGGTAGTTCTTCGCGCCCACCTCGCCCGAGCCGGCACCGAGCGAGGCCACCGCGACCAGCAGGCCGATGCCGAGCAGGCCCACCGCGGAGAGCGCGGCGAAGACCCGCATCCGCACCCCGGCCGCCCAGAGCAGCCCCACCACCAGGGCCAGCAGGCAGAGCATCGTGCCCAGGTCGTTGTAGCCGACGAGGACGAAGAGCAGGCCCACCACCGGGAAGAGCGGGGTGGCCAGCTCACGCCACCAGCCCAGCGCGGCGCCCTTGCGGGCGATCACGTGGGCCCCCCAGAGCACCAGGGCGAACTTCGCGAACTCGGAGGGCTGCACCTGGATGCCGCCGATGAAGAGCCAGAGCAGCCGGGCCTCGACCGGGCCGATCTGGGCCGAGTCCTGCTTGGTCAGCCGGGCGTAGGCGAGCAGCAGGTTGAGCACCAGCAGCAGGCCGATGGCGGTGAACAGCAGCGGCCGGCCCAGCGTCCGGTAGGTCGTCGCCGGCAGCCGCTGGCACGCCCAGAACACGACGATGCCGATCACCGCGAAGATCGCCTGCTTGACCAGCGACGTCGAGGCGTTGCCGTTCTCCGCGTAGTCCCGGACGCTGGTGGCGGAGAAGACCATGGTGAGGCCGATCAGCAGCAGCAGGCCGGCGCTGGACAGCAGCAGGTGGTAGGAGGCCAGCGGTCGGTCCAGCAGCCCGCGCAGCGCGGCCAGCCCGCCCGCCGGGTCCAGCCCGCGCGGCACCTGGGGACCGGGATCGTCCGGTCCCCGCGTCGCGGCGGGCGCGTCGCGCGTACGCCTGCCTCCCGCCGACCGCCCGGACGTCCCCTCCGCCGTGACCTCTGTGCCTCGTCCCTCCCCCACCCGACCATCATGGCGGTTCCGCCGGGTCGCCACCGGCGCAACCGCCCGGTCGGCGTGTCGGGCTTGCGCCGGGGGCCGCGCGCCGTCGCGGCGGACGGACACGCCGCGGGGCCCGGGCGACGCGCGCCCGGGCCCCGCGGCGGGAACTGCCGGCCGGCTCAGGTCATGTTGGCGAGGAACTCGCTGTAGAACAGGCCCAGCGCGATGGCCACGCCGATGCCGGCGATGATCCAGAACCGGACCACGATGTTGACCTCGCTCCACCCGGCGAGCTCGAAGTGGTGCTGCAACGGCGACATCCGGAACACCCGCTTGCCGGTGGTGCGGAACGAGATGATCTGGATCACCACGGACATCGTGATGATCACGAAGAGGCCACCGATGATCGGCAGCAGCAGGATCGTCCGGGTGGACATCGCCATGCCGGCGATCAGGCCGCCGAGGCCCAGCGCGCCGGTGTCGCCCATGAAGATCCGCGCCGGCGAGGTGTTCCACCAGAGGAAGCCCACGCAGGCCCCGGCCGCCGCGCCGGCGATCAGCGCGATCTCCAGCGGGTCCCGGACGGCGTAGCAGTAGTCCTGGGTGTAGTTCGGGTCGGCGCACCAGTGCCGGTACTGCCAGAACGCGATCAGCGCGTACGCGGCGAGGACCATCACCGAGGCGCCGGTGGCCAGGCCGTCGAGGCCGTCGGTGAGGTTGACGCCGTTGGTCGCGGCCATCACCACGAAGATGAAGATGACCACCGCGCCGATCTTGGTGATGTCGAGCGCCGGGATGTCCCGGATGAAGCTGAGCGTCGTGCTGCCCACGGTCTCGGTGTTGGTCTCCGCGCCCGAGGCGTCGGTCATGGTGCTCGGGAAGTAGAGCGCCACGACGCCGAAGACCGCGCCGACCAGGATCTGGCCGAGCAGCTTGCCCCGCTTGTTGAGCCCGCCGCTGTGCCGCTTGCGCACCTTGAGGAAGTCGTCGATGAAGCCGACGGCGCCGGAGAAGACCATCAGCCCCAGCAGCACCAGCGCGGTGATCGTCGGCTCGACCTGGGCGATCTGCGCGTCCGGCAGGGTCGTCAGCGCCAGGTGGCCGGCCACGTACGCGATGACCGTGGCCAGGATGAAGACCACGCCGCCCATCGTCGGCGTGCCCTTCTTGCCCTCGTTGCTGGCGAGCCCGAGGTTCGATCGGATCGGCTGGCCGGCCTTCAGCCGGGCGAACACCTTGATCGCGATCGGGGTGGCGAGCAGCGAGACCAGGAAGGCCACCCCGATGGCGACGATGACCGCCCTCATGCGGCGCCGCCCCCCGTCGCCGTCGGATCAGCACCGTTGCCGGCGGCGTCCGCGCGCAGCGCGTCGGCCACCTCCCAGGTGCGGTACCGGGAGCCCTTCACCAGGACGACGTCGCCCGGTCGTAACTCGCTCCGCAGCACCTCGACGGCCGCCGCCTGATCGGTGAGCAGCACCGACTCTCCTCCCCAGTCACCTACCGATGTCGCGCCTTCGTGGATCGGCGCGGCCGGCTCGCCCACCACGAGCAGCCGGTCGACGCCCAGTTCGGCCGCGAGCCGGCCGACCTCGGCGTGCCCGTCGCGTTCGAAGGGACCCAGCTCGGCCATGTAGCCCAGCACCGCGACGGTGCGCCGCTCCCGCCCGATGCCGGTCAGCGCGCGCAGCGCGACCGCCATCGAGGCGGGATTGGCGTTGTACGAGTCGTCGATCACGGTCACCCCGTCGACGCGTTCGAAGACGTCCATCCGACGGGTGGAGACCAGCCCCATGGCGCCCAGCGCGATGGCCAGCTCGGCCAGCGGCATGCCCAGCTCGCGGGCCACCGCGGCGGCGGCGAGCGAGTTGGACACCTGGTGCCGGCCGGTCAGCCCCAGCCGCACCGGCGCGGTCCCCTCCGGGGTGACCAGGGTGTACGCGGGCCGCCCCCGGTCGTCCAGCGTCACGTCCTCGGCCCGCACGTCGGCGTGCGCCGCCTCGCCGTAGCGGACCACCCGGGCGACCGTACGCGCGGCCATCGCGTCGACCAGCGGGTCGTCGGCGTTCAGCACGGCCAGGCCGTCGGCCGGCAGCGCCTCGACCAGCTCGCCCTTGGCCAGCGCGATCGTCTCCACCGAGCCGAACTCGCCGATGTGCGCCACCCCGACGTTGAGCACCACGGAGATCCGGGGCGGCACCACGTCGCAGAGGTAGCGCACGTGCCCCACCCCCCGGGCGCCCTTCTCCATCACCAGGTAGCGGGTCTCGGGCCCGGCCTGCAACGCCGTGTACGGGTGCCCCAGCTCGTTGTTGAACGACCCGGGCGGGGCGACGGTCGGGCCGAGCCGCGCGGTGAGCTGCGCGATCAGGTCCTTGGTGGTGGTCTTGCCCGACGAGCCGGTCAACCCGACGACGGTGAGCCCGGGCAGCCGGTCGACCACCGCACGGGCCAGCCGGCCCAGCGCGGCCAGCGCGTCGTCGACCAGCACCATCGGCACGCCGGGCACCGCACGGGTGCCGAGTACGGCCACCGCGCCGGCCGCCACCGCCCCGGCGGCGTAGTCGTGCCCGTCCACCTTCTCGCCCGGGAAGGCGACGAAGAGCGCACCCGGGCGCACCTTGCGCGAGTCGAACTCGACCGGGCCGGTGACCCGGGCCTGCGGGTCGGCGCCGGCCAGCCGCCCGTCGACCGCCGAGGCGACCTCGGCCAGGCTGAGCGGGATCACCGCTGACCCGCCGGGTCGGCGAAGCGGGCGCGCAACGCGGCGGCCAGCTCGGTGCGGTCGTCGAACGGGTGCACCTCGCCACCGATCTCCTGCCCGCGCTCGTGGCCCTTGCCGAGCACCGCGACCACGTCGCCCGGCCCGGCCAGCCGGACCGCCGCGTCGATCGCCGTCCGGCGGTCGGCCACCTCCTCGACGCGGGCCGTCGTGCCGGCGCGCCGGGCGCCGGCGAGCACCTCGGCCCGGATCGCCGCCGGATCCTCGGTGCGCGGGTTGTCGTCGGTCACCAGCACCACGTCGGCTCCCTCCGCCGCGGCGGCGCCCATCACCGGCCGCTTGCCCCGGTCCCGGTCGCCACCGGCACCGATCACGCAGATCAGCCGGCCCGCGCTGAGCTCCCGCAGCGCCGCCAGCGCGGCGACGATCGCGTCCGCCTTGTGCGCGTAGTCGACCACGCCCCGGACCGGGCCGGGGGCGTTCACCAGCTCCAGCCGGCCGGGGACCCCGCCGCACGCGGCGACCCCGGCGGCGGCGGTCTCCGGGTCCACCCCGGCGGCCACCAGCACGGCGATGGCCAGCAGGGCGTTGGCCACGTTGTGCCGGCCCGGCAGCGCCACGCCGGCCGCCACGACGAGCCCGTCCGGGCCGTGCGCGGTGAACCGTTGTGCGTAGCCCTCGCCGCCGACCCCGTCGGCCCACCAGGTGGCGCTCGGGTCGCCGGCCGCCGAGTAGGTGACCGTCGCCGGGCGGTACAGCGACTTCAGCGCCGGGTCGTCGTGGTTGAGCACCTCGACCGCGCAGCGCCCGTCGAACAGCTGCGCCTTCGCGGCGAAGTAGTCCGCGGTGTCGGCGTGGAAGTCCAGGTGGTCGGAGCCGAAGTTGGTGTAGCCGCCGACGGTGAACCGGACCCCGCCGACCCGGCCCATCGCCAGGGCGTGGCTGGAGACCTCCATGACCACGGCGGTGACGCCGCGCTCGCGGGCGGCGGCCAGCATGGCGTGCAGGTCGGTGGCCTCGGGCGTGGTGCGCACGCTGTCGATCGCCAGGTCGCCGAGGCGGGTCTCGACGGTGCCGATCAGGCCGGTGGTGTGGCCGGCGGCGCGCAGGCCGGACTCGACCAGGTAGGCCGTCGAGGTCTTGCCGGCCGTCCCGGTCACCCCGATCACCGTCAGGCCCTCGGTCGGGTCGCCGTAGACGGCCGCGGCGAGGGTGCCCAGCGCGGCGCGCGGGTCGGACACCACCAGCGCCGGCAGGCCCGCCTCGGCCGCCGCGTCGGCGCCCGCCGGGTCGGTCAGCACGGCCACCGCGCCGGCGGCCGCCGCACCGGCGGCGAACTCCGCCCCGTGCCGGCGGGCGCCCGGCAGGGCCGCGTACAGGTCGCCGGGGCGGACCTCCTGGCTGGCGTGGGTCACCCCGGTCACGACCAGCTCGGCGGCGCCCTCCGGGGGCTCGACGGCGAGCCGGGCGGCGAGGTCGCCGAGCCGGACACCGATCACGGTACGGGGACGAGGATTGCCGGGCACGGCGTCAGACCCTACCCGGTCGTCCGGTTCCGGCCGCACTGCCGCCCCGGTGGTTCGTCCGCACTCACCGATGATGTCGCGGCGTGGCCGCTCAACGCGGATAGACCGTGAACTTCGGGGCCTTCTCCCCACTCGGCGGCACCCCGTAGTGACGCAGCGTGAACTGCATCATGTCCCGGAACGCGGGGGCCGCGATGTCCCCGCCCCCGCCGGACGGGGTGTGCGCGAAGACCGCGATCACGTAGCGCGGCTTCTCGGCCGGGGCCATCCCGATGAACGAGGCCACCTCGCCGAGCTGCTTACGCCCGTCGACCAGCCGCCAGCCGGTGCCGGTCTTGCCGGCGACCCGCCACTCGGGGATCGCCGCGGCCCTGCCGGTCCCGTCCTCGACCGTGGTGACCGCCTCCAGGATGGTCCGCAGCGCGGCGGCGTTCTCCGGGCTGAGCACCGACCGGGTGACCGGTGGGTCGGTCGGCGTACGCTTCCCGTCCGGCCCGATCACCTCCTTGACCAGGCGCGGCTGCACGTACGTGCCGTTGTTGGCGATCGTCGCGTAGACGGCGGCCATCTGCAGCGGCGTGGCGTCCACGCTGTGCCCGATCGGCACCGACCCGTACGACGACCCGCTCCACTCGTCGGCCGGCAGCAGCCGCCCGCTGGCCTCGCCGGGCATGCCCACCCGCGTCGGCTCCCCGAGGCCGAAGCGCTTCTGGTAGTCGATGAGCCGCTCCGGGCCGAGCTTGTCGGCGATCTGGATGGTGCCGACGTTCGACGAGTACGCCATCATGCCGGGCAGGCTCATCCGCTTTCCGTCGGCCCGGTGCGTGTCGGAGAACCAGGTGTCGCCCATCTTGATGCTGTTGGCGATCGGCAGCGTGGTGTCGGGGGTGATCACGCGTTCCTGGAGCGCGGCGCCGAAGGTGATCGCCTTGTGCACCGAGCCGGGGTCGACCACGAAGCTGGTGGCCGCGTCCTCGCGGTCGGTCGGGTCGCTCGGCACGGGCTTCGCCGCGTTGTAGGTCGGGTGGCTGGCCTGAGCCAGCACCTCGCCGGAGGGGATCTCGATGACCACGGCGGCGCCGGTGCTGCCCTTGCTCTGCGCCATGTGCCGGCTCAGCATCCGCTGCACCATGAACTGCAGGTCGCGGTCGATGGTGAGCTGGAGCGAGCTGCCCGGCTTGGCCTTCGTCGTCTCGCTGTAGCCGCCGGGGATCGGGGCGGTCAGGTCGCCGAGGCCGACCTCGTAGACCCGCTTGCCGTCCTTGCCGCGCAGCACGTCGTCGTAGCGGGCCTCCAGCCCCTCCAGCCCGACCATGTCCTGGCTGGTGAAGCCGAGCAGGTTGGCCGCCAGGTCGCCGCCGGGCACCTCGCGCCGCTCGTCGCGGTGGGTGTAGATGCCGGGCAGCTCCAGCGCCGTGATCCGCCGGGCCCGGTCGATGTCCACCCCCCGGGCGAGGTACTCGAACTGCGAGTCGACGCCGTTGACCCGCTTGCGGGGCTTCATCCTCTCGGCCAGCTCCGAGGCCGGCATCCCGAGCAGCGGGGACAGCGCCCTGGCGGTGGCCTGCTGGTCCTTGACCTGGGTGGGGTCGGCGTAGACGTAGCGCGCCTCGACGCTGTGCGCCAGCGGGGCGCCGGACCTGTCGTAGATGGCGCCGCGTGCCGCCGGCAGCGTGACGGTGCGCAGCCGGTCGGCGAGACCACCGCCGGCGTACGCCGGAGTCTCCACGGCCTGGAGGACCACCAGCCGGATGCCGATGACGGCGAAGAGCGTCAGGGTGAGCACGGTGCCCAGCCGCAGCCGGCGCCGGGGATCGGCCAGCCGGGGCGGCTTCGGCGGCTTGCGCGACGGTCGCCGGGCGGCCGGACGGTCCGGCCGGCGCGCGGGGCGCGGGGCGGCGCGGCGGCGCGGCGCCGCCGGCTCGTCGTCGTGGCGCGGGGTGCGCGGCGTGACGGTGCGGACGACGCCGGAGCGGCCCGCCGCCTCCCGCCGGCCGGCCCGGCCGGCGCCGGCGCGCCCGCCGTCGAGGACCTGGAGGGCGGGGCGGAACGGGTCGCCGGAGCGCGTGCTGCGTGGCGTCCGGCGCTGCTCGGCGGGGCCGGCGTCGGCGTCCCGCTCGGCGCGACCGCCGGCGCGCTGCTCGCGCACGGTGCGCCCGCGCGGGGTGTACGCCCGGGCGTCGGAGATGCCACCGACCCCCGGCTCGCCGGAGCGCGGCTCGCCGCCCCGGCCCCCGGCGTTACGCGACGAACCGCGCCGGGAGCCTGTGGCGTCCCGGCGCGGTTCCTCCGATCTCGGCGGCACGGTCGTCAGCCTCCCGCGCCCTGCTGGCTGGTGATCGAGGGCTTGCCCCCGGCGGGCTGCGGCACGCCGATGACCTTGCCGTCGGGCAGCCGGATGTACGCCGGCTCGCCCGCCTCCACCAGACCGAGCTTGCGGGCCCGGGCCTCCAGGTTGCCCGGGGCCTCCGCGTCGGCGATCTCCTTGTTGAGCTGCTGCTGCTCCACGTCGAGCTTGGCCTGCTGCTCCTGGAGCTTCTCCAGCCGGAAGGCGTTCTCGTTGATCTTCGTGTTGACCGCCAGGATGCCGAGCACCCCGCCGACCACCAGCACCAGCACCAGGGCGGCGAAGGGCGCCCGCGGCACCTTCACCGGCGGCGGCGGCGCCACCCGCAGCCGGGGCGGACGGGTCGTGACGGCGCTGTCCCGCTCGGCCGGACGCAGCGCGGCGCTGCCCTGGGTCGGGAACTCGCGCGCCCCCCGGGCGCCAGTCTCCCCCTGCCGGTTCGCGCGGTCCGCCCGCGGCGTGCCGGTCCCGATGCGCGTGGCCCGCTCCGCCGCGGTCCGGCCCCCCGACCGCGGTGCGCGCTGCCCGCCGCCGGCGATGTCCCGACGGTCGCGCTTGTCAATAGTCATGTCCCTCCCCCTCTTCGTCCGTCCCGTCCCCCGGGGTCCGTCGGATCCGTGTCGGATCCGGGAGACCCCGCCCCTGGTTGGTGCATCGCCTTGACCCGCCGGCGGTACCGTTCGCGGCCGGTACCGCCCTGCTGCGCCGCGTCCGGGTCGAGTCGCTCCGCGGCCCGCAGCCGCACTGACGCGGCCCGCGGGTTCGCGGCGACCTCCACCTCCCCGGGCAGTTCGGCGCCCCGGCTGAGCAGCCGGAACGTCGGACCGGACCCGGGCAGTTCGACCGGGAGGTCGACCGGGCCCTTGCTGCGGACCCGGTCGCTGAGCGCCGCCTTGGTGAGCCGGTCCTCCAGCGAGTGGTAGGACAGGACCACCATGCGGCCGCCCACGTTGAGCTTGTCGAGCGCGGCCGGCAGCGCCGTCTCCAGCGCTGCCAGTTCCTTGTTTACCTCGATCCGTAAAGCCTGAAACGTTCTCTTGGCCGGGTGTCCCCCGGTTCGTCGGGCGGGTGCCGGAATGGACTCCCTGACCAGTTCGGCCAGCCGCGCCGACGAGGTGATCCGGGCCCGCTCCCGCTCGCGGATGATCGCCGAGGCGATCCGGCCCGCGAACTTCTCCTCGCCGTAGACCCGCAGCACGCGGGCCAGGTCCGGATGGGCGTACGTGTTGACCACCTCCTCGGCGGTCACCCCCCGGGTCTGGTCCATCCGCATGTCCAGCGGGGCGTCCTGCGCGTAGGCGAACCCGCGGTCGGGTGCGTCGAGTTGCAGGGAGGAGACGCCCAGGTCGAACAGGATGCCGTCGATCGCCGGGTAGCCCAGCCGACCGAGCACCTCCGGCAGCTCGTCGTAGACGGCGTGCTCCAGATGGACGCGGTCGGCGAAGCGGGCCAGCCGGACGCGTGCGTGAGCGAGCGCCTCGGTGTCCCGGTCCAGCCCGATCAGCACCGTCTCCGGATGCGCCTCGAGCACCGCCTCGGCGTGCCCGGCCAGGCCCAGCGTCGCGTCGACGTGGACCGTCCGCCCGCCCCGGCCCAGCGCGGGGGCCAGCAACTCGAGACACCGCTCGAGCAGCACCGGCACGTGCGTGCCGCGTAGCTCCCCCATGTCGACCCCCACTGGTGTGAAACCTTCGTCCTTCACGCGTCCGTCGTCGGACGACGCCGTGCCGTCGTACCGCCAGATCCCCATCCGCTCCCGCCGTCGGAGGCCGCGGCCCTCCGATCGGATCGTGCGCCTGGCACCGGGGAAGGGGTGCCAGGAACTCGAAAGCGGGTGGAGATCTCGCAGTACGTCGGGCGCCGTCACGCCCTACAGACCGCCGGGCAGCACCCCCTCCTCGATGTCGGCGAAGTCGTCTTCGCTCTCCGCGAGGTAGGTCTCCCAGGCAGCCTTGTCCCAGATCTCCACCCGGGTGCTCGCGCCGATCACGACCAGATCCCGGTCGAGGGCGGCGTAGTCCCGCAGGTGGGCCGGGATCGTCACCCGGCCCTGCTTGTCGGGCACCTCGTCGTGCGCGCTGGCGAAGAAGACCCGGCTGTAGGCTCGGGCCGCCTTGTTCGTCATCGGCTGCGCACGCAACTGCTCCGCGATCCGCTGGAACTCGGGCATCGGGAAGGCGTAGAGGCAGCGATCCTGCCCTTTGGTTATCACGACACCCCCCGCCAGCTCGTCCCGGAACTTCGCCGGGAGGATCAACCGGCCTTTGTCGTCCAGGCGCGGGGTGTGGGTGCCGAGGAACATCGGCCCAACCCCCTCGCCCTTGAGCGGCGTTCGCGGCGCCGCTGACCCCCCGGGCCGGTGGGCCCTCCCGGCCTCACCACTGCGCCCCACTCTACTCCACTTCCCTCCACCCGCAACCAGAATCGCCCGCGTGGCGCGGCCTTTCGGCGCGCAAAACAGCACGTCAACGGGGGTGGGGCGGAGTGGAGGGCCGCGGGGCCCGCCGGGCCGGTCCGCTTTCCGACATAGATCGACTCCGTCCGGCTGAGCGCGTCCCGACCACCCCGCCGGACCACCCCGGCCGAACGGTTCGCCGTCGGCGGCGATCTGGCGGGGTCGCCGGTCCGGTAACCTCGCTCGGGTGACGGACGCGAAGATGCCCCTGCGGGCAAAGGTGGCAAGCTCGGTGTCGCGGACCGCCGCGGCGCTGTCGCGGGCCGCGGGACGCGGTGACGGTTCGGTGATCGGCGGCTGGATCGGCCTGAAGATCGACCCGGACCTGCTGGCCCACCTGTCGGCCGGGCGCGCCATCGCCCTGATCTCCGGCACCAACGGCAAGACCACCACCACCCGGCTCACCGCGGCGGCGGTCGGGGTGCTCGGCCGCGTCGCCACCAACTCGTTCGGCGCCAACATGCCGACGGGGCACACCTCGGCGCTCGCCAAGGCCGGCAGCACGCCCTACGCGGTGCTGGAGGTGGACGAGCACTACCTCGCCCAGGTGCTGGACGCCACCGAGCCGCACGTGGTGGCGCTGCTCAACCTCTCCCGCGACCAGCTCGACCGGGCCAAGGAGGTCGCCATGATGGCGCAGCTCTGGCGCGCCGCGCTGGTCCGGCACACCAACGTCCGCGTCGTCGCCAACGCCGACGACCCGATGGTGGTCTGGGCCGCGACCCCGCCGCCCAACCACGACCACCGCATCGCCCCGCCGGTGGTCACCTGGTTCAGCGCCGGGCAACGCTGGCACGACGACTCCTGGGTCTGCCCCGAGTGCGGCTCGACCATCCAGCGCTCCGGCGACCAGTGGTGGTGCAGCGGCTGCCCGCTGCGCCGGCCCGAGCCGCAGTGGACGGTGGAGGACGACGGCGTGCTCGACCCGACCGGCGCCTGGCACAAGGTCAAGCTCCAGCTCCCCGGCAAGGTCAACGTCGGCAACGCCGCGACCGCGCTGGCCGTCGCCGCCGAGTTCGGCGTCCGGCCCGTGGACGCGGTGCTCCAGCTCGGCAGCGTCACCTCCGTCGCGGGCCGCTACGCCCAGGTCGACCGGGACGGGCGCAACATCCGGCTGCTGCTGGCGAAGAACCCGGCCAGCTGGCTGGAGGCCTTCGACATGGCCGACGTCGCCCCGACGCTGCTCTCCATCAACGCCCGGGACCCCGACGGGCTGGACACCTCGTGGCTCTTCGACGTCGACTTCGCCCCGCTACGGGGCCGGCAGGTGCTGATCACCGGGGACCGCGCGTACGACCTCGCGGTCCGGCTCGAGGTCAACGACGTGCCCTTCCAGCATGTGCGGACGTTCGACGACGCCGTCCGGTCGGTGCCCCCGGGGCGCCTGGAGGTCATCGCGAACTACACCGCGTTCCAGGACATCCGAGCGGAGTTGGACCGTGTCAACTGAGAGCCTGCGCATCGTCTGGATCTACCCTGACCTGCTCTCCACCTACGGCGACCGGGGCAACGCCCTGATCCTGGCCCGCCGGGCGCGCCAGCGCGGCTTCCCGGTCGAGGTGCTGGAGGTGCGCTCCGACCAACGCCTCCCCTCCACCGCCGACATCTACCTCATCGGCGGCGGCGAGGACGGCCCGCAGGCGCTCGGCGCGCAGCGGCTGCTCGCCGACGGCGGCCTGCACCGGGCGGTCGCCCAGGGCTCGGTCGTGTTCGGGGTCTGCGCCGGCTACCAGCTCCTCGGCACCTCCTTCTTCGCCAAGGGCACCCTCTGCGCCGGGCTGGAGCTGCTCGACCTCTCCTCCGACCGGGGGCCGACCCGCGCCGTCGGCGAGCTGGCCGGCGAGATCGACCCCCGGCTGGGCGTGCCGGCGCTGACCGGGTTCGAGAACCACGGCGGGCGCACCCACCTCGGCCCGGGGGTCTCCCCGCTGGCCCGGGTCACCGCCGGGGTCGGCAACGACGGCGCCACCGAGGGGGCGTGGCGGGGCAAGTTGCTCGGCACGTATTCGCACGGCCCGGCCCTCGCCCGCAATCCCGCCCTGGCGGACCTGCTGCTGCGCTGGGCCACCGGCGCGCACCAGCTCCCGCCGCTCGACGACACCTGGTCGGACCGGCTGCGCGCCGAGCGCCGCACCGCGGTGGCCGCCGCCGCCCGGGCATGATCCCGGCCGTCCGGCGGCTGCTGCGGCAGCCGTCGGCCGTCCGGTTCGCCCTGCTGCTGCTCCTGCTCGCCACCTTCGGGGCGGTGCTGCTCGTCGTCGACCTGCCCGAGGCGCGGGAACTGCCCGGGCTGGGCGACCGGCTGGGCGGTTTCGCCCCCGTGGCGGCGGTCCTCGGCGGAGCGCTGCTGCTGGTCGCGCTGGTGCCCCGGACCTTCATCACGCTCGCCTCGGGCGCGATCTTCGGTGCGCTGGAGGGCGCCGCGTACGCGCTGGGCGCCGCCCTGCTCGCGGCGGCGCTGGGCTTCACGGTCGGCCGCCTGCTCGGGCGGGACTTCGTCGCCGAGCGGGTACGCGGCCGGCTGGCCCGGCTGGACGGCTGGTTCGCCCGCCAGAGCGTCCTCGGCGTGGTCACCGTACGGCTGCTGCCGATCGCCGGCTTCGGGCTGGTCAGCTACGGCTACGGCACCACCGGCGCCCGGGTGCTGCCGTTCCTCGCCGGCAGCGTGATCGCCTCCGCGCCCACCGCGTTCGGCTACGCGGCGGTGGGCGCGACGGTCACCTCCCCGGGCGACGTCAACTGGTTCGGCGCCGCGCCGGCCGCGCTCGGCCTGATCGCCAGCGTCGTGCTGATCCACCGCTGGTGGCGCGCCGAGCGGCAGCGCCGGCTCGGGCCGAGCTGAGGCCGGCGGTGCGCGGCGGGTCGCCCGGAGCGGGCGGGGACACGGGGCCGGGACACGAGGGGCGGCAGCCGACCGGCACCACCGGTCACGCCGATCCGACCGCCAGTGGTCGCGTCGACCCGATCGCCACCGGTCGCGCCGACCCGACCGCCGCCGAGGAACGGCTGCGGGGCGGCTTCATCGCCGAGGTGGTCCGGGTCGGCGACACCGTCCGGCGTACGCCGCCGGAGAACGCCGAGTTCGTCGCCGCGCTGCTGCGGCACCTGGAGCGGGTGGGCGCGGACGTCGCGCCCCGCCACCTCGGCACGGACGAGCGGGGTCGGCAGGTGCTCAGCCACGTCGACGGCCGGGTGCCGTGGCGGGACAGGGAGGATCCGGCGTACTTCGCCGACCCGGCGCTGACCCGGCTGGCCGAGCTGCTCCGGCGGCTGCACGACGCCTGCGCGGGCAGCCCGCTGGCCGGCGACGCCGAGACGGTCTGCCACCGCGACCTGTCCCCGAAGAACACGGTGTACCGGGACTCTCCCGCCGGCCCGCTGCCCGTGGCGCTGATCGACTGGGACCTGGCCGCGCCCGGCCGGCGGGTCGAGGACGTCGCCTTCGCCGCCTGGCACTGGGCGGCGGTGGGGCCGGCAGCCGACCCGGCGGAGCTGGGCCGGCGTGCCCGGCTGCTCTGCGACTCCTACGAGGCGGCCGGCGCGGGGTCGCCCGCGCTGCCCCGCGCCGAGCTGGTCGACGTGATGCTCGCCCAGATCGACGGCACCTGGCGCGGGATCGCGGCCGGCGCGGAGCGCGGCGATCCGGCCATGTGCCGGCTCCGCGACGCGGGGATCGCCGACACGGTGCGCCGCTGGCACGACTGGCTGGCCGGGCACCGCCCGGTGGTGGCGGCCACGCTGCGCTGAGCGGCTCCGCGCCGCACGGCGGCCGCGCTGCGCTGACCGGCTCCCCGCCGCACGACAGCCGCGCTGCGCTGAGCGCCCCGAGCGCGCCCGGTCGCGCGCCTCATCCCGCCGGGGAGACCAGCCCGGCCTCGTAGGCGGCGATGACGAGGTGCACCCGGTCGCGGGCGCCCAGCTTGCTGAACAGCCGGGCCACGTGCGCCTTGGCGGTGGCCGCGCTGATCACCAGCTCGGCGGCGATCTCGCCGTTGGACAGGCCCCGGCCGACGAGGGTCAGCACCTCGCGCTCCCGCTCGGTGACGCCGTCGAGGGCCCGGGTGGGGGCGGCGGGGGTCGGCCGGCGGGCGAACTCGGCGATGAGCCGGCGGGTGACGCCGGGGGCGATCAGCGCGTCCCCTGCGGCGACCACCCGGACCGCGCCGAGGATGTCGTCCAGCGCCATGTCCTTGACCAGGAACCCGCTCGCCCCGGCGCGCAACGCGGCGTGCACGTGCTCGTCGTCGTCGAAGGTGGTGAGCACGAGGACGCGGGTGGCGCCGCCGTGCGCGGTGATCGCGCGGGTGGCCTGGATGCCGTCCATGCCGGGCATCCGCAGGTCCATCAGCACCACGTCCGGCACGACCTCGCGGGCCAGCCGCACCGCCTCCGTCCCCGTACCCGCCTCGCCGACGACGTCGATGTCGGGGGCGTCGGCGATGAGCACCCGCAGGCCGGCGCGGACCAGTGGCTGGTCGTCGACGAGCAGCACCCGGACGCTCACCGGTCCCCCGCCCCGGTCCGCACCCCGGCCGGCTCCCCCGCCGGCGATACCGCCGACACCGGCGACACCGGTGACACCCCCGTCGCCGTCGCCGTCGTCGGCGCCGGCAGCCACGCCGCCACCCGGAAGCCGCCCTCCGGGCGCGGCCCGGCGTGGAACCGGCCGCCGGCCAGGGCGACGCGTTCCCGCATGCCGACGATGCCGTGCCCCTCGCCGCCGACCGCGCCGCCCCGGCCCTCGTCGACGATCTCCACGGCGACCTCGTCGGGGGCGTGCGTGACGGTGACCCGGCACCGGTCGCTGCCCGCGTGTCGCACCACGTTGGTGAGCGCCTCCTGCACGATCCGGAACGCGGCGAGGTCGACCTCGGCCGGGACCGGTCGCCGTTCGCCGACGCGCCGCAGGTCCACCCGCACCCCGGCGTCGGCGGCGGCGACGACCAGCCGGTCGAGGTCGGCCAGCCCGGGCGTCGGATCCAGCGACGCCGACTCCGACTGCGGGCGGCGCAGCGCGCCGAGCGTACGCCGCAGGCCGGCCAGGGTGTCGCGGCTGGTCGCCTCGATGGTGGCCAGCGCGGCGCGGGCCTGCGCCGGTTGGGTGTCGATGACCCGGGCGCCCACGCCGGCCTGGATGGCGATCACCCCGATGCTGTGGGCGACCATGTCGTGCAGCTCGCGGGCGATGCGCAGCCGCTCGGCGGTGACCGCCTCGGCGGCGGTGTGCGCCCGGACGGCCTCCGCGTAGCCGCGCCGGGCCCGCACGGAGTTGCCGACCGTCCACGCGGTGACGACCGCCAGCACGGAGAACGTGGCCCGGTTCACCGGGTCGCTGGAGGGGTTCACGAAGCCCGCGAAGATCTGCACGACGAGCGCCCCGACGGCCACCGGCACCGAGACCCGGCGGGACCTCCTCGCCGCGATCAGCCCCACCACCAGGTCGATCGCCAGGAACTGCACGTACCAGATGTCGGTCAGGTAGCCGTCCTCCGGAACGTTGACGGCGGCGGTGACCACACACGCTGCGACGAGCATCAGGGCCAGGGCCAGCACCGGACGGCGCCGCAGCAGGCCGGCGGGCGGCGCCACGGCCAGCAGCGGCACCAGGTAGCGCTCGGGAAACCACCAGTCGCCGAACCCGACGCCCGCCCTGCTCGACGCCACGACCGGGGCCAGGACCACGGCGACCGGCAGCAGCGCGACGCCGACCCAGGGCAGGGCCGCCCCCGCCAGCGACGAGGCGCGGCGCGACAACGGCACGGTGACGTCCATGCGCCCACCGTAGCCAGCCCGCCGCCGCCCGGGCATCGGCCCGCGGGCGTACGCCCCGGGGCTGACGCCCTGCCACCGGTTGTGGCCGCCGGGGCGACGCTGCGCCGGCCGCCGCCCGGCAGCGTGGGGCAGGTGATCGAACTTCAGTCCCTGACGAGACGGTACGGCCGCACGACGGCCGTCGACGACCTCACCCTGACCGTGCGCCCCGGCCACGTGACCGGGTTCCTGGGCCCCAACGGAGCCGGCAAGTCCACCACGCTGCGGATGATCATCGGGCTCACCGCGCCGACCAGCGGCACCGTCACGGTGGACGGGGTCCGCTTCGCCGACCGGCCACGCGGGCTGCGCCACGCCGGCGCGTTGCTCGACGCCGGGGACGTGCACGGCGGGCGCAGCGCCGTCGCGCACCTGTCGGCCCTGGCCCGCAGCAACGGCATCGCGCGCGCCCGGGTCGACGAGGTGCTGCGGGAAGTGGGCCTGGCCGCCGTCGCCCGGCGGCGCATCGGGGGCTTCTCGCTCGGCATGCGGCAGCGGCTCGGGATCGCCGCCGCGCTGCTCGGGGACCCGCCCGTCCTGCTCTTCGACGAGCCGTTCAACGGCCTCGACCCGGAGGGGGTGCGCTGGGTACGGGACCTGTTCCGGCGGCTGGCGGCCGAGGGGCGCACGGTCTTCGTCTCCAGCCACCTGATGAGCGAGATGCAGAACTGCGTCGACCGGCTCGTGGTGATCGGCCGGGGCCGGCTGATCGCCGAGCAGGGCCTCGCCGAGTTCGCTGCCCGGAGCGCCCGGGCCGACGTGACCGTCCGTACGCCCGACCCGGCGACCCTGTCCGCCGTGCTCACGGCCGAGGGCGCGCACGTCCGCCCGGACGACGCCGGGGCGCTCGTCGTGACCGGCCTGACGGCCGCGCGGATCGGCGACCTCGCGCTCGCCCATCGCGTCGGGCTGCACGAGCTGACCGCCCGTACCGCCTCGCTGGAGGAGGCCTTCATGGCACTCACCGCCGACAGCGTCGAGTATCTCGCCGGGGAGGGGACCCGATGACCGCCGTGATCGCGCCGACCCGCCGACCGACCATGACCGACGTTCCGGCCCGTTTCCGCGACCTGCTGGCCGCCGAGTGGATCAAGCTGTGGTCGCTACGCTCGACCCGCTGGACGCTGCCGCTGGTCTTCCTGTTCGTGGTCGGGGTCAGCGTCAACGCCAGCCTCGCCGACCACCGGAACTGGCCGACGTACCCGCAGGGGCGGCGGGAGATGTTCCGCCTGTACGGGCCGGTGCGCGACGCCTTCCCCGAGGTCGGCTACCTGCTGCTGATCCTCGTCTCGGCCACCATCGGCGCCCTGACCATCGTCGGCGAGCACCAGAGCGGGCTGATCCGGGCCACGTTCGCCGCCGTCCCGGCCCGCCGCGCGCTGGTCGCGGCGAAGGCCGCCGTACTGGCCGGGGTCATGCTCGTCTTCGGCGCGGTCACCGCGGCGACGTCGTTCTGGGTGTCCCAGGCGATCCTCGCCGACCGGGGCGCCGGCTGGTCGATCGGCGAGCCGGGGGTGCTGCGCGCCGTCGTGGCGAGCGCCGTGCTCGTGCCCGTGTGCGCGCTGGTCGGGATGGGTCTGGGCGCGCTCACCCGGCACGCCGCCGGGGCGGTGGCCGCCGCGACGGCGGTGCTCGTGCTGGTGCCGATGACGGTGGACAGCGACGAGCACCGGTGGATCGCCGAGGCGTACAACGCCCTGCCCCTCACCGCGTGGCTACGACTGATCGAGGTGCATCCCGACATCATCAACCGCGACCCGTACCCGGCCACCGTCGCCGGCTCCTGGCTGACCCTGGCCGCCTGGTCCGCGGCCGCCACCCTGGCGGCGGTCACCCTGACCCACCGCCGCGACCCCTGACCCAGCCCAGGCCCCGACCCGAGCCGGCCTGACCCGGCGCGTCGATCATGCAGTCGTGGCGGTCGATCCATCCCGACCCGGGGACTTCGTCCCTCACCACAACTGCATGATCGACGGCGCCACGGCGTGGGTCAGGCCACCACGGAGACCATGCGGCCCTTGATCACGATGACCTTGCGGGGTTCCTTGCCGGCCAGGGGGCCGGAGACCGCCTCCAGGGCCGCCGCGCGGACGGTCTCCTCGGACGCGTCGGCGGGGACCTCGACGCGGCCCCGCACCTTGCCGTTGATCTGCACCGGGTACGTCACCGTCTCGGCCACCAGCAGCGCCGGGTCGGCGGTCGGGAAGTCCGCGTACGTCAGGGAGGTGTCGTGCCCCAGCCGGCGCCACAGCTCCTCGGCGACGTGCGGGGCGAACGGCGCCAGCATCAGCACCAGCGGCTCGGCCACCTCGCGCGGGGTCTCCGCCAGCCGGGTCAGCCCGTTGGTCAGCTCGATCAGCTTGGCGATCGCGGTGTTGAACCGGATCGCCTCCATGTCGCCGCGGACCCCGTCGACGGTCTTGTGCAGCAGCCGCCGGGTCGCCTCGTCGGCGGGCTCGTCGGTGACCCGCAGCGCGCCGGTCTGCTCGTCGACGACCGCCCGCCAGACCCGCTGCAGGAACCGGTACGACCCGACGACCGCCCGGGTCTCCCACGGACGGGACACCTCCAGCGGACCCATCGACATCTCGTAGACGCGGAACGTGTCCGCCCCGTACGCGGCGCACATCTCGTCCGGCGTGACCACGTTCCTCAGGGACTTGCCCATCTTGCCGTACTCGCGGTTGACCTGGGTGTCGCCCAGGTAGAAGCCCCCGTCGCGCTCGGTGACCTCCTCGGCCGGCACGTAGGTGCCCCGTGCGTCGGTGTACGCGTACGCCTGGATGTAGCCCTGGTTGAACAGCTTGCGGAACGGCTCGAACGACGAGACGTGCCCCAGGTCGTACAGCACCTTGTGCCAGAACCGCGCGTACAGCAGGTGCAGCACGGCGTGCTCGGCGCCGCCGACGTACAGGTCGGTGCCGCCGCAGTCGCCCTCGCCGCGCGGCCCCATCCAGTACGCCTCGTTCTCCGCGTCGACGAAGCGCTCGGAGTTCGTCGGGTCCAGGTAGCGCAGCTCGTACCAGCACGAGCCGGCCCACTGCGGCATCACGTTGGTCTCGCGGGTGTAGCGCTTCGGGCCGTCGCCCAGGTCCAGCTCCACCTCGACCCAGTCGCGCCGGCGCGACAGCGGGGTCTCCGGGTTGCTGCCGGCGTCCTCCGGGTCGAACGTGCGCGGCGAGAAGTCGTCCACCTCGGGCAGCTCGACCGGCAGCATCTCCTCCGGCAGGGCGATGGTGGCCCCGGTCTCGTCGTACACGATGGGGAACGGCTCGCCCCAGTAACGCTGCCGGGAGAACAGCCAGTCGCGCAGCCGGTAGGTCACCGCGCCCGCGCCGTGGCCGTTGGCCTCCAGCCACTCGATGATCCGGGCCTTCGCCTCGGCCACCCCCAGGCCGTTCAGGTCCAGGCCGCGCTCGGGCGCGGCACTGTTGATCGCCGGGCCGTCCCCGGTGTACGCCTTGCCGTCGAAGCCCTCCGCCGGCTGCACGGTACGCACGATCGGCAGCTCGAAGACCTCGGCGAACGCCCAGTCCCGCTCGTCCTGGCCGGGCACCGCCATGATCGCGCCGGTGCCGTAGCCGGCCAGCACGTAGTCGGCGACGAAGACCGGGACCTGCCCCCCGGTGACCGGGTTCGTGGCGTACGCCCCGACGAAGACGCCGGTCTTCTCCTTCGTGTCGGCCTGCCGCTCGACGTCGGTCTTGGCCGCCGCCGCCTTGCGGTACGCCTCCACGGCCGCGCGCGGGTTGGCGTGCCCGCCGGTCCACGCGTCCTTCGTCCCCTCGGGCCAGGCCGCCGGCGCCAGCGCGTCGACCAGCTCGTGCTCGGGGGCCAGCACCATGTAGGTGGCGCCGAAGACGGTGTCCGGCCGGGTGGTGAACACCCGGACCGGCGCGACGGTGGTCGGGAAGTCGATGTGCGCGCCCGTGGAGCGGCCGATCCAGTTGCGCTGCATCAGCTTGATCGGCTCGGGCCAGTCCAGCGTGTCCAGGTCGTCCAGCAGCCGGTCGCCGTACGCGGTGATCCGCATCATCCACTGCTTCAGGTTGCGCTTGAAGACCGGGAAGTTGCCGCGCTCGGAGCGGCCGTCGGCGGTGACCTCCTCGTTGGCCAGCACGGTGCCCAGCCCCGGGCACCAGTTGACCGGCGCCTGCGAGACGTACGCCAGCCGGTGGTCGTCGACGACGGCCCGGCGCTCGGCGACGGACAGCTCCGCCCACGGCCGCCCGTCGGGCGTGGGCCGGTTGCCGCCCTCGAACTCGGCGATCAGCTCGGCGATCGGGCGGGCCCGCTTCGCCCCGGTGTCGTACCAGGAGTTGAAGACCTGCAGGAAGATCCACTGCGTCCACCGGTAGAAATCGGTGTCGATGGTGGCCACCGAGCGGCGCTCGTCGTGGGCCAGACCCAGCCGGCGCAGCTGCGCCTTGTAGCGCTCGATGTTGGCCACGGTCGTGGTCCGGGGGTGGGTGCCGGTCTGCACCGCGTACTGCTCGGCGGGCAGGCCGAACGCGTCGAAGCCCATGGCGTGCAGCACGTTGCGCCCCGCCATCCGCTGGTAGCGGGCGAAGCAGTCGGTGCCGATGTAGCCCAGGGGGTGGCCGACGTGCAGCCCCGCGCCCGACGGGTACGGGAACATGTCCAGGACGTACAGCTTCTCCGCCCCGGCGCGCGGATGACCGGGGTCGGCCAGCGGGCCGGTCGGGTTCGGGGCGTGGAACGTCCCCTCCCGCGCCCAGGCGTCCTGCCAGCGCTGTTCGATCTCCTCGGCCAGGGCCGCGGTGTACCGGAACGGGGGAATGTCGGCCGGTGCTGCCTCACTCATGGCGTCTCCTCGCTTCGCTCGTCGCCGCCGGCCACGCCACGGCCGGGCTGGGTGCTGACCTCGCTCGGCGCGGTCATGTCGGTCTGGCTCGGGTCTGTCCGCCGCCGGCGCCGCGCCGCCCGAGGGCCGGCGCCGGTGCCGGGTGCCGATCGCCGGGGCGTCCGGCGGAGGGCACAAAAAAGCCCCTCGCGCAGGAGGGGCCGCCGTGCTGTCGCGCGTCAGCGCATCAGCACGGCCCGGTAAGAAGCAGGAAGAATCCGGCCATGCCCGGGAGTGTACCCCGCCGTCCGGTCCCGCACGTCGCCCGCCGCCACGGGTCGGGACGGCGACCCCGGACGTACACGCCGCGGCAGCCCTTCGTGATCATCGCCGGCACCGAGAGCGACGGGCCGATCCCCCGACCCGGCGAATGTTCGGTGCGTAACCGACCGTCTACCTGCGGGGGTCGGCGGCGGCGACAAACATGGTTAGCCTGAGAGACCAGTGAGATTTCTGCGGCAGACGAGGCTCGGCGTCGCGAACCCTACGGCGGGTCCAGGTGCTCTATACAGAGCTGCCGTCCGGCGACGAGGAGGAGGCCCGTGACACAACAGACCAGGGACGAGGTGGGCGGCGTGTTGCCGCACGACGAGTTCCGTGCCGCCAGCGAAGCCATCGTGTCGAACATCGAGCAGGTCATCGAGGGCAAGACCGCCACCGTGCGGCTCGCCCTGGCCGTCCTGCTCGCCGAGGGCCACCTGCTCATCGAGGACGTGCCCGGGGTCGGCAAGACCAAGCTCGCCAAGGCAATGGCCCGGTCGATCGACTGCTCCGTGCGCCGGATCCAGTTCACCCCCGACCTGCTGCCCAGCGACGTCACGGGGGTCAGCGTCTACAACCAGGAGACGCACGACTTCGAGTTCCGCCCCGGTGCGGTCTTCGCCAACCTGGTCGTCGGCGACGAGATCAACCGCGCCTCGCCGAAGACGCAGTCGGCGCTGCTGGAGTGCATGGAGGAGCGCCAGGTCACCGTCGACGGCGTCACCTACCACCTCCAGACGCCGTTCATGGTCGTCGCGACCCAGAACCCGATCGAGATGGAGGGCACCTATCCCCTCCCCGAGGCGCAGCGCGACCGGTTCACCGCCCGCATCGCGATGGGCTACCCGGACCCGAGCGCCGAGCTGGCGATGCTCGACGGGCACGGCGCGACGGACCCGCTGGACGAGCTGCGTCCGGTCGCCGACGCCAACACCGTGCGGCAGCTGATCGGCCACGTCCGGCAGGTGCACGTCGCCGACGCCGTCAAGCAGTACGCGATCGACCTGGTCACCGCCACCCGCGAGGCCTCCGACCTGCGGCTGGGTGCCTCCCCGCGGGCGACCCTCCAGTTGCTGCGCACCGCCCGCGCGGTGGCCGCCCTGGAGGGGCGCGACTACGTCCTGCCCGACGACCTCCAGGTGCTGGCCGTGCCGGTGCTCGCGCACCGGATCATCCCGACCGCCGACGCCCAGCTCGCCCGGCGTACGACCGACGCGATCGTCTCCGAGCTGGTGCACCGGCTGCCGCTGCCGCACGACCGCGGGCGCTCCCCGTACGACACCCGCCCCACTGGCGAGGGCAACGGCCGAGCCACGTACGAGCCGCGGAGGCGGTGACGTGCGCGACGGGCTGCGCGGGCTGACCACCCGCGGCCGTTCGTTCCTGGCGGCCGCGGTCGCGGCGGCGGTCTCGGCCGGCATCCTCGGCGAGAAGGACCTGCTCCGGGTGGCCGTGCTGCTGGCCGTCCTGCCGCTGCTCGCCGCGGCCTACGTCGGGCGCAGCCGCTACAAGTTGGCCTGCAACCGGTCGCTGGACCCGCACCGGGTGCCCGTCGGGGCCAGCTCCCGGGTGGTGCTGCGGTTGCAGAACATGTCCCGCCTGCCCACCGGCACCCTGCTGCTGGAGGACCGGCTGCCGTACGCGCTGGGCAGCCGGCCCCGGGTGGTGCTGGAGCGGCTCGGCGCCCACCAGGCCAGCTCGGTGGCCTACACCGTGCGCGCCGACGTGCGTGGCCGCTACGAGGTGGGCCCGCTGGTGGTCCGGATGACCGACCCGTTCGGGTTGTGCGAGCTGAGCCGCGCCTTCCCGAGCACCGATCATCTGACCGTCGTCCCGCAGGTCACGCCGCTGCCCTCGGTGCGCCTGCCCGGCGAGTACGCCGGCAGCGGCGACAGCCGGGCCCGCTCGGTGGCGGTGCACGGCGAGGACGACGCCGCCACCCGGGAGTACCGGATGGGCGACGACCTGCGCCGGGTGCACTGGAAGTCCACCGCGCGCACCGGCGAGCTGATGGTGCGCCGGGAGGAGCAGCCCTGGGAGAGCCGGGCCACCGTCGTGCTGGACACCCGCGCGTACGGCCACCGCGGCGACGGGCCGACGGCCTCCTTCGAGTGGGCGGTCTCCGCCGCGGCCAGCATCGCGGTGCACCTGCGGCAGGCCGGCTACAAGCTGCGCCTGGTCACCGGTTCCGGCGCGGACGTGGACGCGTCCGAGGCGGCCGGCGACGGGGTGCTCCTCGACCACCTCGCCGAGGTCCGGCTCGACAAGAACGGCGAGCTCACCACCCTGGTGCAGCGGGTCCGGCAACGGGCGGACGGCGGCCTGATCATCGGCCTCTTCGGCTCGGTGAGCACGGCCGAGGCCGAGCTGCTGGCCGGGCTGCGGGGCAACGGCGCCACCTGCGTCGGTTTCCTGCTCGACAGCTCCACCTGGCTCAACCTGCCCGCCAAGGCCCGGGCCGAGGCCGACCACGCCCACGGCGCCGCCGCGCTGGCCATGTTGCAGAGCGGCTGGCGGGTCATCGGCGTCGACCACGGCACGCAGTTGCCCGCGCTGTGGCCGCAGGCGGCCCGCGGCTCGCAGGGCTTCGCGCTGCGGGCGGCCATGGCCGAGACGGTGGCCGGCGGCATGCGATGAACGGAAGGGTCCCCTCATGATCGCCCACCGGAACCTGGGCTTCGTGGCCGCCGCGGCGACGCTGCTCGCCGCCGCGCCGCTGTCGGCCATCTTCGAACGCTGGACGTGGCTGATCCAGGCGACGATCGCGGTGGCCGTGGTCGCCGCCGTGGCCGCGCTCGCCCGGCTGGCGCGGGTTCCGCTCTGGGGCCAGGCGCTGGGCATGCTGGCCGGCCTGACGCTGGCCCTGACCTGGCTCTTCCCCGGCGGCACCGAACTGCTGGGCATCGTGCCCACCCCGTCGACCTTCACGCACTTCGGCGAGCTGCTCGACGGCTCGCTGGAGGACATGCGCTCGTACGGCGTCAAGGTCCCCGACACCGACCCGCTGCTGTTCGTCACGGTGCTCGGGATCGGCGGGGTGGCCGTGGTGGTCGACGTGCTCACCGTCGGGCTGCGCCGGCCGGCGCTGGCCGGCCTGCCGATGCTGGCGATCTACTCGGTGCCCGTCGCGGTCTACGTGGACAGCGTCCCGGCGGTGCCGTTCGTCGTCGGTGCCGCCGGGTTCCTGTGGCTGCTGGTGACCGACAACGTCGACCGGGTCCGCCGGTTCGGCCGGCGGTTCACCGGCGACGGGCGGGACGTCGACGTCTGGGAGGCCTCGCCCCTGGCCGCCGCCGGCCGGCGGCTGGCGGCGGTTGGTGTGGTCCTGGCCGTGGTGCTGCCGCTGGCCGTGCCGGGGATGACGGGCGGGCTGCTGGACACGCTGGCCGGTTCGGGCAACGGCAACGGCAACGGGCGCTCCGGGCAGGGCGGCAACGGCCGGATCGACCTGTTCGCGGCGTTGAGCGGGCAGCTCAACCAGTCCGAGGTCGCCGACCTGGTCAAGGTCACCACGAACGAGCCCCGCCCCTTCTACCTGCGCTTCGGCGTGGCCGACAAGCTCACACCGAACGGCTTCCGCGAGGGCACCCCCACGGGCCGGCCCGTCGACGACCTGCCGGCGCCGTCCGCGCGGGGCGTCGAGCAGCGGACGTACCAGGCCACGGTCGAGGTGACGAAGACCCTCAACATGCCGCTGCTGCCGGTCTACACCGAACCGGTGCGCTCCGAGGGCCTCAACGGCAACTGGGCGTACGACCCGAGCCTCCAGGTGGTCTTCTCCCACCGGGACAACTCGCGCGACAAGCGCTACGCGTTCGAGTACGTGCGCTCGACCTACACGCCGGCGGCCCTGCGCCGGTCGTCGCCGCTGCCGGCCGACCACGCCGTGCGGCGCCTGCATCCCGCGCCGCCGCCGGTGCCCGAGGTCGAGGAGCTGGTCTCCACCCTGGTACGGGGCAAGGACACCGAGTACGACAAGGTCCGCGCGATCTACGACCACTTCTCCGCGGACAACGGCTTCACCTACTCGCTCAGCACCAAGGGCGGCACCAGCGGGCGGGAGATCGTCGACTTCCTCGACAACAAGGTCGGCTTCTGCCAGCAGTACGCCGCCGCGATGACGTGGTTGGTCCGGGCCGCCGGCGTACCGGCCCGGGTGGCGTTCGGCTTCGCCAACGGCAGCAACTCCGGCAACGGCACGTACACGCTGACCAACCGGAACCTGCACGCCTGGACGGAGGTCTACTTCAACGAGATCGGTTGGGTGCCCTTCGACCCCACCCCGGCGTACGGCGTGCAGGGCTCGACCCGGTCGGCCTGGGCGCCGGACATCGACGCCCCGGAGGCGGAGACGCCGACCGCGGGCCCGACGAGTGCCCCCGGCGACGTCGACCCGTCGGCCGGCCCGGCGGGGCCGGAGGGCCCCGAGGAGGACATCGACTCCGGCCTGGCCATCGACGGCACGGCCCCGACCGACCAGGCTCCGGTCTGGCCCTGGTACGCCGCCGCGGCGGTGCTGGCCCTGCTCGCTCTGCTCGCCCTGCCGGCGCTGCGCCGCACGGCCCTGCGCCGCAAGCGCAGCGCCCCGGCGAAGCCGGCCGCGGCGGCGGTGCGCCCCGGGGCCGCCGGCGACGCGCCCGCCGACGGGCGACGCATGGTGGTGGTGGCGGACGCGGAGCGGGCGCGGGCGGACGCGCACGCCGCCTGGGACGAACTGCTGGACACGCTCGTGGACTACCGGGTCCGGGTGGACCGGACGGAGACCCCCCGGGCGACCGCCGACCGGCTGTCCCGGGAGGCGCTCACCGCCGACGCGGGGGCGACCACGGCCGTACGCCTGCTCGGCCGCGCCGAGGAACGCGCCCGCTACGCCCGCGATCCGCTGACCGGCGAGCAACTCCTGCCGGCCCTGCGCACCGTACGCGCCGCGCTCGCCGCACAGACCGACCGGCGTACCCGCCTGGTGGCGGCGGTGCTGCCGCCGTCGGTGCTGCTGCGCTGGCGCACGGGCACGGCCGAGGCGTCGTCCCGGCTGGTGGCGGCGGGCGGTCGGGTCCGGCACCGGTTGCTGCGCTGGAGCCCGCGTCGTCTGCTGGCCGGCCGCATGGCCCGCTGACCGACAGCCGAACGGGCCGGTAGGGGCACCCGCCCCCGCCGGCCCGTCGCGTTCGCGGGGCTGCCGTCGCGGCACGGGCCTCGGTCGGCGAGCGTTCCAGGTTCTCCAGGTCCGCTATGCCGGGTGCCGGGTGCCGGGCTGTCGGGCCGCCAGGGCCGACCGGCGGTCACGGCCGTGAGGGCCGACCGGGCTCAGGGCGGACGTGGCCGGCCGGATGCCGGACATCGGGGAGATGATGCGGAGGATGCACGCCCCCCGGGGCGTGCGGAGTCGTCGCTGGCCGCCGGGCGTCCCGGCGGCCGACTGTTTGTCGCGCGGCCCGCCTCAGGGGCGGGCCGGGCTCAGCGGTGCCCCTCCGGGCGCTGCCGCCACCGGTCCTCCATCCGATCCAGGATCGAGGGCCGACGACCCGACCGGCCGCGGGGGCGACGACGGCTGGTCGTCCCGCCCACGACGTGCAGGTCCGGTGACTGCCCCCGACGGTGCGACTGCACCGCGAACGCGGCCGAGGCCAGCATGACGACGAAACCCGCCACTGCCAGCGGCGGAAGCTTGATCACCGCGCCATAGACCAACAGGGCCAGCCCAGCGATGATCACGCCGGCAGCGACGAGCAGGCGACGCCGCGCGTGGAAGCGCGGATCGCTGGCGCGCACGGCCGAGGCGAATTTGGGGTCCTCGGCAAGCGACCGCTCGATCTGCTCGAACAGCCGCTGCTCGTGCTCCGAGAGCGGCACGGCACTCCTCCCCGGTCACGTTGGTCGGCCCGGTCGGGCCGACAGACCGTGGCAGCCAACCGGCTGCTTACCCGCAAGTCTACGAGGGCCCTCGCGCGTCGGAAAGCGGGACGACCTACGGCCGGGGTGGATTTTCATTTCGTCGCCCCTCGCGGACCCCGAGCAGACTGGCCGGACCTATGACGGACCGCCCGAAACGGGCAGCGGCGGCGTCGGCTGCGGCCTCCGCCTCCCGCCAGCCCCGCTCGGGCGCGCCGAGGGTGAGCTGCCGCGGGGTCTCCCGCGCGGCGGCGAGCCCCTCGACCCGTACGCCGACCAGACGGACGGGCTCACCCGGGTCGAGCGCGGTGTAGAGCGCCCAGACGGTGTCGAAGATCTCCCTGGCGACGTCGGTCGGCACGCCCGCCGTGCGGGAGCGGCTGACGGTGCGGAAATCGGTCAGTCGCACCTTGAGCGACACGGTGCGCCCGACCTGCCCCGCCCGGCGCAGCCGGATGCCGACCTTCTCGGCGAGGGCGAGCAGCGCCCGGCGGATCTCCAGCGGGTCGGTGACGTCCACGTCGAAGGTCACCTCGGCGCCGATCGACTTCTCCGCCTGCTCGGGCGTGACCCGGCGGGGGTCGCGCCCCCAGGCCAGCTCGTGCAGGTGGGCGGCGGACGCCTCGCCGAGCGCCTTGCGCAGCATGCCGACCGGGGCCTCGGCGAGATCGCCGATCGTGGCCAGGCCCAGCCGCCGCAGCGTCTCGGTGGACCGCTCCCCCACTCCCCACAGCGCCGACACCGGCAGCGGGTGCAGGAAGTCGAGCACCCGGGTGGCCGGGACGACGAGCAGGCCGTCGGGCTTGGCGCGGGTCGAACCGAGCTTGGCCACGAACTTGCTCGGCGCGACGCCGACGGAACAGCTCAGCCTCTGCTCCCCCGCGACCCGCTCGCGGATGCGCCGGGCGATGGCGGCCGGCGGGCCGAAGAGCCGCCGGGCGCCGGCCACGTCGAGGAACGCCTCGTCCAACGAGAGCGGCTCGACCAGGGGGGTGACGTCCCGGAAGATCTGCATCACCGCGGCGGAGGCCGCCGAGTACTGCGTGAAGTCCGGCGGCAGGTAGACCGCGTGCGGGCAGAGCGCCCGGGCCCGGGCGGTGGGCATGGCGCTGCGTACGCCGTAGCGCCGGGCCTCGTAGCTGGCGGAGCTCACCACCCCGCGCGGGCCGGTCCCGCCGACCACGACGGGGCGACCCCGCAGCTCCGGCCGGCGGCGGACCTCGACCGAGGCGAAGAAGGCGTCCATGTCGACGTGCAGGATCGGGCAGCCGGAATCGTCGGCGTCCGGCCCGAACCGGGGATCGCCGCCCCGGGGCAACGACTGGCTGCGGCCCATCCCCGCAGGCTAGCCCGGACCTGCGACATCCCCGCGCGACGGGCCGACGCGGTCAGCCCCGTACGACCAGCAGCGGGATCGTCATCTCGGCCGCCGTGTCCGCCCCGTGGTACGCCACCAGCCGGGAGACCGCCGGCGGCTCGGAGCGGGAGGCGGTCACCGCGTACGTGCCGTTGCAGATCACCACCACGTCGCCGATGCGCGCCAGGTGTTCCTCCGCCACCGGACCGAACCAGCCGGCGGCCACCACCTCGTCGCGGGTACGCACCCGGGCCGCGTCGCCGAGCACCGCCGACCAGGCGGCCACCACGTCGTCCACGGCGCCGGGGGTGACGTGCAGGTAGCGGACCCGCGGCTCCCCGGCGACCACTTCCAGCCCGGCGCGCAGCCGGGGGTCGGTGTCCAGGTCGAAGCGGTCTTCGGCCGGCACGTCGAGCTGGCCGTGGTCGGCCGTGACCAGCAGCGCCGCGTCGGGCGGCAGCCCGTCGACGAGCCGGGCCAGCAGCCGGTCCACCTCGGCCGCGGCGATCCGCCAGGGCGCCGAGTCGACGCCCGTGAGGTGGCCGTGCCGGTCCAGGTCGGGGTGGTAGCCGGAGACCAGCGTGGGCCCCGCTCCGGCGGCGAGGGCGGCGAGCATCCGTTCGGCGAGCGCGTCGACGCCGGACGCGCCGCGGTAGTCGCCGCCCCGGTTGGCGGCCAGCGTCAGCCCGCTGCCGCCGAACTCCGGCCGGCTCACCACGGTCACCGCGACCCCGGCGGCGCTGGCCCGTTCCAGCTGGGTACGCACCGGCTGCCAGCGCAGCGGCGCCGGATCGGCCGCCCACTCGACGTGGTTGAGCACCCGGTCGGTCCCCGGCACCCGCACCGTGAACCCGAGCACGCCGTGCGCGCCGGGGGCGGCGCCGGTGCCCAGCGTCACCAGGCTGGTCGGCGTGGTCGACGGAAAGCCGGAGGTCAGCGGCCTTCCTACGGTGGCGGCGAGCCCCACCAGGGTCGGCGCGTACGGGGCGGCGGTCGGGATCTGGTGCCAGCCGAGGCCGTCGACGAGCAGCACCGCGATCCGGCGTACCCCGGGCAGCGCGGCCCGCAGCCCGAGCGGGTCGGTGGCGCCGGGCACGTCGAGCACGGCGAGCGCGGATGGCAGGACGTCGGCGAGGCTGGCGTCGCCGTAGCGCGGCCCGACGATCTCCAGTGGGTCGGTCACGGGCGGCGGGCGAACAGGTGCAGCTGGGCGGCGAGGTCCCGCCAGGGCGCCCGCGCGGCGAGCGCCCGCTCCAACTCGACCAGGGCGGCGGGCTGGCCGTCGGCGACGGCGGCGGGGAGCAGGTCGGCGAGCACGCGTACGCCGTGGATCTGCTCGACCACGAGCCCGGCGGCGGTGAGCAGCGCGGCGGCGCCGTCGGCGTCGTAGCGCCGGCGCAGGGTGTCCCGGGTGCCGGCGGTGCCGGCCGGATCGGCGGCCAGCGCGGCGGCGACGTCCAGGTGCCCGTTCATGGCCCGGCCGAGCACGGCGGCGGCCCGGCCGGCGACGAGCACGCTCGCGGCGCCGCCCGGTCGCAGCGCGGCGGCCAACGCCGCCACCACCGCCGCCGGATCGTCGACGACCTCCAGCACGGCGTGGCAGAGCACCAGGTCGGCGCTGCCCGGCTCGACCAGGCCGGCGAGCGCGTCGCCGTCGCCCTGCACGGCGCGGACCCGCTCGGCCACGCCGGCCTCCGCCGCCCGGCGGGTCAGTGCGGCGAGCGCGTCGGGACTGGCGTCGACCACGGTGACCCGGTGCCCGGCCTGAGCCAGCGGCACGGCGAAGCCGCCCGTGCCGCCGCCGACGTCGAGCACGGTCAGCGCGGTGCCGGCGCGGCGCTCCAGCTCGGCGCGCAGCACCGACCAGATCACGGCGGTACGGGGGGTCAGCGGCGGCCCGGCGAGCCGGCCTGGGGTCTGCTCCACCCGGTCGAGCCTAGTCACCCGGTCCAGCCGCACCGCGCCGCACCTGTGGCGGCCCGGCCGACTCCGGGTGGGAGGTCAGGACTCGCCGGCTGCGGCGTCGTCCTCGGCCCGCGACCGCAGGGCGTTGGCCACCGGGCCCTCGACGATCTCGTACTCGCGCGGCTCCGTGTGGTGGCTCGGGGTCCAACCGGCGCCGAGCCGGGTCCGCCGGGAGTTCGCCACCCCACTGCTACGGTCGTTGTTTCCCATGATCGTTCGTCCCCCTCGTGCTCGCGCGGGCCACTCTGCCCACGCGAGCTGGAGTGTCCCTCCATCCGGCCCGGAAAACCGTAATGTGGATCACTGCCGTCAGCGGAAGTCGCGCGAGGGCGGACTGACCGGGGGCTCGATCGCGTCCAGCCGGTCGGCGGTGAGGTTGATCACCCCCTCGTGCCGTTGCAGCCGCCCCCGCACCACCAGCGCGGCGCTCGTGCGGGCCACCCGCCGGTAGCGCTGCCACAGGCCCGGGGAGCAGGTGACGTTGAGCATCCCCGTCTCGTCCTCCAGGTTGAGGAAGGTGACCCCGCCGGCGGTCGCCGGCCGCTGCCGGTGGGTGACGATCCCGCCGACCCGGATGCGCCGCCCCGGCTCCACCCTGCCGAGCCGGGCGATCGGCACCGCGCCGAGCGCGTCGAGCCGGGGGCGGATGAAGCTCGCCGGGTGGCTCTCCGGCGACAACCCGGTCGCCCAGACGTCGGCGACCAGTCGTTCCACCGCCTCCATCCCGGGCAGGGTCGGCGCGGTCGCGCCGGTCACCGTGCCCGGCAGCCGGCCCGGCCGGTCCTGGGCCGCCGCGCCGGCGGCCCAGAGGGCCTGCCGCCGGGACAGCCCGAAACAGGCGAAGGCGTCCGCGGTGGCCAGCGCCTCCAGCTGCGCGGCGGTGAGACCCACGCGCCGGGCCAGGTCCGGCATGTCGCGGTACGGCCCGCGCGCCGCCCGCTCCGCCTCGATCCGCTCGGCCACCCCGTCGCCGAGGGTACGCACGCCGGAGAGCCCGAGCCGGACGGCGGGCCCGTTCAACCCCCAGGCGTGCGGCGGCTCCCCCGGCGCGCTGCCCCACCGGGTCTGCGGGGTGGACTCCAGCACCGCCAGGGCGCCGCTGGCGTTGATGTCCGGCCGGCGCACCTCCACCCCGTGCCGGCGGGCGTCGTCGACAAGCGTCTGCGGCGAGTAGAAGCCCATCGGCTGGGCGTTGAGCAGCGCGGCCAGGAACGGCCCCGGGTGGTAGCGCTTGAGCCAGGAGCTGGCGTAGACCAGGTAGGCGAAGCTCATCGCGTGGCTCTCCGGGAAGCCGTAGCTGGCGAACGCGGAGAGCTTGCGGTAGACGTCGTCGGCCAGCTCGCCGGTGATGCCCCGCTCCGCCATGCCCGCGTAGAGCCGGTCGGCGATGCGGGCCATCCGCTCCGCCGAACGCTTCGCGCCCATCGCCCGGCGCAGCTGGTCGGCCCCCGCCGCGTCGAAGCCGGCCAGGTCGATGGCGAGCTGCATCAGCTGTTCCTGGAACAGCGGCACGCCGAGGGTCTTCTCCAGCGCGTTGCGCATCAGCGGGTGCGGGTAGGTCACCGGCTCCTGGCCGTTCTTGCGCCGGATGTACGGGTGCACCGAGCCACCCTGGATCGGGCCGGGCCGGATCAGCGCCACCTCGACCACCAGGTCGTAGAACTCGCGGGGCTTCAACCGGGGCAGGGTGGCCATCTGGGCGCGGCTCTCCACCTGGAACACCCCGACCGAGTCGGCCCGGCAGAGCATGTCGTAGACCTCGGGATCGTCCAGCGTCATGTCCCCGAGGTCCAGGCTCATCCCGATCATGTCGTAGCCGTAGTGCAGCGCGGAGAGCATGCCGAGCCCGAGCAGGTCGAACTTGACCAGGCCGACGGCGGCGCAGTCGTCCTTGTCCCACTGGAGCACGCTGCGGCCCGGCATCCGCCCCCACTCCACCGGACACACCTCGATCACCGGCCGATCGCAGATCACCATGCCGCCGGAGTGGATGCCCAGGTGCCGGGGGAACGTCTGCAACTCGTTGGCGTACGCGACCACCTGCTCGGGGATGTCCGCCACGTCGACCGGGGCCACGGAGCCCCAACGGTCGATCTGCTTGCTCCAGGCGTCCTGCTGACCGGGCGAGAACCCGAACGCCTTGGCCACGTCCCGCACCGCCGAGCGGGGCCGGTAGGAGATGACGTTGGCCACCTGCGCGGTGTGCTCCCGGCCGTAGCGTGCGTAGACGTGCTGGATCACCTCCTCCCGGCGGTCGGACTCGATGTCCACGTCGATGTCGGGCGGGCCGTCGCGCTCCGGGGCGAGGAAGCGCTCGAAGAGCAGCCGGTGCCGGACGGCGTCCACGTTGGTGATCCGCAGCGCGTAGCAGACCGCCGAGTTGGCCGCCGATCCCCGCCCCTGGCAGTAGATGTCCTGCTCGCGGCAGAACGTGACGATGTCGTAGACCACCAGGAAGTAGCCGGGGAAGCCCAGCGCCTCGATCATGTTCAGCTCGTGGTCGAGCTGCGCGTACGCCCCCGGGTGCGCCTCGGGCGGGCCGTAGCGCTCGCGGGCGCCGGCGCGGGTCAGGTGGCGCAGCCAGCTCATCTCGGTGTGCCCGGACGGCACCGGGTACGCCGGCAGCCGCGGCGCGACGAGCTGGAGGTCGAAGGCGAGTTCGGCGCCGAACTCGGCGGCCCGGGCCACCGCACCGGGGTACGCGGCGAACCGGGCCGCCATCTCGGCGCCGCCGCGCAGGTGGGCGGTGCCGGCAGCGGGCAGCCAGCCGTCGATCTCGTCCAGGCTGCGCCGGGCCCGGACGGCCGCGACGGTGGTGGCCAGCCGCCGCCGGCCCGGGGTGGCGTAGTGCACGTTGTTGGTGGCCACCGTGGGCAGGCCGGACGCCGCCGCCAGCTCGGCGAGCGCGTCGTTGCGGTCGGCGTCCACCGGATGCCCGTGGTCGGTCAGCTCCACCGCCACCGTCTCCGCGCCGAACAGGGCGGTCAGCCGGTCCAGCTCGCGGGCCGCCGCGTCCACCCCCTCGGTGAGCAGCGCCGACGGCACGTGCCCCTTGCGGCAGCCGGTGAGCACCAGCACGTGGTCGCGCAACTGCTCGGCGATCTCCTCCAGCTCGCCGTAGACCGGGCGGCCCTTCTCCCCGCCGCGCAGTTGGGCGCGGGCGATGGTCGAGGCGAGCCGGGCGTACCCCTCGTGGCCGTGGGCGAGCAGCAGCAGGTGCCGCCCGAGCGGGTCGGGCTCGCCGTTCTGCGGGCCGGGCAGCTCCAGGGAGAGCTCGGCGCCGAAGATCGTCGGCAGGTGCAGCGCGCGGGCCGCCTCGGCGAAGCGCACCACCCCGTAGAAGCCGTCGTGGTCGGTGACGGCGAGCGCGGTGAGGCCCAGCCGGGCCGCCTCCTCGGCCAGTTCCTCCGGGTGGCTGGCGCCGTCGAGGAAGCTGAAGTTGGTGTGCGCGTGCAACTCGGCGTACGGCACCGCGTCGTCGGGGCGGGCCACCTCGGGCGGCTGGTAGTGCTCCCGCCTGCGGCTCCAGGCGGGAGAGTCGCCGCCGTCGGCGTCCACGGCCAACGGGTCGACCACATGCAGGTGCCGCTCGTCGCGCACCCGGCTGCCCTCCCCGGCCCGCCCCTCCCCCGGCTCGCCGGCACCCCCTCGTTCCGCCCCCGACCGCCCCGCACCCGCTCGGCCCACACCCGCACCAGACCGCTCCTCGCTCGTCGCCCCCGCACCCGGCCGACCCACGCCTGTCCCGCCCGCACCTGGCCGCCCCGCGCCCGCACCAGGGCGTTCCTCGCCCGAGGCCCCCGCACCCATGCCCGGCCGACCCGCGCCCGTCGCGCCTGCACCCAGTCGGTCCTCGCCCGAGACCCCCGCACCCATGCCCGGCCGGCCCGCGCCCGATCGGCCGGTTCCGGCGTCTCGGCCGGAGAGCACACGCTCCAACTCCGACCAGGGCAGCTTCGGGTTGTGGAAGCCCATCAGAGCCCCACCGGACGGGCAGCCGGAGAGATCTTGGTGAGTTTGAGCCCCTGGAGGGGCCGAAACTCACCAAGATCCGAGAGCCTGCGTCCGGCGGTCCCGTCAACGGGGCAACTCGACAGCGTCGGCGGGCCGGTTGGCGAAGCCTCACGCCGGCCGAACCGACCCGCCGGCAGGGCATCGGACCGGCCGGACCGAGCCGCCCGTAGGGGTTCAACCCGCGCAGGCCGAGCTGCCGGCAAGGCTCCACCCCGGCCGAGCCGTCCCGCCGGCAGGGCGTCAGGGCGACCCGCCGGCAGGGCGTCAGGGCGACCCGCCGGCAGGGCGTCAGGGCGACCCGCCGGCAGGGCGTCGGGGCGACCCGCCGGCAGGGCGTCGGGGCGACCCGTCGGCAGGGCGTCGGGGCGACCCGTCGGCAGGGCGTTGGGCCGAGCAGGGCGGAGGGGGCGGGGCGGGGGCCGGTCGAGGACCGTGGGCGGGCGCTCAGTCATAGATCGCCTCCACCAGCCACCGCCCGGCCTCGACGGCGAGCAGCAGGGCCGTACCGTCGGCCAGGCAGACCTGGAAGCGGGCCCGGCGGCGGGCCTCGGCCGGCGCCCACCAGCGCTCGTCGACCGGCCAGGGGCCGGCCCAGCCGACGATCTCGACCGGCCGGGCGGCGCCCACGGTCAGCCGGGCCGGCTCGGCGCTGACCTGGAGCCGCGCGCTGACCTCGACCGGTGTGCCGGCGGCGTCGTGCACGACCGCGGCGAGCGGGTCGGGCAGCACCACGGCCGGCGCTGGTGGCGGCAGGCGGCCCGGCCACGGCGGCGGGACGGGCCGGGCCGGAAGGCGTTCGTCGCCCCACGGCACCAGGCGCACCTGGTCGGCCGGCGAGCGCCCGCCGCCGAGCACCGCGGTGACCACCGCCTCGGGGCCGAGGATGCCCTGCACCCGGCTCAACGCCCGGTGCGCCCGCTCCCGCTCCTCGCCGGTCTCCCCCCACAGGCCGGGTTGCAGGCCGGCCTGCGCGACCACCCCGTCCGGGACCAGCCGCAGCCGGATGATGCCCGCCGTCGGGCGGGTCGGGCGGGTGCCGGCCCGGCCGGTGCTGCCGGACAGCCAGCCGTCGAGCTGCCAGCGCACCCGGTCGGCGATGGCCGCGGCGGTGAGCAGCCCGTCGTGCCGCCAGACCCGGTGCAGTTCCTGGCCGTGCGCGGTGACCGCCTCGATGCCGAGACGGGTGCAGGCCAGCCCGTACGCGGCGAGCCGGTCGTGCAGCCGTTCGGCCAGCGCCCGGGCGGCGAAGGCCGCCGCGTCGACCCGGTCGAGCGGCTCGTCGTGGTCGGCGGTGACCGCGAGGTCGGCCGGGGGTTGCCGGACCGCGAGCGGACGGTGGTCCCGCCCGGCCGCCAGCCGGTGGGCCAACGCACCGTCGAAGCCGAACCGGGCCAGCACGTCGCCGGCGGGCAGCGCGGCGAAGTCGCCCAGGGTGCGTACGCCGAGCCGGCGCAGCAGGTCCGCCAGGGCCGGGCGGCCGAGCGCCTCGACCGGCAGGTCGGCGAGGAACCCCGGTGTCCCGCCGGGCGGAACGACCCGTCCGTCGCGGGCGGCCAGCCCGGCGGCGAAGACCCCGTCGGCGATGCCGACCTGGCTCTCCACCGCGCAGGCCTGGGCGACGTGCTCGACGATCCGCTCGGCGGCCGCCTCCTCGCCCCCGAGGTAGCGGCTCGGCCCCCGGGCCGCCACCGCGCACGCGCCGGGGCGTACCACCTCGACGCCGGCGACCAGTTCCTCGACGGCGGCGACCACCGGTTCGAACGCCCGGGCGTCCCGCCCGGGGTCGTACTCGACGGCGGTGAGCTGGGGGCATCGGCCCTGGGCCTCACGTTTGCGCAGACCCCGGCGCACCCCCTCGGCGCGGGCCCGCTCGGAGCAGGCGACCACCCGGTTGGCGTGCAGCACGGCGACCGGGTCGGTGGCCGGCACCCCGTCGACGATCTCCGCGGCGAGCACCGGCCAGTCCGGGCACCAGAGCAGCAGGGTCCGCACGGGCGCGGCGGTCACGTCGGACCGACCAGGGTGAGCACGGCGGTCACGTCGGACCGACCAGGGTGAGCGCGGCGCGACGGGACGGGGCGGTGGGCGCGGAGGCGACGGCCGGGCCGACCTGGCGGAGCCGGCCGGCGGTCGACCGGCCGGTGGCGGAGACGGCGGCGGCGGGAGCGGAGCGGGGAATGACCCGGGTGAGCCCGTCCCCGGGCAGCCAGACCTTGATCTCCTTGGGGCGGGCGGCGGCCCCGCGGCCCCGCGCGGAGACGGTGACCTCGCGGCGACGCAGCCGGCCCCGCCCCTGTCCGAGCCCCTCCCAGGCGCCCCGGACGACCTGGAGCGTCACGTCCGCGCCGTCCCACCGCCCGTACGGGACGAGGACGCTGCCACGCTGCCGGGCCCGGGCGGCCAGCCGGTTGGCGACCGAGGCGGAGACCGTCGCCGGCACGGCGGCGACCACGACGTCCACCCCGTCGATCAGCGCGGCGATGACGGTGGCCCACTCCGGGCCCGGGTGGGGCACCAGGGCGAGCCGGTCCAGGGCGATGCCCAACTCGGCGGCGGCGCCCGCCCCGAACGTCGGGACCCCGACCACGGCGCACCACGAGCCGGCTCGGGACGCCTCGGCGAGCAGCGCCAGGACCAGCGAGGTGCCGCCGCTGCGCCGGGGCTGGCCGGTGGCGACCGCGATCGTGCTGCCCCGTCGCAATCCCCGGTTGGGCAGCAGCCCGGTCAGCTCGGGGGCCACCGGCAACAGCCGGTGACCGGTCGCCGGGTCCTGGGCGCTCGCCGGGCGCACCAGACCGGCCAGTGCGGCGGAACCGACCACCATCCGGCCCGCCATCGGACCTACCCCCCGTCGTGCTGTCGGATCAGACGTGCGCGTGCCGCGCCGGGCCCCGGTCGCCGCCGGCTGGCCGGGCGCCCGGGTCAGGCCGCGAGGCCGTCGAGTGCCGGTTGGTGGGCCACGCCGAGCGCGGCCTCCACGACCGTGACGAACTGCTCGGCGGAGCGCAGCAGGTCGTCGGCCTCCCGGGCGGTCACGACCCGTGGGATGCCGGCCTCGGCGGCGGCCCGCTTGCTGGCGCCGAGGGCGAAGAACCGGGCCCACTCGTCGAGCTCGGGGGCGACACCGGAGAGCAGGATCCAGACGTTGGTCACCCGGTGGCGTCGGGTGGGGGCGGGACGCGCCCGGGCGGCGAGCACGGCCGCGGCCGCCCGGAGCGCGGCCAGGTGGGCGGCGGCGTAGCGGAGGCCGTCGGGACGGGTCTGGGCGGCCTCAGCCAGCCCGCGCCGGGCCACCGCGAGAAGCTGGGCGGGGGTGCGGTGCGGCAGCACGTGCGCCGGCACCGTCGGTGCCTGAGCCGGGTTGGTCGGCATGGGACTGTCTCCTCCACGTGGCCGAGGCGCCGTCCCGGAGACGGCCCTGGGCCGCCGGCGGGACGCCGGGTCGAGTGGTGCGGAGGAAGACGCACCGGTGGGGTGGCCGGCCGGGTGTGGACGCTTCCCCACACCACACCCGGCCGGCGTTACCGGCGGGTTCGTCGCCCGCCGCCCGGGGGTCGTGGGCGGCGGGCGACGCTCCTGCCTGACGGGCCCGGACTCGCGACTGCCCGGGACCCAGGTGCGGCCCGCGGAGCCGCACCGCCCGGAGCCGCGCCGCGAAACACCGCCCCGGATGGTTGGAACGGGCGTTCGAGGCAATCGAACACTCGTTCTAACTGCTGCTGACAGTACACCCTCCCTCCGACGAAAACGCAACGTGTGGCGCGCGGACCTCGGACGATGTCCGCAGGTGCCGGCTCCGGGCGTACGCCACCGCGGTCGGCGGCGGAGAGGGTCGCGGCGGTAGCCTCCGCCCGTGACCACCCCTCGCCCCGTCCTCGGGGTCGCCATGGTGCTCGCCTCGGCCGGGCTCTTCGCCGTCAACGGCACCGTCTCCAAGTTGGTGCTCCGCGCCGGCCTGGACGCCCCGCAGCTCACCCTGCTGCGCGCCGCCGGCGCCGTCATCGGGCTGCTGGTGCTGAGCGTGCTGCTGCGTCCGGGGGCCCGCCGGCTGCGGGCCACCCCCGGCCAACTGCCGCTGCTGATCGGGTACGGGCTGGCCGGGTTCTTCGCCGTACCGATGCTCTACTTCGTCGCCATCTCCCGGCTGCCGGTCGGGATCGGGCTGCTGTTCGAGTACACCGCCCCGCTGCTGGTCGCCCTCTGGGCCCGGTTCGGTCAGCGCCACCGGGTACGCCCGCGGCTCTGGGCCGGCCTGGCGTTGAGCCTGGTCGGCCTCGGCTGCGTGGCCGAGGTGTGGGGCGAGCTGAAGCTGGACGGCCTCGGCGTGCTCGCCGGTCTCGGGGCTGCGGTCTTCCTCGCCGCCTACTACGTGCTCGGCGCACACGGAACGGCGCGCCGGGACACGTTGTCGCTGTGCACCTGGGCGTTCGGCGCCTCCGCCGTGGCGGGCCTGCTCACCCGCGCGGTCACCGTGGGCACCGGCGGCTGGGAGCCGCTGGCCGCCGACACCGAGGGGGGCGTGCCCGTGGCGCTGCTCTGCGCGTACACGGTGGTGCTCGGCTCGATCGCGCCGTACCTGCTGGTGGCCGGGGCGATGCGGCACCTCCCCGCGACCAGCGTCGGGATCATCGGCATGGCCGAGCCGGTGCTCGCCTCGGCGGTCGCCTGGGTCGTGATCGGCCCCGGTGAGGCGCTCAACACCGCCCAGCTCACCGGCGGGCTCCTGGTGCTGGTGGGCGTCGCGCTGGCCGAGACGGCCCGGGTCGCCCCGGCCCGGACCACCGCGCCGCCCGCCCATGGCACCGTGCCGCCCGCCCCGGACACCGCGCCGGGCGCCCATGGCACCGTGCCGCCCGCCCAGGACACCGTGCCGCCCGCCCCGGACGCCGCCACCGTCCCGCCCGGAGCCGGCCGGACGGCGTCCCGCCCCGCCCGGCCGGGGCCCGGCCCGGCCGGCTGAGCCGCCGACCGGCGTACCGGGAAGAATGGTCGACATGCAGCCACACCCGAACGTGCGGGCGGTGCAGGACGTGCTCGACGCCGCGGGCGCCCGGGACGGGTCCGGCGCGCCGAGCCTCGTCCGCCTGCTGCCCGACGCGGTCCACACCGCCGCTGCCGCCGCCGAGTCGCTCGGCGTCGCGGTCGGCCAGATCGCCAACTCGCTCGTCTTCGAGGCGGACGGCACGCCGCTGCTGGTGCTCACCTCCGGCGCGCACCGGGTGGACACCGCCGGCCTGGCCGCGTCCATCGGGGTCGGCCGGCTGCGCCGGGCCACCCCGGAGTTCGTCCGCGCGCACACCGGGCAGGTGATCGGCGGGGTCGCCCCGGTCGGCCACCCGCGCCCGCTGCGCACCCTGGTGGACACCACCCTGGAGTCGTACGACGAGATCTGGGCGGCCGGCGGCGTGCCGCAGGCGGTCTTCCCCACCACGTACCCGGAGCTGCTGCGGGTCACCGGCGGCGTCCCGACGGCGGTGGCGTGAGCGAGCAGAGCGAGCGGACCATAGGGGCCGACGTCCCGGAGCTGGTCACCCTGCACGTGTGGCGCACCTCCCGCGCCGCGCTGCCCCGGGCGTTGACCCGGATGGCGGTCGACCCCCGCCGGCTGCGGGCCGTGCCCGGCGTGCGGTTCGGCAAGCTGCTCGGCACCGGGACCGGCACCGGCTTCGGGCCGGGCGACGCCGACCTCACCCGGTGGGCGGCGCTGACCGTGTGGGACTCCCCCGCCGCCGCGGCCGGCTTCGACGGCTCGCCGGTGGGGCGCGCCTGGGCGCGGATCGCCCGCGCGTCCGTCCGGGTCGACCTGCGCCCGCTGAGCAGCCGGGGCGAATGGTCGGGGCGCCGGCCGTTCGGGGAGCCGCCCGGTGGCCGGGTCACCGGCCCGGTGCTGGCGCTGACCCGGGCCCGGCTGCGGCCACGTCGGGCGGCCACCTTCTGGCGGGCGATCCCACCGGTGGCCGCCGCGTTGCACGCCGCGCCCGGCCTGTTGGCCCGCTTCGGCGTCGGCGAGGCCCCGCTGGGCTGGCAGGGCACGGTGAGCGTGTGGCGCGACCCGGCGGACCTCGTGGCGTTCGCGTACCGTCACCCGGAGCACCGGGCGGCGATCATGCGGACCCCCACCGAGGGGTGGTACGCGGAGGAGCTCTTCGCGCGGTTCGAGGTGCGCGACGTGGTGGGTGACCGGGCGGTGCTGGGGTGGGTCGCGGACGGCGACCCGGGAGCGGCGGAGGGTGTACGGGCATGAGGTTGGTGCGGTGGACGCCGGACGATCTCGTCCGACGGCTGGACGACGTGGTGGCCGTCTACGGCGAGGCGATGGGGTACCGCCCGGAGCTGCTGGAGTCCCGACGCGGCTACATCGCCACCCACGTACGCCGGCCCGGCTTCCGTGCCGTCGCCAGCCTGACCAGCGAGGGCCACCTGGCCGGCTTCGGCTACGGCTACCTGGGCGGCTCCGGGCAGTGGTGGCACGACCAGGTCTGGCGGGCACTGGACGCCCCGACCCGGCAGCGCTGGCTGACCCACTGCTTCGAGGTGGTGGAGCTGCACGTCCGCCCGCCCGCGCAGGGGCACGGCCTGGGCGCGCGGCAGCTGCGGGCCCTGCTCAGCCTGGCGGAGGGGACGACCACGCTGCTCTCCACCCCCGAGGCCGACGAACAGAAGTCCCGGGCCTGGCGGCTGTACCGCCGGTTCGGCTTCGCCGACGTCCTGCGCGACTTCCACTTCCCCGGCGACGAGCGCCCGTTCGGCGTGCTCGGCCGGGACCTGCCGCTGGAGCCCCCGACACCCACCCCGCCCGGCCGGCCCGTGCCATGACCCGACGGCTGTCCTGGGCGCTGCTGGCCGTGCTGGTGCTGGCGCAGATCTGCTACCCGCTGACCACCGGGGAGACCCGGGCCCGGCTGACCGTCGCCACCGTCGTGCTCGGCTACCTGCTCTCGGTCGGCCACGCGCTGCTCAGCCGGGGCCCGCGTACGGCGGCGGCGCTGGTCGCGGTGGCCACGGTCGGCGGGTTCGCCATCGAGGCGCTCGGCGTGGCCACCGGCTTCCCGTTCGGCAGCTACGACTACTCCGGCGAGCTGGGGCCGAAGCTGGCCGGGGTGCCGCTGATCATCCCGCTGGCCTGGACCTGGATGGCCTGGCCGGCCTGGCTGGCCGCCACCCGGCTGACCGGTGGCGACGCCGGCGCCAGGCCGAGCACCGGAGACAGGCCGAGCGCCGGAGACGGGCCGAGCGCCGGGGACGGGCCTGGGCGCCGGGGCGGGCGGTTCCCCGTCCGGCGGATCGCGCTGGCCGCCGTCGGGCTGGCCGCCTGGGACCTCTTCCTCGACCCGCAGATGGTGTCCGAGGGCTACTGGGTCTGGCGGGACGCCACCCCCGCGCTGCCCGGCCTGCCCGGCATCCCGGTGAGCAACTACCTGGGCTGGCTGCTCTTCGCCGTGCTGATGATGAGCGCGCTGCGCCCGCTGGCCGGGCCCGCCGCGGCCACCACCGACGGGCGGGACGGCCCGATGTTCGCGCTCTGGCTGTGGACGTACTTCTCCAGCGTGCTGGCCCACGCGGTCTTCCTCGACCTGCCCGCCTCGGCGCTCTGGGGCGCGGTCGGCATGTCGGTGGCCGCCGTGCCGCTGGCGGTCACGCTGGTCCGCTCCCGCCGCGACGACCGGCACGGGACCCGTCAGCCGCAGCGCCCCGGCGTCGACGCGACGGCATGACCGCCGTCCTCGCGCTGCTGCTCGGCGTGGCCGCGCTGACCGCGCACACCCTGCTCAACGCCGGCCGCTGGCTGCGCCGCCCGGCCGAGCGGCCGGCGCCGGTCACCGAGCCGGTGGCGGTGCTGCTGCCGCTGCGCGACGAGGCCACGCGGGTCACCCCGTGCCTACGCGCGCTGCTCGCCCAGCGGGGCGTGCCGCGGCTGCGCGTGGTGGTGCTCGACGACGGGTCGACCGACGGCACCGCGGACGTGGTCCGCGCGGTGGCGGGCGACGACCCCCGGGTCACCCTGCTCGACGGGGTCGCCCCACCGCCGGGCTGGCTGGGCAAGCCGCACGCCTGCTGGCAGCTGGCCACCCGGGCCGACCCCGCGACGACCGCGCTGGTCTTCGTCGACGCCGACGTGGTGCTCGCCCCGGACGCGGTCGCGGCGGCCGTCACCGAGCTGCGCGCCGCGCGGGTGACGCTGCTGTCGCCGTACCCCCGGATCCTGGTGGCGACGGTGGCCGACCGGCTGGTCCAGCCGCTGTTGCAGTGGCTGTGGCTGACCTTCCTGCCGCTGCGGGCGATGGAGCGCTCGCGGCGGCCGTCGCTGGCCGCCGCCGGCGGGCAGTTCCTGGTGGTGGACCGGGCCGGCTACGAGGCCGCCGGCGGCCACGCCGTGGTGGCCGGGCAGATCCTGGAGGACGTCGAGCTGGCCCGCGCGGTCAAGCGGGCCGGCGGCCGGATCGCCCTCGCCGACGGCTCGCGGCTGGCCGCCTGCCGGATGTACGAGGACTGGCCGCAGCTGCGCGACGGCTACTCGAAGTCGCTCTGGGCGACCTTCGGCAACCCGGGGGCGGCGGCCGCCGTGGTGGCCCTGCTGCTCCTGCTCTACACCGCTCCCCCGCTGCTGGCGGTCGTCGCCCTGGCCGCCGGCGCGCCGACGGTGGCCGCCGCGGCGCTCGCCGCCTACCTGCTCGGGGTCACCGGGCGGGCGATCAGCGCCCGGGCGACCGGAGGCCGGTGGTGGCCCGACGCGCTGGCACACCCCGTGTCGGTCGTGGTCCTCGGTTGGCTGACCCTGCGGTCGTACCATCTGCGGAAGCGGCGTCGCCTGTCCTGGCGCGGCCGCCCCGTCACCTAGGGAGGCGCGGCATGGCGCGGATCGTGGTCGTCGGCGCCGGGGTGGGAGGGCTGGCCACCGCCGCCCGGCTGGCCGCCACCGGACACCAGGTCACCGTGCTCGAACGCGCGGGCACCGTCGGTGGCAAGCTCGGCCGGTACGTCCGCGACACGCCGGCGGGCGCGTTCCACTTCGACACCGGGCCGAGCCTGCTCACCCTGCCCGACGTCTTCCACGACCTGTTCGAGGCGACCGGCGCGAAGCTCGACGAGTACCTGGACCTGGCACCGGTGGACCCGATCGTGCGGCACGTCTTCCCCGGCGGCGGCCCGGCCCTCGACTCGTGCGCGGACCCGGCCGAGTTCGCCGCCCGGATCGGCGCGGCCTTCGGCGACCGGGCCGCCGCGGACTGGCAGCGGCTGTGGCGCCGGGCCGCGCGGGTGTGGCAGGCCTCGCACCGGGACATCCTGCGCCGCCCGATCGACTCCCCGCTGGACCTGGCCGCGCTGGCCTGGCGGCTGGGCGACCTGGCCGCCATCGGGCCGGGCCGGACGCTGCGCGGGCTGGGCCGACGGCACCTGTCCGACCCCCGGCTGCGGATGCTGCTGGACCGGTACGCCACCTACACCGGCGCCGACCCGCGCCGGGCGCCGGCCGCGCTGGTCGCCGTGCCCTACGCCGAGCTGACCTTCGGCGGCTGGTACCTGCGCGGCGGGCTGGGCACGCTCGCCGACGCGCTGCTCACCCGCTGCCTGGACCTCGGCGTGGTCGTGCGGACCGGCGCCACGGTCACCCGGATCGACGCCGCGGGCGGGCGGGTGCACGGCGTACGCCTGCGCGGCGTCGCCGCCCCGGTCCCCGCCGACGTGGTGGTGGCCAACGTCGACGCGCTCACCCTCTACCGGGACCTGCTGCCCAGCCCGCGCCGGCTGGCCGGGCTGACCGACCGCAGCCTGGCCGGTTTCGTGCTCCTGCTCGGCCTGACCGGGGACTCCGGGCTGGCCCACCACAACGTGTTCTTCCCCGGCGACTACGACGCCGAGTTCGACGCGGTCTTCGGCCACCCGGGGCGCGGCGTGCGGGCCCGACCGGCGACGGATCCCACCGTCTTCGTCACCGTGGCCGACGACCCGGTGGTCCGGCCGGCCGGCCACGAGGCGTGGTTCGTGCTGGTCAACGCACCCCGGCACGGCACCGCCACCGGTGCCGTCGACTGGCGCCGGCCCGGCCTCGCCGAGGCGTACGCCGACCGGGTCCTCGACGTGCTGGCCGAGCGCGGCGTCGACGTGCGGGACCGGCTGGTGTTCCGGGAGGTCCGCACCCCGGCCGACCTGGACGACGCGACCGGCGCGCCCGGCGGATCGATCTACGGCACCGCCGGCGGCCTGCTGCGCCCGGCCAACCGGGGCCCGGCGCACGGGCTGTGGCTGGTCGGCGGCTCCAGCCACCCCGGCGGTGGCCTGCCGATGGTGACCCTCTCCGCCCAGATCGTCGCCGACGACATCGGCCCCGCCTGGTAGATCCGGCTGCGGGGTAAGGAAGGGCGCCTTGTCAACGCCTGAGGTAGCGGAAGGCCCCTTCCTGACACCACGGCACCCGGTCGGAGACCGTCCGGACGGGCCGGCGCCGGTCAGCCGGCGTCGATCAGGGCGCGGCGGACGGCGGAGAGCAGTTGGCCGAGGCCGAACCCGGCCAACAGCACCCAGACGGCGGTCGCCATGGTGATCGTGCCGGCCGGCAGGTCCGGCTCGATCAGCCCGGTCAGCCCGGCCAGCAGCAGCCCGACCAGGGCCACCGAGACCCGGGTGGGGCGCTCCCCCACGGTCACCGCGCCGAGTTCCCGCATGCCGGCGGAGACCGCCCGGGCGCGGACGTACTCGTGCAGCCAGGAGAGCGCGCCGGCGGTCACGACGAGCGCCCCCGGCGCGCCGACCAGCCAGAACGCGGCCAGCCAGGCGACCTCGCCGAGCCGGTCGGCCAGCGAGTCGTAGACGTAGCCGAGCCGGCTGGTCCGGTTCGTGGCCACCGCCACCGCGCCGTCGACGCTGTCCGCCACCGCGGCGAGCAGCACGAACAGCGCCGCGAGGAAGGGACCGTTCTGCGGCCGTACGGCGAACAGCGGCACGCAGGCGCAGAGCAGCACGCCGACCACGGTGACCGGGGTCGGGCCGACCCGCAGCCGGCCCAGCACGAACCCGACGTGGTAGGCGAATCGCAGCCAGGCGCGGACGACGGGGGCCGCCGCCCGGGGGTCGAAGCCCCCGTGCAGCCGTGCCCAGGCCGTGGCGTACTCGTCCCAGTTCAGCTGTGTGCCCACCACGGAACAACCGTCGCACCGCCGCTCAGGTGTCGCGGCACCGGGGTCACACCCGCGCGTCGACCTGGAGGTTCTGCCACACCTCGCGGGTGGCGGTGGAACGGTTGAGGGTGATGAAGTGGATCCCCGGCACGCCCTCGTCGAGCAGCCGCCGGCACATCTCGCTGGCCTGCTCGACGCCGAGCCGGCGCACCGCCTCCGGGTCGTCGGCGACCTTCGCGAACCGCTCGGCCAGGGCCGGCGGGAAGGGCGCCCCCGAGAGCTGCGTGGAGCGCTCGATGGTGCCGATCTGGGTCACCGGCATCACGCCGGCCAGGATCGGGGTGTCGCAGCCGGTGGCGGCGACCCGGTCGCGCAGCCGCAGGTAGTCGTCGGCGTCGAAGAACATCTGGGTGATCGCGAAGTCGGCGCCGGCCCGGCACTTGCGCACGAAGTGCTCGGTGTCGCTGTCGACGTCGGCTGAACGCGGGTGCTTGAAGGGGAAGGCCGCCACCCCGACGCTGAAGTCGCCGGCGTCGCGCACCAGGCGGACCAGGTCCTCGGCGTAGAGCACCCCCTCGGGGTGGCGCACCCAGTCGCCGCCCGGGTCGCCCGGCGGGTCGCCCCGCACGGCGAGCACGTTGCGCACCCCGACCCCGGCGAGCCGGCCGATGACGTGGCGCAGCTCGGCCACGGAGTGGTTGACCGCGGTCAGGTGGGCCATCGGCAGCAGGGTGGTCTCGGTGGCGATCCGCTCGGTGACCGCGACGGTGGTGTCGCGGGTCGACCCGCCCGCGCCGTAGGTGATCGAGACGAACGACGGGCGCAGCGACTCCAGCTCGCGGATCGCCTGCCACAGCAGCCGCTCGCCCTGCGGGGTCTTGGGCGGGAAGAACTCGAAGGAGAAGGTCGGCTGGCGGTCACGGATGAGCTCCCCGATCGCCGGCTGCGGATTGGGGAGGACCGATGGAAGACCGAGCGCCACGCCCCGACTCTAGCGGGCCGGGCCCTCCGGGCCGAGACCTTCCCACACTGGTGGACACGGACCGCACGGCCGCCGGCCCGGCCGGGGCCGGAAAGCGTCGTACCCCCGGAGTAGTCATGGGGTTGCGCGGGGTGGGCCCGGCCGGAAGCCGACCCGCCGGGGGCACGCGCGGGGGTCAGCATCCACCGGTGGCGCACCGGTCCCGTTCCGGGGTCCGCGCCGCCGCCACGCCGACACCGTCCCGGAGGACCGATGACGCCGCCCCCGCCGCCCGGCCCGCAACTGCTCGGGCCGCTGCTCGCCCAGCTCCGGCTGGCCCGGGGCTGGAGCCAGCTACGGGTCGCGGCCGAGCTCTGCGCCGCGTCCGGGGTGCCGACCCTCAGCCGGCACGAGGTCTCGAAGCTAGCATAGTCACACACTCGCGCGTAGCGTGCTGGTCATGAGAGTTCTAGGGGCACGGAGGCTCAGCCGTGGGGACGACGAGTCAACCTCCGAGGAGCGCCAGGGAGAGAGCATCACCACCTGGGCGAAGCTCCACGGTCACACCGTCATCGGCTGGGCCGACGACATCGACGTCTCAGGTTCGGTAGACCCCTGGGACCGCCCGGGGCTTGGTCCGTGGCTCAGGGGTGAACGCCTGCCGTTCGACATCATCGTTGGAGCGAAGGTTGACAGGCTCTCTCGGAAGCTCCTGCACTTCGTCAAGCTGGTCGATTGGGCGGACGAGAACGGCAAGGCCATTGCCTCCGCTACCGAGCCGATCAACACCGGAGACAAGTACGGCAGGATCATCGCGAACATTCTCGCCATGTTCGCGGAGTTCGAGAGGGAGGCCATCCGCGAACGAAACCAAGGCTCTCAAGAGTTGGCGAGGGAGGAAGGCCGTTGGCATGGCGGCACTCCCCCTTACGGCTACAAACCTGAGAAGCAGCCCAAGGGTGAGGGTTGGAGGCTAACTGTCGATCCCGAGAGCAGCGAGCACGTCAAGTACATTGTCAAGCGCCTCCTCAACGGAGACTCCCTAAACAGCATCGCTACTGATCTGAACAACGCCGGAGTTCTCGCCCCTAGCGACCACCACCGAAGGTCAGTGGGCAGAAAGACCCTCGGGTATCGCTGGAAAACGACGTCACTGAGCCCCATCCTGCGATCTCGCACAATCCTTGGTATTGCGGAGCAGGGTGGCGAGGTAGTCCGAGGTGCCAATGGGATGCCTGTCAAGCGAGCTGAGGAAATCATCAGCCGGGCAGATTGGGAACGAGTGCAGAAGCGGCTTGACGAGATAAGCCGCAAAAAGACTCGCTCCGTGGCGACTAGCCCACTTCTCGGTGTCGTGTTTTGCATCGAGTGCGGCGAGCCCTTGTATCGACTCGTAACCGGTCCGGCAGCCAAGCAGAATAGGCGTGAATACTATCGATGCCGAGGACGGGCCGAGAAGCGGAACCAGTGCGAAGTCACCTCCGTCCGGGCCGACGCCCTTGAGGAGGCCATCGAGCTAGCAATGCTCAGCCACATCGGAGACCTAGAAATGCACGAGGAGGTCTTCATCCCCGGGGAGTCGCATCAACAAGAGCTAGCTGAGGCGACGGAAGCCCTGGACGACCTTCTCAAGAAGTCAGCCGGCAAGAGCGCTGCTGTACAGAAGGTGTACGCGAAACAGATTACCTCCCTAGAGACCCTGATTGACCGGCTGAGCGAGATGCCTGAGAGCCCTGACCGGACAGAGTTGCGCAGCACTGGTCAGACGTACCGAGAGGTTTGGGACGCTGCTGACGCCTTGGGGCGAAGGAAGCTCCTCCTGAAGGCGGGTGTCCGCGTAGAGGCCGCGAGAGCATCCAAAGATGGCGCTGTGACCATTGGTCGCTTCGAGCGCCCTGAGCGCTTGGACGAAGCTGTTGAGCTAGGCGTTCACCAAGGCATCCGGTACGCCTTCTACGTACCCAAGAATTTGATCGGAAGAGCAACTCGCTAGCTTTGGGGAGCCCCGGCTTTGCCGGGGCTTTCCTTTGTCCTCCATTGCGTAGAGCATGATGCCTTTCGAGAATTCCAAGCATTATCGGGAATCCGTTACAATTTCGTGACCGTTACTTCTTCGCCATTCCCTTGCCTTCGGCAATCCCTAGGGCTCCACGAAGAGCCTTCAGGATCACAATGGCTTCCTCGTGAAGGTTGCGCTTGTCCTTGCTGTCCGCCTCCGGTGAGTACCGAGTCCACAAGGCGTACCGCATCCCTCGGGTCATCTGGTCAAGGAACCCCGCTAGGAACGGATCAGAGACCCGACCGGTAAGCGCCCAGGTGAACAACTCAAGGTCAAGGTCGAAGTACTTCCTCAGCCACTCCCGCTGCTGAGCGGCGGGCTTCCCGCGCATCCCCGAGGGGGCGCAGACGTACCTCAGGATTTCGGTGTCAGTGCTGTCGGGCGCAAGAGCCCCACTGGACGCCTTTAGAGGCCCTGACAGGCTGTAGGAAGCCTCAGGGGCACCCCAGTTGCCCCCAGCCCTTTTGAACGCCTCAGGGCGCTTCTGAGGCCCCCAGTGGCCTCCATACCCCTGAGCGACCTCTTCGGGGTCGGCATCCTTGCCCAGGGCGTTGCCAGAGTTCAGGATCTCCACCACCCGGTTGCGGGCTCGGGTCAGGGTCATCTTGCCGACGACCGAGGCGGGAACGCCATCCCGGTAGTGGCGCTCAAGCGCCTGCTTCCAACTCTCTGGAAGCCGACTGGAGTCGAGAGCCTTCTTCAGGGTCTCCGGGAGATTCCAGCCCTTGAGGGCTGCACCTACGGCCTTGCTGGTCCAGAGCGCCTGGACGTCCTCCTCAGACTCGAAGCGGCGGTCTGAGGTCTTCATGGCCTGAGCAATCTCGTTCGCCTTGAGCGACAACACCTTCGCGGCGAAGTAACAAACCCCGAAGTCCTCTGGCGTCTTGTAACTCGGGTCTTCTGCAATCCGCTTCTCGTGGTTCTCGCGGATGGTTGCCCGGTCGATGAGATCGGGCCGGCTCGCGTAAGCCCAGGACAGCAGCTCAGCGAAAATGTCGTCGGCGTCTTCCTTGGGGCTAGCTAGTCCGTATTCGGCAGCAGCCCGCTTGGCGGTCTGCTTAAGGAAGATGTCCAGCCGCTTACCAGCAACGTGAGCGAACTGCTCAAAGTCTTCTTCGATCATCGGCGTTTCCTATTCAGTTGTGTATTCAGTTGTTGTGCTCACCATCGATACTCGATGGCTCTGGCTGCTATCCCTACCAGTCAGAACAACCTGAGGTCAGTTTTAGTTTTCTGGCGTCAGGGTTTGGTCATCTACTACCACCCGAGAGTTGCCGTACCGGCAGTACGGTCCCCAAGGAGTAGGTAGGCGAACTCCGAGAAGTTCCGCAGCATTGGCGGAAGGAGTTCGCCGTAGAAGCCCTGCACTGGCAGGGCGAAGGATGCCTGCCATAGGCAGAGTGAAGTTCCCACTTAAACAACCCTGCCGAAGGCAGAAGGGTTACCGGTGCTGCTGCGCAGCGTCATCGGCTGTCGAAGTAGCAACGGAGACAGCGATGTCCTTCCAGGGATAGTTAACATGCCTTCGGCATGTGACTTGAGTCACTATCCAAAAGGTAACAGGCTCTAACTTATGGAGAAGAGATGAGGGAGCCTCGCCAGGCTCGGCAAGGAGTGAGTAGTGCTGGCTTGGTGCCAGCGATCACGATTACGAACTACTGACTAGCCGAGACTGAGGGAGCGAGGCTCCCGAATGAGCGAGCAGAGAAGTAACGAGCCTTGGAGGGCTCGACTTGGGAGAGCCCGGATGACAAGGCTCGCTCTGCTCGCCTTATAGAGGCCCCCTAAGAAATGCCGTCCTCAAGACGGCTCCCGGGAATCACCTGTTCACTTAATACCGTAGTTGTCCGTCCGGCTTCCTGCCGGACAATCAGTGACGGAGATCACAAAGACTCAGGCTTGAAGCCTGTGACTGTTGGGCCAGCGCAAACAGCGTGGCCGGGATGGTGGCGGACAGGAGTGCTGATCGGCTAGATGCCGATGCTGTCCAAATGGGCAACGCACTATCAATGGTGTCGGTTCTGCCGACGCCCCAAGGGTTGAGCACCAGAGGTGCGAACAGATCCCTCTCCGTCTGTTCCCTCTGGTGCTCCCCTCACTTCTCTGGCCAAGTTCATTGAGTCAAGGGCTACTCGATCCGGGCTTTGATGGCCCTCCTCAGGTCATCGGCCATCTCCTGCCATTCTCCAGGCTTAAGCGGCCGGCATGGCGATCCAGCCGGCCTGGCTTGCTCCATCTCCTTTATCCACATCACTTCCCAGATGGGCAGCGTATCGTCGGGGAGCAGCCACATTAAAGATATAGCCTCATGATCAACGAATGGCGACGGCTTCTTGTCAAGCACGCTGGCCAACTTACGGAGAGTTTCAAGATCGAAGGTCTTGCGATGCTGGTCCCTAGCGACTTGATATGACTTGACCGCGACCTTGTAAGCCTGGACCGACAGGGCGATTGCAACCACTGCACCGACCGACGCCAGAGCGTCGAACACGAATCCGGCGTACGTCATCCAAACGGGCTCATCCACGACTCCCATTATGGCAAGCGCCCACAAGCGCCGCTACTCTACCCGCTGTCGAACGGCATCATAGATATCCCTCCGTAAGCAATTAGCGATCAGGGACTTCTCGTACTCACGTCGGCGATGTGCCGGAATGACAGCCAATGACATCGCGTACTGAGGGGCGATCTCCACTGCGCGAGGAAGTTCCGCAAACCGGCTGAGTTCGCGCCATATCATAAGCTCTGACGCTGGAAGTAGTGCGAGTTGCACACGCACGCCTAATCTCCCGAACGCTACATTGGGTTCTTCCAAGAGATCGTCAATCGCCTCCTCGTCAAGAGTGAGCGCCAACAACTCTCGCAATATCTGAAGCTCAAGAGTGCGTCGCCCCTGATCCTTGGCAACCCGGTATGACTCGGCACTTACCTCGTAGGCCTTGACGCCGATTCGGTACGCCTTGATGGCAAGGAATAGACCGAAGAGTCCTGCTGCCGTGGCAAGGACATTGAAGACGAGGCCCGCGTAGTCGAGCCAGGTTGGGTCATCCACGGCTCTACAATGCCCTCTTCTTCATGGCCTTAAGAATCTCGTGATACATCACGGCGTGAGCCGTCATGCTCAATGTAGCCCTAGGTCTCAAGCTGTCCAGCATTTCTCTGACTTCGGGCATATCAGCGATCTCTTTATCAGCCACTCCTTGGGCCTGGTATCTAGCAAGCGCCCGCGTGAACGGAAATTCCTCCTCATGCAACAGCTGCATTCTGGCGAACTGCTGCGCAGTTATCGTTGGTAGCCAGTCTTGACGATCCGGCTCACTGTGGAGTTCTCCCGACCTATCAAGCAGTCCGCTTAGCTCTCGAAGAATCTCAAGCTCGAAGGTCTTCCTGCCCTGGCTTTTCGCGACCTTGTACGCGCGTACGGCGACGAACAGACCGACCAGACCGCCGGTAGTAGCGAGCGTGTTGAAGATGAGGCTTGCCCAATCGAACCAGTCACGTTCCACGGCTAACAAGTGAAGCACCCTTGGTCAAGTAGGCAGGTGAGGCAGTGACCAGCAACCCTGCCTATCGACGCCTGCACACAGGTCAGGCATACACCCGAGCCCGTGAGGAGATGCTTCTCCTCTACGGCTATGTCTGCTGGCTGTGTGGTCATGACATCCACGGCAGCCCTGAAGCTGACTACATCATCCCCGCCCAAGTGGACCCGTACCAGGACCCAGGCGACCCACACAACAAGCGCCCCAGTCATGGCCCTAAGGGTCGCTGCTTCGAGTGCGACCCCATCAAGGGGAAATGCTGCAATCAGTCAAGAAACAAGAAGGCAATCAGTAAGCCCTCGAATCTGTCTGAGGACTGGTGAGCCTACCCCGGGGTGGGGTTCTGTTTTTAAATCGGACATTTGCTGACCCTCATTGCCTTTGTCAAAATTTCTCTCTCTAGGAGCCAGACCATGAGCGACGACTTCAGTCATGTCATGCAGAAGGGCACCTATCGAGAGCAGCTAGAAGCAATCCGAGACCTTCTGGCTGAACGCCTCGTGAAGGCGTTCCCGAAGGATGCCGCTGGAATCGCCAAGCAGCTAGGGGAAGTCCTGGCTGAGCTTGAACAACTGAATGCCGATGAGGAAGGGAGTTCCCCACTTGACGAACTCCTTGCTTCGCGGGAGGCAGACGCCTCGGATCGGTAACTGGCCGGAGTACATCTCTAGCCGTGGTGATGAAGCCATCAAGCTTGCTGAGCTGATGGGCATCCCGCTCGATGAGTGGCAGAAGTACGTCATCCGTCACGCCTTAGGTGAGGTCGAAGACCCCCTCAACCCTGGTGCCCGCATCTGGGCAGCCAGAGACGTTGGTCTCGTTGTACCTCGCCAGCAGGGTAAAAGCTTCCTCCTGGAAGTGCTCATCCTGGCTTCGCTGTTCCTGTTTCACGAAGTCGTTGTCCTGACTTCACAGAACCTCGCCAACTCCAAGAAGATCCTCACCAGCGTTGCTGAGCGGATTGAAAAGTCTCCGAAGTCTCTCGGGCTTAAAAGCAAGTTGCCTAAGCGCTGGTTGGTGCTGAACAACGGCAAAGAGGAAATCAAGCTGAAGTCCGGAGCTAACCTCTCCATCCGGGCTAGAGGCAAGGATGCCGGTCGCGGTGGAACTATCGATCGGCTCATCAACGACGAAGCCTATGACGTCGTAGACGAAGACCTTGCTGCCCTCATCCCGATGTTGTCGGCTAGGCCGAACCCTCAGACATGGTGGGCAAGTACGCCCCCACTGAACGCTGTCACCGGAGAGCCCTTCACTCGCCTCCGGAAGCGCGGTCACGAGGGTGCCCCTGGTGTTGCCTGGTTCGAGTGGTCTGCCCCTGAGGGGCCCCTAGACCTAGACGACAGGCAGCTATGGGCTGACACGAACCCGGCCTTCAACATCCGACTTCGTGAGTCGACGGTCGAGTCAGAGCGGATGACGCTCCCTGACGCTGACTTCGCTCGGGAACGTCTAGGGGTCTGGCCCCTGCGGGTTGACGACTCTCTGATCACCCCCGAGGACTGGTCGACTCTGGCCGATCCAGAGTCCCGCCGCTCAGGTGATGTCGCGTTCGCTGTTGATACCTGCGGCTGGGGAGACCGAGCTACTACCTCCATCGTTGCCTACGGCCTCCGTGAAGACGCTACAGGCCACGTAGAGCTTATTGACCAGCGCCCTGGTACTGACTGGGTGGTTGAGCGGATCTCTGGGCTTGTAGAGGCTCACAAGCCTGTTGCCATCGGCTTCGACGTCAAGAGCCCTATCGGCTCTCTACTGGTAGACCTTCAGAAGGTCGGCATCGACAAGCCAGAGAATCCGGATGAGCCGAAGTACGGGGATCTAGCTATTCCTGGTGGACAGGAATTCTCGGCGGCTTGCGTTCAGTTCGTTGACGCCATCCATCAGAAGACGCTTCGTCACCGAGATCAAACGGAACTCAACCGAGCCATTCCCAATGGGAAGACAAGGAAGCTCGGAGACTCCTGGGCTTGGGACCGCTACAAGAGCGAAATCGACATCTCTGCCTTGACGGCAGCAACGCTGGCTCGCTGGGCCTATGAGTCGAGGGCTCACCTACTTCAGAAGGAGTACGACGTGATGAATTCCGTCTGGTTCGGGGGAGGTGATTAAGTGGGGCTATTTCAATCCTTCCGAAGCCTCTTCCGCAAGGAAGAGCAACGAGCAATCACAACTCTCCCGTGGGTGGCCGGCGGACCGAGGCCAGGGCAGGTCACCTCAGAGCAAGCTCTGAGCTTGATTCCGTACTTCTCCTGCGTCCGGCTGCTAGCCGATCAGGTGTCTTCCCTGCCGGTACACGCCTTCATTGAGATCGGCGACAAGCGGGTTAGGACTGATCTGGCTCTTCTGGACTCACCTGCCGTCATCGGCACAAACGTTCAGTGGGTCAGGCAGCTTGTTATCTCGCTGGCTATGCGAGGGAACGCCTACGGCTTGGTGACCCTCAGGGATGAAGGCGGCTACCCGGTAGCCATCGAATGGCTGAACCCTGACGAGGTTTTCGTTGACGAGCTGAAGCCGACGCTCCCGGTCTACTACTGGCAGGGCCAGGTGGTTCCTCGGGAGAACATCGTTCATATCGCGTGGTTCGTTCTGCCGGGCAAGGTCGTTGGTCTTTCTCCGGTCTCGGCGTTCGCCAACTCTATCGGGGTTGGCCTTCAGGCCACTCAGTACGGCTCTAGCTGGTTCGAAGCAGGCGGTACACCGCCGGGCACCTTCAAGAACACCCAGGTTGAGGTAACCGGCACTCAAGCACGAGACATCAGCGAGTCTCTTGCTTCCGCCATCCGAGGCCGTAGGCCGATCGTGTACGGCAAGGATTGGGACTACAACTCCCTCAGGGTGTCGCCTGAAGAGTCTCAGTTCATCGAGACGATGAAGATGAACGCGACACAGATCGCCGCAATCTTCGGCATCCCTCCGGAGATGGTTGGTGGTGAAGCCGGCGGTGGCCTCACCTACAACACCGTCGAGGGCAACGGCCTGAACCTGTTGAAGTTCGTTCTTCGACCGTGGCTGGTGCTCATTGAGTCAGCTCTCTCGGAGGTTCTTCCTCCAAGTGTCGTCGTTCAGTTCAACGCTGACGCCGTAGTGCGAGCGGACATCAAGACTCGCTACCAGGCTCACGCCCTGGGCATCAGTTCGGGCTTCCTGACCCCCAATGAAGCGCGAGCTTTCGAGGATCTTCCCCCGCTTCCCGGGGGCGACGAACTCAGAGCACCAATCAAACTAAACCTAAATCAGGAGTCGCCAAGTGACTGATGTCGAAAGGCGGTATACGCCACTAGTCGTTGAGCTTCGTGCCGACAAGGACCGTAAGCGCATCGGCGGGTACGCCGCTGTGTTCAATCGCGAAAGCCGGAACCTCGGTGGTTTCGTTGAGGTTGTCGACCGGGCTGCATTCAACAAGTCCCGTGGGGACGGCTTTCCAGACGTGATTGCTCGGTACAACCACGACGACAACATGCTTCTAGGGACCGTGGCCGCCGGGACTCTCCGGCTGAGCATCGACAACACCGGCCTTGAGTACGTGGTTGATCCTCCGGACGCTCGTGCCGACATCGTTGAGCTTGTGCAGCGTGGCGACATCCGTCGCAGTTCCTTTGCGTTCCGGACCATCGAGGACGACTGGACGATGACTGAGCAGAACTTCCCCAAGCGGACCCTGCTTGCTGCCGCCCTAGTGGACGTCGCTCCCGTGAACATGCCTGCCTACCCGGATGCCACTGCTGGACTCCGGTCTCTTGCTGACCGGTTCGAGGCAGACCTTGAAGAGGTTCGGTCTCTGGCTGAGGCCAACGAGCTTCGGAAGTTCTTCGTCCGCACGGACGGTCCGGTGACCAAGAGGGAGACAACCCTCGCTCAGCAGCGCATGGCACTACTCGCTCGGCGTACCGATCCGTACCTGTAAGCACCACCCACAAATGAATAGCTAGGGCAGAGCGACACTCACCCTTTCTTTCATTAATCCGCCAACCCGAATGGGGGCGGATTTCTTTTTGTGCTCATTTGAGGCAGGGCGAAACCCACCTCAGGCATTCCATCCAACTTTCCTAAGAGGGGTTTCCCTATGTCTGAAATCGCTAACCGGCTGCGCGAGCGGCGTAACAACGTCTGGGAGCAGGCCAAGGGCCTTGCTGATCGTGTTGCCGATGAGAACCGCAACTTCACTGGTGAGGAGCAGCGTCAGTGGGATGAGCTGAACGCTGAGCTTGACGGCATCGACAGCCGGATTAAGTCCGTCATCGAGGGTGAGAAGCGGGCTCAGGACACCGAGGCTGAGTTTGCTCGGTTCCGTGGTGAGCCCAAGCGCCAGGAGTCGCGCGGCCAGGAGTCGGCCGAGCTGCGGTCGGTGCTGCTGGGTGAGGTGGGCGCTGCCCGTACCTACACCGTTCGTCCTGAGGGCCAGGTTGACTACCGGGACCTGCTGAAGGGCACGGCCGCGTCAGGTGGCAACACCGTGCCGACGAGCTTCTACCACCGGCTGATGGTTCACGCCGTTGAGTCGTCGGGTGTTCTTCAGGCTGGTCCGTTCATCCTGAACACCAGCTCGGGCGAGAACCTTGAAATCCCGAAGACCACGGCGCACTCGACCGCCACCCTCGTCGGTGAGGCTGCGGCCATCCCCGAGTCTGACCCGACGTTCGGCAAGGTCACCCTCGGCGCGTACAAGTACGGCCTTCTGCTTCAGGTCTCTCGTGAGCTTGCCAGTGACACTGGCGTAGACCTTGAGGGCTACCTGGCGAAGCAGGCCGGTCAGGCGCTTGGCCGAAAGTTCGGTGAGCACCTGGTCTCTGGCACTGGCACCAACCAGCCGCGTGGCCTGATGACTGACGCCACGGTCGGTGTCACCGGCCCGACCGGTACGGCTACCGGCTTCGGTACCCAGAACACCGTGGGCCAGGGTGGCGACCTTCTGATCGACCTGTACCACTCGGTGATCAGCCCCTACCGGGCTTCGCCGAGCTGCGGTTGGCTGATGCGGGATTCGACTGCTGCCGCCCTGCGGAAGCTCAAGAACTCTCAGGGTGACTACATCTGGCAGCCGTCGCTTGTGGCCGGTCAGCCGGACACCATCCTTGGGAAGCCGGTCTTCATCGACCCGAACATGCCGGCCGTTGGTGCCGGGAACAAGTCGATCCTCTTCGGTGACCTGTCCGCGTACTTCGTGCGCCTGGTTGGTGGTGTCGAGTTCGTCCGCAGTGACGAGTACGCCTTCAACACCGACATGATCACCTACCGGGCGATTATGCGTGGTGACGCGGCTCTGGTGGATCTGACTGGCGCTGTGAAGGTTTTCCAGCACTCCGCGACCTGATCCCGTCTTTGAGTTGCCAGGGCAGCCTATGCGCTGCTCTGGCTCTCTCCTGCGAAAGGAACCAGTAATGAAGATTCGTCTGACCGGCGACATCTCTGGTACCCGTAATGGTGAGCAGTGGCCTGCTCGTGGCTCGGTCGTAGACCTGCCTGACAATGAGGCAGCGACCCTTTGCGCACACGGCATGGCCGTTCCTGTTGTCGAGGATGACACCGAGACCGCTACCGCTAAGGACACTCCCGAGAAGCGCATCCGAACTGCACGGCGGGGGTAGCCATGGCACTTGGCGATCCGTACGCCACTCCGGTTGAGTTCAAGAGCTACATCTCTGTCAGTTCCGCTGACCTTGATTTGCAGATCGCAGATTCCCTCACTGCTGCTTCCCGAGAGATTGAGAAGCACTGCGGCAGGCAGTTCAACAGCACCACCGTTCCGAGCCTCCGAACCTTCGAGGTTCGTGATTCCAGCGTCCTGCTGGTGGATGACTTCCACACGCTAGAAGGTCTGGTCATCAAGACCGATGACAACCAGACGTTGACCACATCCGACTATCGGCTAGAGCCCCTTAACGGTGTGGTCGATGGTCAGCCAGGCTGGCCGTATTACAGGATCTCGGCCAGTCAGGGCTACAGGTTCCCTCGCTACGGCTCTACCACCGTTGAAGTTACCGCTCAGTGGGGTTGGGCGACCGTCCCGGTTGCGGTCAAGCAGGCGTGTATCGCTCTCGCGAACGAAAATCTGAAGGTCATCCGGGAAGCGCCCTTCGGCGTAGCCGGCACTGACGCCTTCGGCTTAGTTCGTGTGCGAGATAACCAGCGCATCCGGACGATGCTTCAGCCGTACCGCCGATACGACAAGGCGGTGGCGTAATGGCAACCATCGAGCAGATCATGGATGGCATCGAGGCCAGGCTAGCGACTATCCCGGGGCTGAATGTCAACGACGTTACTCCGGGACAGATCACCGTTCCTGCGGCAGTGGTCGGTCTACCAACCGAAGTCGACTACCTCAGGACGTTCACTGACGACAACGTTGACTTGTCCTTCAACGTCATGGTGCTGGTTTCAACGGCCATCGAATTTGCCGGCCAAAAGGCTCTTGCGGGCTACCTGGACAAGGCTGGCCCTAGCTCCATCCTGGCTGCGTTGAGTGCAGACAAGACCCTTGGTGACCTAGTCGATTACTGCCAGCTTGTGAGCTGTTCTCCGCAGTGGATCGAGTTCAACGGCAACGCCTACTACGGCGCTGTCTTCATAGTGGACGTCTGTTCGTCAGGAGGCTGAGTGTGGCAGTCAAGAAGTACCGAGTCCTTGTCGGGCTCAACTACCCGACGAAGGGCAACAAAGAGAAGCGTGCCGAGCCTGGGCAGTCGGTGAGTGATCTTCCCGAGAAGTCCATTCCTGAGCTGATCGACCTCGGTTACATCGAGGAGGTAGGCAATGGCAATTCACAGTAAGCAGTCTCGGGTACTGGTCAACGACGGACACGTCTCCGGTCGGGTGACCGGCTGGGGAACTTCTCAGTCACGCAGCTACGGCAGCGTCACCAGCCTCCTGGACGACGGAGAGAGGTTCGTGCCCGGTCTGCTCTCTGGCTCCATGACCGTGAACGGGACCTTCGACGCCGACCCAGGCACTCTGTACGACAAGCTTGCGGCTGCTGCCGACATCGACAACGGGGCTCTGATCACGGTTCTCCCCGAGGGGTTCACCGTAGGGAAGCCGGCCCTGATGGCTGCTGCCGACCTCTCTGGCTTCGAGGCTCCTGCCTCGGTGACGGAGACCGTGAGCCTCAGCGTCATCGCTACTGCGGACGAAGCCGTAGACCTCGGGGCCGTGCTTCACGGCCTGGTGGCTGAGACTGCCGGTGGCAACGTCGCGTCTGTCGACGGTCTCACCAGTACCGCCAACGGTGGTGTTGGCAGTCTGCATGTCACGGCGTACTCCGGTCTGACGAACCTCTCAGTGAAGGTCCAGCACTCCACGAACAACTCCGTGTGGGCAGACCTCCTGACCTTCGATCTGGTGACCGGGAAGACCTCGGGGCGCACGGCCGCCACCGGCACGGTCAACAGGTACGTCCGCTGCCTATGGACGGTCACCGGCACTGGTTCGGCAACCTTCGTGGTCGCGTTCGCACGCCACTAATCCCCTAGCCCAATCCGCTGGCCCGCCTATGTGCGGGCTTTTTGCTGTGCTCTTCAAGGAGTCAATATGGCTGCAAGCCACGGTAAGGATGCTGTCTTCCAGCTCGATAACGCCTCGGGTTCCACCCCGGGCTCTCTTCAGAACCTCACCCCGTATGTCGATAGCGTCTCGGGTCTTCCTGGCTCTCGGAACCTCTCCGAGGTGACTGCCTTCGGGGATCAGGGCACCAAGAGCATTCCGGGTCTGTTCAATGCCACGTTCACTATCTCGGGGTCCCTTGACCCCACGGTGGTTACGGTCATCGGTGGTGCCCATCGAGCCTCGGTTACCGCCACCTTCGAATACGGCCCCCAGGGTTCCGGCACGGGCAAGGTCAAGTACTCCGGCGAGGCGTGGATTACTGACTTCACTGTTGATGCCTCGGTGAGCGACAAGGTTTCCTACAGCGCTTCCCTTCAGGTCGATGGTGTCGTCACTGTCGGGGTTTACGCCTAAGTCATGGGCTTCTCCGTACAGGTGTCTGGTGGAGCCGAGCTGTACCGCCTGAGAGGGCAACTGAAGCAGCTTGGCGACACCGGACTAGGCAAGCACATGGACAGGGCTTTCAAGGCCGCTGTGAAGCCCCTGGGGCCTGCTATCCGGGAAGAGGCAGGACAAGCTTTGCCTTCGGGCTATGCGCCTGTTCTAAGTAAGTCTTTGAGGTTCCGCTTGGCGAGCAAGACCAAGCGTCAGTCCACGGAAGTCAGCTATCGCGTCTTCGGTGATGGCAAGCGGGAACGCCGAGACGTTCCCTCTCTCAACCGGGGCAAGCTACGCCACCCCGTATATGGCAAACGCCGGAAGGCATGGGTTGAGCAGAAGGTTCGCCCTGGGTTCGTAGACCGACCGGCAGACCGGTTAATGCCTGACATCTCCCGGGAGATGAGATCCGTAATCAAGTACGTCTCCAACGAACTTAAGGGGTGAGGATGGCAGCCATCCGAATTCAGTTCACGCCAGAGGACGCCGAGCGTTTCGACGTTCCTGAGGTCACCTTTGATCCAAGGGCACTCCGCTTCCCGGAGATCCGCCTGCTGAAGAACGAAGCCGGTATGAGCCTCGTGGAGTTCGGCGAACTGTGCACCGATCAGGATAACTACATCTACCTGGTTGGTGTGCTCGCCTGGCTGGGGCTCTATCGGGCAGGCAAGTACGTCCGCTTCGAGGAATTCGACGTGGACGCTCGTGGGATCGAACTCCTCGGGGATGAGGCTGACGAAGACCCAAACTCTTCAGCCCCGGATGGGGCGAACGAGAGCTAGCGGAGATTAAACCCCTGTTCACCTATCACTTCGGGCTCAAGCCTGACGAGGTAGAGCAGATGGACATTCCGACCTTCAACAACTACATGGCGTTCCTTGATGGGCTGCTGAAGAGGGGTGAATGATGCGAGATAAGCGTGAACTTCTCTTCAGCTTCCTGGGAAAGGAAACCATCTCGCCTGCTGCTAACAAGGCAGGCGGCAGTGTCAAGAAGCTTGGTGACAACCTCCAAGACACCGAGGATGCTGCCAAGAAGCTTGACCGGGAAATGGATCTGGTCAAGGGCAGCCTTGCTGATCTGGCGGTGCAGTTCGCTCGCACTGATGACGCGGCACAGCGAGTAGACCTCGTCAAGGGGATGCGCGACCAGCAGCGAGAGTTGTCCAAGCTGGTCAAGGCTAAGAAGTTCCTTCCGGACCTGTCGGATGCCGGTGACTCTGCCGCTAAGGGCTTCGCTGCCTCGTTCGTAGGTCGGCTAGGCCCTCTGGTTGCCAGTGCCCCTCTGGGGCCTGCTGGTGCTGCTGCTGGTGGGGTGCTCGCCGCTAGCGCTGCTCCTGTCATCGGTGGAGCTGTAGCGGCTGCCCTGGTTGGTGGAGCTGCTACCGGTGGTGTCATCGGGGGCTTGACGCTCGCTGCCAAGGACCCTCGGGTGAAGGCCGCTGGGTCGAGTCTTGGTCAAGCCGTCATGGACGACCTTGAGGACTTCTCAGAGGTCTTCGTCTCCCCGGCCGTTGAAGGCATCGGCATCATCCGCCAGGAGTGGAAGGCAGCCTCCGGAGACGTCAAGGGCATCCTCGATGCCTCAGCCCGGTACGTCGTCCCCCTGACCCGTGGCCTGACTGGACTTGCTCGGGAAGCTCTCCCGGGAATCCGTGAGGCTGTCGTCAAGGCCGCTCCGGTTATCCGAGAGATCAGCACTGGCCTCCCTCGCCTCGGTCGTGCCATCGGAGATGTCTTCTCGGACTCTGCCGATAACGCCGATGATGCGGCGGCTGCCATTCATGGCGTCTTCCTGGCACTTGAGCAAGTCGTCCGTATCGGTGGAACTGCCGTCAACACTCTGACGAGCATGGTTGAGCCGGTCGCCAAGGTGGGACAAGCGACGTCCCGTGTCCAGGACTTCCTTCTTGGCTGGATTCCTGGCCTCGGCGAGGTCACGAATTCCTGGGTCGAAAACTGGGATTCGATGGCTAACGCCCACAACGAGGCGACTGCCGAAATGGCAAGGCAGCAAGATTTCCTCAGGAAGAACCTCGGCGCGTCTGCGGACGCTGCCAGAGGCCAGGCTTCAGCCCTGGACGAACTAGCCGATGAGCTTCGTGCTCAGACCGATCCTGCGTTCGCTCTCATCGAGGCTCAGAACGACCTCAAGGAAGCCCAGCAGGGCTACAACGAAGCCGTCAGTGAGCATGGCCGGAAGTCCCCTGAGGCTCAAGAAGCCCTCCGGAAGATGGCTCTTGCCGCTATCGCTGTGCAGTCTGCTACTGGTGCCGCTGCTGGCACGATGAACGGAAGTTTGTCTCCTGCCCTTCTGGCGACCCTTCGATCCGCTGGGTTCACCGAGGCCGAACTTCGGGACCTTGAGAAGCAGTTCAAGACGGCTAAGGCTGCCGGTGAGAAGTTCGCTAAGAACTACCAGGCGACAGTCACGACGGTTTACCGCGAGGTCGGCCGCGCCGTTCCGATCACCAACGAATACCAGTCTGGGATTGGTGGACGAGCCAAGGGTGGACCGGTTAAGGCCGGGACGCCGTACATCGTCGGTGAAGAAGGACCTGAGCTAATTACTCCGAGCCGTGATGGCTACGTGCACACTGCCAAGGAAACCGCTCGGATGATGGCCGGTAGCCGTAGTGCTGGCTCCCCTATGGCGTTCACTGGCGGACATCCCTCTGAACAGACCGTACGCCTGATCATCGAAGGTACCGGCGTTCTTGATGGGCTGCGTAAGGAAATCAAAATTCAGGGCGGCGACGTCCAAACGGTACTGGGGGTGTGACTATGGCTTTCCCTCTCATAGGTGAGCTGTACGCAGGCTCCCTAGGCTGGGTGGATATCACCTCCGATATTCGTCAGGGTTCTGCTAGCTCCGGTGGAGCAATCACGATCACCCGTGGTCGATCCTCCGAGGGCCAGCAGACCGCCCCTGGTCGATGCTCGTTCGTCCTCAACAACCGTCATGGCCGTTACAGCCCACGTAATCCACGAAGTGACTACTACGGGCTCATCGGCCGGAATACTCCTGTCCGCTTGAGTCTCAAGCTCTATGAGGACACCTTCACCCGGACCGTCACGGGTGGTCTTGGAACCGCTGACAGCGGTCAACTCTGGACGGTAGGAGTTCCCTCCGGATGGAACGTCACCACCGGTGAGGCTTCATACACGTTCCCTGGTGACAACACCGTTGAGAACATCATTCTGAATAACACCATCTGCGTTGACTCTGATCAGGTTATCGACGTCACTCCGTCTGCGCTGATGGCCGGTTCTTCCTGCGTCATCGGATTCCTTGCCCGTACTGACTTGACGGCAGCGAACGGCTATTGGCTACGCGCGGAGTTCGACCCAGACGGGTTCATGACCGCGAAGATTGCCAAGCGGGAAGCGATGTTCAGCACGACGCTTGTAGCTTCGAGTGTGGGTGTGCCGTACACCGGAGGAACGACAGTTCGTGTCAGGGCCTCTGTGGTGGGATCTCGGCTTGCCATCAAGATATGGCCTGCTTCCGATCCCGAACCTCGGGAATGGAACTTGACCACCACTGACCGGAGCTTTACTGGGGCGGGGTTGGTCGGAATGAGGTTTTGGCTCGTTGGTGGAAACACCACTAGCCCTCTTCCTACGGTCTCCTTCGATAACTACCAAGCCGTTGAGCCTCGGTTCCATGGGGAGATTTCGTCTTGGCCTGCACGATGGGACGTCACTGGAAATGACGTCTGGGTGCCCGTCGAGGCGTCAGGGCTTCTACGTCGGCTGAACCAGGGGCAGAAGCCGTTGAGTTCGCCGATCTTCCGCAACCTCAGCCAGCATAGACCCACTGGATATCTGCCCCTGGAAGATGGATTCGATAGCACCGCCCCGGCTAGTGGCATTTCGGCTGGCCACCCCGGGCAAGCGATCGATGTGAGTTTCGCTGCCGACGACTCCCTACCTGGAGCAGTTACAGCAGCGAAGTTGACTTCAGGCACGTCCAGCATCGTCCTGACGAACAAGCCAACGATCAGCAATGACGCTTGGTCTGTGCTGTTTTATTTCAAGATGGATCCTCTACCGGCTTCACCTCAGGTGCTAGCGAGAATCAAATCAACGGGCACTGTGACTGAATGGGTATTGACAGTAGGCAGCACAAACTTCCGGTGGGTTGGTACTGACGCATCAGGTAGTACTCGATTCGATGAGTCAACCACCTTTGGTACAGGCGCTGAGCCTACCGACTGGGTTGCTATGCAACTGAACGTCAGCCGCACAGGCGGAAACATCGACGCTTACGCTTTTTGGTACGGCCTTGGGATGACGTCATTCTACACCGCCGGTCACGGCGTCACCGACTACTCTGGAATTCTCGGAAAAGTGGCGTCGGTAACCATCGGGTCTGCCGGCCTGCCGGCCACCTCAGTTGCTCATGTCGCTGCCTTCGATAAGATCATTCCCTTCATTGACTGGGAATTCATCAACTCGACCAACGGCTACATCGGTGAGACTGCGGGGCGCAGAATCCTTCGGCTGAGCGCCGAGAACGGAACTCCTGTTGACGTCGTGGGAGACCCCGACGACACGGAGCCTATGGGGCGACAGAAGGTCGGCACCTTCAAGGATCTCATCAACACCTGCGTTGCCGTTGATGGCGGAATCCTGACCGAGGTCAGGAACGACTTGGCGCTGTCCTACCGAACGAGATCCAGCATGTACAACCAATCGTCGGTAGGGCTGTCTTACGCGGCTGGTCACATCTCTGAGCCCTTCGAACCTGTCGAGGATGACGACTTCCTGAGGAACGACGTCACAGTCAGTCGTGACGGTGGATCGTCTGCCAGGGTGGCCCTTGAGTCAGGGCCGTTGTCGATCCTTCCGGCCCCTGACGGTGTAGGCGTCTACGACGAAGCCCTGAGTCTCAACCTTGCCTACGACGACCAAGCGGAGCAGCATGCCGCCTGGCGGATGCACCTCGGGACTGTCGATGAGGCTCGCTACCCGAGGGCGAGGGTCAACCTCGCCTCTGAGGCGTTCACCACCGATCCTGTGCTCACCAGGCAGGCAGCAGCGCTGGACTGTGGCGACCTTCTGTCGATCGATGACCTCCCGGACTGGCTGCCACCTGGCCCTGTGCCGTTGATGATCCAGGGCTACACAGAACGCCTGGATGCGTTCTCTCGGGACATCACCTGGAACGCCACTCCCGGGTCAGTGTGGTCGGTGGCGACCGTTGAGGGTGAGCAGAGGGTTGATTCTGATTCCTCTGTCCTGGCTGCTGGCATTGGCAGCAGCGACACGAGCTTCGCTGTTTCGTCTGATTCTGACGAACTCTGGACCACTGACCCTGCCCAGTTCCCGCTAGACATCCTGGTTGGCGGTGAACAAATGACTGTCTCCGCTATCAGCAGCACATCGAGCCCCCAGACCTTCGCGGTTACTCGTGCGGTCAATGGTGTCGTCAAGGCACACAGTGCGGGTGCGTCGGTCCATGTAGCTAATCCAGCAATCTTAGGTTTGTGAGGCAGATATGCCATTTCTAGCGGGAGAAAGACTATCAGCGGCGCGGCTCAACAGGGTTCAGCCGGCAGTTCACGAGGCAAGCGCTACAGGCATGCTGGGTGTGACCAGCACGGTAACTGACGTCCCGGGTGCCAGTATCACGCTAAGCACCACAACTGCTGGTGCGAGATACATCGTTGACGGCTCGTTCGATATCAGTCAGCTTGCCACCACGAACAACGACATCACTGGGTGGCTTGACGTTGACGGCGCTTTGGCCGGTCGGGCTGTGTCGATTGGTGGTCAGGTGTTCGGTGACCGAGCGACAGGCGCTCAGACATGGGTAGGGACGCTGCCTGCGGCTGGAAGCCATACCTTCAAGCTGCGTGCGTCAACCACCACGGCAGGCCAGTACCAGGTCAACCAGACAAACACTTCACTGGTCATCATGATTTTCGAAGTGGTGTGATCGGTTGGACGCAAACACTGTCGCCATAGTCGTCGGGGTTCTTGGATTCCTCGGGGGCGGCTGGGGCTATTTAGCCCAGCGTAAGACCGCCAAAGAAAACCGAGAGCTACAGAAGCAACAGGTTGAGGCCCAGTCGTACGAGCGAGCCAGGAAGCACTACGACGAGATCATTGATGATCTGACCGCTCATATCACCTGGCTCAAGCAGGAGCTTGCTGAGCGAACCACTGAGAACGAAAAGCTCAAGGCTCGCATCGAGGCTCTTGAGAAGACTATTGAGGCGCTGAGGAATGCCAGCGTCATTGTGATCGAGCCCCCGGAGGGCTCGGATGGGATTAAGCGATGAAGATTAGCCCGTACGCTAAGGCGTGGGTAACTGCCGTCAGTTCGGTTGTCACTGCAACCTCTGCCGCTTTCGCGGATGATGTCCTGGGCAACAACGAGGTTGCCGGGCTTGCATCAACCCTGGTCCTGGCTGCCTTGGGCGTGTACGCCGTCTACAAAGTTCCGAACACGCCGGAGGCGTAATGGCTTGGTACCTCAACCGGGCCTTGAGCAATTTCCGGAATGAGGTCAACAGCCGGTGGCCCAACCGGGATAAGACCTCTGACGGGACCATCGGTGACAAGGCTCACCAGAACACCAACTCGGATCACAACCCTGACTCAGACGGCTCTGTGGACGCCTGGGATATGGATGTCGACGGAGTTGACGTCTGGGCTTGCATTAGTGCGGCTATCGCCCATGAGGCGACGCAGTACATCATCTATAACCGCCGGATCACTTCGCGCAACAAGCCTGGGGGGCTTGGTGCTTGGCACCCGTACACGGGTGCGAACCCCCACGATAAGCACGTTCACTTCAACACTCGGTCGAGTCATGAGAATTCGACCAAGGGATGGTTTCCGGAGGAAGACATGCCCCTCGATAACACCGACGTCCAGAAGATGTGGACGTGGGATCTTGTTAATGGTCCCGCCAAGGAGGAGGCGTACAAGGTGGTTCTTCGAGCTGCCAACAGCGCCACTGCCGCAGTCACCGAGGTTCGTGCCCTCGGTGCGAAGGTGGATCAGATCTTTGCTACGCCTCCAGGCTCGGTGACCATCACCGATGAACAGCTTGAGCGGGTGCTGCGGAAGGTCATTGGCTCGGTAGACGAGGTGTAAAGCAGAAACCCCCTGCCATTTCGGCAGGGGGTTTCTTCCGTTTATGGGTGTCGCTGTGGAGGTCTTATCCTCCCATCGCTTACGGCTGCCGTAAGCACTCGCAGCCCTGTTCGCTGGACGAAGATCCTTCTCTTCGCGGTAGCCGTTCCCTTCGCGTCAAGCTGGTATCCGTCCAACCACAGCCACCCGTCGTAGGTGATCCAGTCCGTCACTACCTTGATCAGTCTGAAACTCATGGGCTCCGTGAACTGGACGCTTGCCTCCTTGGTCACGAGCAGAACGTCACCCGGGTTGAGCTTCACTGGGTCTTCCTGTCTCGCCAGGCCCTCAGGGTCTCCCCCGCCTCCACGAGGCGGCTACACGAGCCGTCTGGCTGACACCTCGTGCAGACGTTTCGATGGTGGAAGTCGATGACGAACCCTGCCATCTGAACCAAGAAGGGCGGCTCAGGCCGCCGTTCGAGGGTGGGGCCGTAGCTCCTCTGGTTCGGCCTGGCAGGCCGGGGGTTGCCGTCTCGCTGGCCGTAGCGGGTTGCAGGCTGCACTACGTCAGTCGGCTCTGAGGAGCGCTGAAACCACTTCCACCTAGTCACGTCGCCTCCTGCGCCCTGTCCGGGGTCCCTCATGCGTCCATCCTGCCCCGCCTGTTTACTCACGTCAACGCATCGAGCCGTTGTAGCGGTGCAACGGCAAGGCGCTGCCTACCGTCTGGGACGTGGAGCAGGTGGAGCTTGTGGGTGCGGCGGAGATCCGCGTGATGTTGGGGAACGTGTCCCGACAGCGCGTGAACGTCGTCATCAACTCGAAAACGTTCCCCGATCCGTATCAGGTCCTCGTGATGGGGAAGGTGTGGAACAAGCGGGACGTAGAGCGTTGGATCGCCGAGAACCGGCCCCACTTGCTTGCGAGCGACGAAGAGCCCTAAGCTGTCTGCACTTCAGCGCTGAGGACTCCTAACCGGGTGCCCTGCAAACGACAGCCCTGAAAGCCACTGAGAGCCCCACCCTTACCCAGGGTGGGGCTCTCAGTGCTATGCGCTCAGATTGGATCTCAGGGGGCTACAGAGCCCTTCAGGAGGGCGTGACGTAGTAGATGACGTTCGCTCCTGAGTCCAAGTAGATAGTCATGACCTCATTGCCGAAGAGCGGCTTCAGGGCCGAGGTAGGGAAATCGCCGTATCGCTCGGTGAACTCTTCATCGGTGAGCCAGACAAAGAAGGGCTTTGCGGTGGTGGCAGTGCTCATAACGTCCACTCCTTGATGATTCGATTGAGCGAGCGCCGTCCGCGCTCAATTAGCTCTTCTGGGGTTGGGGGATTGACTGAGTGCTCGTGGCCGCCTTCCGGCCAGTAGCCAGGCATGTAAACCGGTCTGGGATCGCCATAGGCGGTAACGTCAATGACGGACTCTGGCTCTACGCCGCACTGCCAGCAGCGGAGTTCTGTCATGCCGACGCCCGCCGGGCCGCCCACCCTCGAATGACGTTCTCCCGCTGCGTCACTGGTTCCAAGTGCTCTGGGTTGACGCACAGGCCGAGACCAGTGCAACCACGGCTAATGACGTGGTCCACAACTTGATCGGGGCTCAGGCCGTGGTAGACCTCAGCCACCAGGCGGTGAACGAGGATGTTCTTGCTGCCCATACGGATGACGCCGTAGATGTTGTTGGGGGTCGCGTTCGCCGCTCCCTGCCAGAAGAGGCATCCGGTGTCAGGGTCTTCGATGGTGCGCTCAAGCACCCATGCCGCAAGTTCAGTGCGACTCAGGCCAAAGGGCCGGTAGGTGCGACCTCCGTAGTACGGGTTCGGGTTGTGTCGAGTATCAGTGTTCATGGGCTCTCCTATTTAGTTGTGGGAACACAAAGGGGGCCGCTGCCGAAGCAGCGACCCCCTCACTTGGGGCTATTGAGTTGTCAGAACAAGAGGTAGTTCACAGGGCCGTAGCCGCAGAACACCACGACAGCGAACAGCCCGGCGAACGCCATCTGCCGAGAGGTAGGGATGTGGTCTCGGAGGTTCATGCCTGCTGCCTCAGGGCAAGCATCCGGCTCGTGTCTTCAGTGAAGGCCACAGAGTGACGTTCCAGCCTGCGGAACAGCTCGATGATGGCGGCGAACCGTAGGAAGACGTCGCCGGCCTGGTCAAGGTCACGGATCGCCTCGTGAGGCCCGTCGTAGTCGTACACGTCCGGGAAGGGGTCGTAGTTGTCGATAAAGTCGTCGTAGTCGTCGTGGCCCATGAAGCTGCTCACCTCGTCACCCTCACGTCCTGAGCGGTGCGCGAGTCGCACCAGGCGTACGACTCGGGTTCCCTGGGGGATGCGCTGCTGGTCACAAGCTCTCCTCACGAGGTCAGCCGATCGTATGAATCCGACCGGCACGAGGTTTCCCGGTGGGAGCGGCAACTGCGCGTCCCCGGCGAGTTCTGGCTGGGCTGGCTCGCCGTCGTCCTCGCGGTGCCGGCCGACCTGCTGGCCACCGCCGCGGCCCGCACCCGCAGCCTCGGTCCGCCGCCGGCCTTCGGCGGGTCCCGGCCCCGGGCGGCGCTGCTCGCCCTGGCCCAGCGCTGGCTCGCCGACCCGCGCGCCGTGCTGCTGCCCGGCACACCCACCCGGCCCGCCGTCCGGGGCGACGGCGCCGGGCCGGTACGGCTGGCGGAGCTGCGCCGGCTCGACGACCTCGTCGGCGGGGCCGACCTGGCCGGGCTCGGGGCGTACCGGCTGGGACGGGCGGTGCGGGCGCTGTCCGGGTGCGCCCCCGCCGCACGCCCGCGGCTGCTGCCCGAGCTGGCCGAGTCCGCCCAGCTCGCCGGCTGGCTCGCCGCGGACGCGGGGGACGCCGCCGGCGCCCTGCACGCGTACCGGCTGGCACTGCGCGCCGCCGCGACGGCCGGCGACCCGTCGCTCGCCGGGCACGTGCTCGGCTCGGCCAGCCACCTGCTCACCGGCGTCGGCGACCCGGAGGGCGCGCTGGTGCTGGCCCGCACCGCGTACGCCGGGGCACGGCGGTCGGCCAGCCCCGGCCTGCGTGCCCTGCTGCTGCACCGGGTGGCCCTGGCCGCGGCGCTCGGTGGCCGGGCGGGGGCGGCCCGGCAGGCGCTCGACGCGGCCCGCCGGGTGACCGACGCGCCGGAGCCGGGCCGGGAGCCGCCGTGGCTCTACTGGCTCGACGGGCCGGAGTTGGCGGCGATGACCGGCCGCGCGCTGGTCGCTCTGGGCCGACCGCTCCCGGCCGAGGCGCCGCTGCACGCCGTCCGGCGGCGCGGCCCCCGCACCTCCGCGATCTACGGCGGCTGGCTGGCCCGGGGCTACCTGCAACTCGGCGAGGTGGAGCGGGCCTGCGCGGTGGCCGGCGAGGCGCTGCTCGACGCGGTCCGCGCCGGGTCGCCCCGCGCACTGGGCCAACTGGCCGACGTACGCCGGCGGCTGGCCGGGCACGGCGACGAGCCGGCCGTCCGGCGGTACCGGGCGCTCGCCGCCGCGGCGGCTCCGTACCTGCCCCGGCCGGGGCCGCCACCTGGGCCGGCCGGCAGGCAGGCTCCCACGTGGCGTGCGGCGCGTCGGCCCCCCGGTGCCGCGACGGGGTCGACCCCGACCGGCTAGCGTCGTGGCGTGACCCACGCTGCTCCTGTTTCCCCCGTCGACCGCGCCGGGCTGCGTCAACGGATCGACAAGGCCCTGACCGAGTTCCTGGCGAGCCAGCGCGCCTGGATGGCCGGGGTCGACGACGCCCTGGCTCCGCTCGCCGAGGCGATCGAGGCGTTCGTCCTCGGCGGCGGCAAGCGACTGCGCCCGGCGTTCGCCTACTGGGGGTTCCGGGGAGCCGGCGGGGTGGACACCGACCAGGTGGTCACCGCCCTGGCCGCGTTGGAGTTCGTGCAGGCCAGCGCGCTCATCCACGACGACCTGATGGACCGGTCCGACACCCGGCGCGGCGAGCCGGCGGTGCACCGGCGGTTCGCGGCCCGGCACCGGGCGTCCGGCTGGGGCGGCGACGCGGACGGCTTCGGCGACGCGGCGGCGATCCTGCTGGGCGACCTGTCCCTGGTCTGGTCCGACGCCCTGCTGCACTCCGCCGGGCTGGACCCGCGCACGGTGGCCCGGGCCCGGCCGGTCTTCGACGCCATGCGCACCGAGGTCACCGTCGGCCAGTACCTCGACGTGCTGACCCAGGTCACCGGGGACACCTCGGTAGAGCGGGCCGGCAAGGTCGCCCGCTACAAGTCGGCGAAGTACACGGTCGAACGGCCGCTGCTGCTCGGCGCCGCGCTGGCCGACGCGCCGGCGGAGGTCCGGACGGCGTACTCCGCGTACGGGCTGCCGCTGGGCGAGGCGTTCCAGCTCCGCGACGACGTGCTGGGGGTCTTCGGCGATCCCGCCCAGACGGGCAAGCCGGCCGGTGACGACCTACGTGAGGGCAAGCGGACCTACCTGGTGGCGGCGGCCCTGGAGACGACCGACGGGGCGGGCCGGGAACTGCTGCTCGGCGGGCTCGGCGACCCCGGGCTGGACGAGGCCGGGGTCACCCGGCTGCGCGAGCTGATCGACGGCAGCGGGGCGCTGGCGCGTACGGAGCAGCGGATCGGTGTGCTGACCGACACCGCGCTGGCGGCGCTGGCCGCCGTCGACCTGGACACCGAGGCCCGGCAGGCCCTGGTCGACCTGGCCATCGCCGCCACCCGCCGCGCCGACTGACCGCCCCACCCGCGCCGCGCCGACTGACCCGCTGACCGGCCCACCCGCGCGAAGGCGAGTGGTGGGGGGCCGGGGTCAGAAGCCCAGGGCCTGGGCCCGGCGCTTCACCTCGCGGGCCTGGTCGCCGGCGAGCGCCTTCGCGGGGGCGCCGCCCGGCAGGGTGTCGTCCGGCTCGTAGAGCCAGCGCAGCGCGCCCTCGTCGTCGTAGCCCCCGTCGGCCAGGAGGTTGAGCACGCCGGGCAGGTGCTTCAGCACCGTCTGGTTGGCCACCAGGTCGGCCGGTATCCGGCGGACGCCGTCGCGGCGTACCGCGATCAGCTCCCGGTCCCGGATCATCTGGTGGACCTTGCTGATCGACACGTCGAGGCGCTCGGCCACGTCCGGCAGGGTCAGCCAGTCGGCGGCGTCGGCGGGGCCGGCGAGTTCGGGGCCGGGCACGGCCCGGTCGGCGGGTACTGAGTCGGTCACCGGACCACCCTGCCATGTCCCGCCCGGTCGGCGTCAACGGCACCCCCGCGAGCCGGCTGAGCAGGGCCGGCAGGGGAAGCGAGTGCGGCGGGGCAATCCTGGTCGCACCCCATCTGTAGCATCCTGTTCAACCTTCACCCCCTGGACACATAGACTCCCTGCCGATGGACACACAGGTCGCCGACACGTTGCTGGGCTCGCTGATCGACGGGCGCTACCGCATCCGCGGTCGCGTGGCCCGTGGCGGCATGGCGACCGTGTACACCGCCACCGACGAACGCCTCGAGCGCACCGTCGCACTCAAGATCATTCATCCGTCTCAGGCCCCGGAACCACGGGCGCGGACGGCGGGCTTCGTGGAGCGGTTCACCGACGAGGCGAAGACCATCGCCCGGCTGACCCACCCCAACGTCGTCGCGGTCTACGACCAGGGCACCCACTCGGGCCTGCCCTACCTCGTGATGGAGTACGTCCGCGGTCGCACCCTGCGCGACGTGCTCGCCGAGCGGCGCCGACTCAACCCCGACGAGGCGCTGGCCATCGCCGAGCAGATGCTCGCCGCGATCGCCGCCGCGCACCGGGCGGGGCTGGTGCACCGCGACGTGAAGCCGGAGAACGTGCTGGTCGCCGAGGCCCCCACCGGCGGCGCGGCCAACCTGGTCGACAGCGTCGTCAAGGTCGCCGACTTCGGGCTGGCCCAGGCGGTCGAGGCGAGCGCCGACGAGGAGAACGGCAACCAGTTGATGGCCACGGTCGCGTACGTGGCCCCGGAGCTGGTCACCGACGGGCACGCCGACCCCCGCACCGACGTCTACTCCGCCGGCATCGTGCTGTTCGAGATGCTCACCGGTCGGGTGCCCTACGACGGGGACCGTCCGGTCGACGTCGCCTGGCAGCACGTCGACAACGACGTCCCGACGCCGTCGACCCTGGTGCCCGGCCTGCCCAAGGCGCTCGACGAACTGGTCGCCCGGGCCACCCGGCGTGATCCGGGCGCCCGGCCGACCGACGCCGGCGCGTTGCTGGCCGAGGTGCAGGCGGTCCGGGACGACCTGGGCGACGCGAACACGCGTACCGCCGTGTTGCGCCGGGTGTCCGACGAGCCGATGGCCGGGCCGACCATGATGGTCGCGGCGGTCCAGCCGGCCCAGCGGCCCGCCTGGGCCCGGCTGCCCGAGGGCGCCGCCCCCCGGGCGGGCCGTCGCCGGGCCGAGCCCGACGAGGACGAGAGCCTGTGGTCGCGGCTGTCCGCGCTGCGCACCCGGGTGATGGGCGACCCGCGCGGCCGCCGGGCCGTCATCGCCGCCGCGGTGGTGCTGGTCCTGCTGGTCGCCGGCGGCGGCTGGTGGCTGGCGGCCGGACGCTACACGGAGGCCCCGCAGCTGGTGGCGATGACCAAGGCCGACGCGGAGGCGCAGGCCGCCCGCGTCGGGGTCGTCCTCAGCTACGCCGATCCGCGCTACGACGAGAAGGTCCCGAAGGACGCCGTCCTGGCGCAGGACCCGGCCTCGGCCACCCGGATCGTCAAGGGCGGCACGATCACGCTGACCCTCTCGCTGGGGCCGGAGCGTTTCCCGGTGCCCGACGTGGTGGGCAAGGAGTTCGAGCTCGCCGAGGCGGACCTGCTCGACGCGAAGCTGGTGGTGGCGAAGGGCACGGCCCGCTACGACGACAACCTGCCCGCGGGCGTCGTGCTGGAGACCAACCCGAAGGTCGGCGCCGAGGTGAAGCCGGGCGACAAGGTCACGGTCGTCCTCAGCAAGGGCAAGGCCCCGATCTCCGTGCCCAACCTGGTCGGCAAGAGCCTGGGTGAGGCCAAGACGATCCTCGCCCAGCTGGGCCTGGAGCTGGTGGAGCCCACCTACAAGGACTCCGACAAGCCCAAGGACGAGATCCTCGGGCAGAGCCCGGCCGACGGCACCGGGGTGGAGCGGGGAGCGAAGGTCAAGCTGGAACTCAGCAAGGGCCCGCCGCTGGTCGCCGTGCCCCGGGTCATCGACCTGCCCTGCCAGCAGGCCAAGCAGCTCCTGGAGAGCCAGGGCTTCCCGGTGGCGATCCAGTTCAACCCGAACGGCATCACCCGGTTCCAGAACCCGCCGGAGAACACGCAGGTGCCGCCGGCCACCCCGGTCACCCTCGGATGCATGTAGCGATGCCGGCACCACAGCGGCTGGTCGGCTCGCACACGCCCACCTCCGGCGGCCTGGCGAGGGCCGCCCTGCCGTACGCCGACGCGGCCGGCTCGCGGGTCGTGCAGGTCTACGTGTCCAACTCGCGGGGCTGGGCGCTGCCGCCCGGCGACCCGGCCCAGGACGTGGCGTTCCGCGACGGCTGCGGCGAGCGGGGCGTGCCCGTCTTCATCCACGCGTCCCTGCTGGTCAACCTCGGCTCCCCCACCGCCAACACGGTCGAGCGGTCGGCCGAGACGCTCGCCCACGCGCTGCGCCGGGGCCGGGCGATCGGCGCCGAGGGCGTGGTCTTCCACGCCGGCAGCGCGGTCGACGAGGGGTACGCCGAGGCCGCCATGCGGCAGGTACGCGAGACGCTGCTGCCGCTGCTCGACGAGGCGGCGGCAGCGGACGGCCCGCGGCTGCTGGTCGAGCCGAGCGCGGGTGGCGGTCGCTCGCTCGCCTCGCGCGTGGAGCAGCTCGGGCCCTACCTCGACGCGGTGGAACGGCACCCCTGGCTCGGGGTCTGCTTCGACACGTGCCACGCCTGGGCCGCGGGGCACGACCTGGCGGTCGAGGGCGGCATGACCGCGACGCTGGACACGCTCGTGGCGACGGTCGGGGCCGACCGGCTTCGACTGGTGCACGCGAACGACTCGAAGGACCTCTGCGGCTCCACCCGGGACCGGCACGAGAACATCGGCAAGGGCACCATCGGCGAGCCGGCGTTCGCCGAGCTGATGGCGCATCCGGCCACCGCCGGCGTCCCGGTCGTGGTGGAGACGCCGACGGAGAAGCACGTCGGCCACGCCGCCGACATCGCCACCCTCAGGCGCCTGCACCCCTGACGCGGGGCCGGCGAGGCGGTCAGCCCCGCAGGACGCGGGTGAGGACCTCGACGGCGCGATCGATGCCGGCGTCGTCGACGTCCAGGTGGGTGACCAGGCGGGCGGTGCGGGGGCCGAGCACCGAGACCAGGACGCCCTCGGCGCGGGCGGCGGCGGCCAGGGCGTGCGCGTCCAGCGGCGCCTTGGTCAGGTCCAGCGGCACCAGGTTGGTCCGGACGGTCGTGGCCAGCACCCCGAACGGGGCGATCGCCTCGGCGAGCCGGGCCGCCTTCGCGTGGTCGGCGGCGAGCCGGTCGACGTGGTGGGCCAGCGCGTACCGGCCGGCGGCGGCCAGGATGCCCGCCTGCCGCATCCCGCCGCCCATCCGCTTGCGGATCACCCGGGCTCGCGCGATCTTGTCGGCGCTGCCGACGACCAGCGAGCCGACCGGCGCGCCGAGCCCCTTGGAGAGGCAGACCGACAGGGTGTCGAAGAGGGCGCCGTACCCGGCCAGCGGCACGCCGTCGGCGACGTGCGCGTGCCAGATCCGGGCCCCGTCGCAGTGCAGGGCCACGCCCGCGTCGTCGGCGATCCGGCGCAGCTCGCGCAGGGTGGCCAGCGGGATCACCCCGCCGCCGCCCCGGTTGTGGGTCTGCTCGACGGCGATCGCCCGGGTGGGGACCGCGTGGTAGCCCTCGGGACGGACCATCGCGGCGACGACGTCCGGGTCGATGTCCGCGCCCACCGGTGACCAGGTCCGCGAGGAGATGCCGCCGTACGCCGCAGCGGCCCCGATCTCGTACGTCACCACGTGCGCGTCGGCGTCGCAGAGCAGTTCGTCGCCCGGCGGCACCACCAGTTGCAGGGCGATCTGGTTGGCCATCGACCCGCTCGGGGCGAACAGCGCCGCCTCGTGCCCGAACAGCGCGGCGACCTCGGCCTCCAGCGCGTTGACGGTCGGGTCCTCGCCGTAGACGTCGTCGCCGACGTCGGCGGTGGCCATCGCCTCCCGCATCCCCGGCGTGGGCCGGGTCACGGTGTCCGAACGAAGATCGACGAATACGTCAGCCACTGTCATCCCTTCGGCTGCCGACTGCGGGGCTCGCAAGCTCACTCCTCGCGTCAGCCACAGCAATCCCTCCGGCCAACGACTGCGGGGCTCGCAAGCTCACTCCTCGCGTCAGCCACGGAGCATCTCCGCCACGAGGAAGGCCAGCTCCAGCGACTGCTGGGTGTTCAGTCGCGGGTCGCAGGCGGTCTCGTAGCGGCCGGGCAGGTCGAGGTCCTCGATGCCCTGGGCGCCGCCGAGGCACTCGGTGACGTCCTCACCGGTCAGCTCGACGTGCAGGCCGCCCGGGTGGGTCTCCAGGCCCCGGTGCACCTCGAAGTAGCCGAGCACCTCGTCGACGATGCGGTCGAAGTGCCGGGTCTTGTAGCCGTTGGACGACTCGTGCGTGTTGCCGTGCATCGGGTCGCACTGCCAGACCACCTTGGCGCCGGCGGCGGTCACCTTCGCCACGATCGGCGGCAGGGCGTCGCGGACCCGGTGGTTGCCCATCCGGCTGATCAGGGTGAGCCGGCCGGGGACGTTCTCCGGATTGAGCTTCTCGCAGAGCTCGATGGCCTCGTCCGGGGTCGTCGTCGGGCCGAGCTTCACGCCGATCGGGTTGGCGATGCGGGAGATGAAGTCGATGTGCGCCCCGTCGATCTGCCGGGTGCGCTCGCCGATCCACAGGAAGTGCCCGGACAGGCCGTACGCCCGGCGGTCGGAGACCCGGGTCAGCGCCCGGTCGTACTCCAGGGCGAGGGCCTCGTGCGAGCAGTAGAGGGTGACGGTGCGCAGCGCCTCGTCGTCGGTCATCCCGCAGGCCCGGATGAAGGCCAGCGCCCGGTCGATCTCGCGAGCGATCGCCTCGTAGCGCTCGCCGGCCGGGGAGTTCTTGACGAAGCCCTTGTTCCAGTCGTGCACGGCGTGCAGGTCGGCAAGCCCGCCGGCCAGGTACGCGCGGAGCATGTTCATCGCGGCGGCCGAGTTCGCGTACGCCCGGATCATGCGCTGCGGGTCGGCGGCCCGCGCCTCCGGCGTCGCCTCCAGCGAGTTGATCATGTCGCCGCGGTAGGCCGGCAGCCCGCGCGCGTCGGTCGGCAACGACCGGGGCTTGGTGTACTGCCCGGCGACCCGGGCCACCTTGACCACCGGCAGCGAGGCGCCGTAGGTGAGCACGATCGCCATCTGGAGCAGGGTGCGGGCGTTGGCCAGCAGGTGGCTCTCGGTGTTGTCGACGAAGGTCTCCGCGCAGTCGCCGCCCTGGAGCAGGAAGGCCTTGCCCTCGCACACCAGCGCCAGCCGCTGCCGCAGTTGGTCGACCTCGTAGGGCGCCACCACCGAGGGCACGGTGTCGAGCACCTTGCAGACCTCGGCGACCTCCGCCGGATCCGGCCACGGCGGGATCTGTGTGCGCGGCAGCTCCCGCCAGCGGTCGAGGCCGAGGGCCGCGTCCTCGGCGGAGTCGACGGTCGGACGGCTGGTCTGCAGCCCAGGGCTGCCCACCGCGGGATGGCTCAGCTGATGCCACTCATGGCGCATGACAGAAAGCGTACGGCGGGCGGCCCGGCGACCGACCGGCGAGGGGGATGGTTCCGGCAGGTGAGAGCGGGCTCACCCGGAAGGCGGGTCAGGGGGTGGCGGCGGGGGCCGGGGTGTTGCCGCCCGGCGCCTCGGCGGCGATGCACCAGTCGGCGCCGTCGCGGGTGACCGTGAACAGCAGCGGCCGGGTGAGCGTGCGGGAGCCGGCGGCGACCGAGATCGACGTGCTCACCTCCTGGCCCCGGGGACCGGAGCGGATGTCGGTGATCTCGGCCTGCGGCACCGTGAAGTGGTCGGCGAAGTCGCCGTTGGGGCCGGTCGCGGCGGCGTCGAAGCTCTCCTGGAGGGCGGCGCAGAGCTGGCTGCGCCCGGCCGCGACGTCCTTGGCGGTCATCGCGTCGAGGTAGGCCTGCACCCGCTCGCGCGACTTCGTGGTGGCCTCCTCGGCCGGGGCCCGCCCGGGCTTGGTCGCCGGGTCCTCCTCCTCGCCGATGCCGCAGCCGAGCAGGACGAGGGGAAGGGTCCCGAGCAGCACGGCGCCCGCCGCGAGCCTCCCGCGCGTCGCGCGCATCGCCACCTCCGTCGCCGTGGACATCGAGCCCGTTGAGCGGCGAGTCTGTCACATCGACGCACGTGCCCGGACGCCGCCGCGCCCGGACCGCCCGGTCACCGGCACGCGACGGGCCCGTGACCGGACGCCCGGCCGGGCCGACGCGGGACACTCCCCCACCTCGGCCCGGACACAGCGGGCGGGGAGGGACCGGTGCGTGGTCCCTCCCCGCCGTGTGGGTGGTGCGTCGGCCCTCGGCTCAGCCGAGACCGCCCTTGATGGCGCCGATCAGCTCGCCGTTGCCGGTGTCACCGGAGAGCTCCCAGAAGAACGCGCCACCGAGGCCCTGGTTCTTCGCGTACGTCATCTTGCCGTTGATCGTGGAGGGGGTGTCGTAGCTCCACCAGTTGCTGCCGCACTTGGCGTACGCCGTGCCGGCGACGGTGCCGTTGGCCGGGCAGGTGTTCTTGAGGACCTTGTAGTCCTCGATGCCCTGCTCGTACGTGCCCGGGGCGGGGCCGGTGGCGGTGCCACCCGGGGCGGCCTGGGTCACCCCGGTCCAGCCCCGGCCGTAGAAGCCGATGCCGAGCAGCAGCTTGTCCGACGGGATGCCCTTGCTCTTGAGCTTCTGGATCGCCGCGTCGGACCAGAAGCCCTGCTGCGGGATGCCGGCGTACGAGGTGAGCGGGGAGTGCGGGGCGGTGGGGCCCTGCGCGTTGAAGGCGCCGAAGTAGTCGTACGTCATCGGCATGATCCAGTTGAGGTGCGTCGCGGCGCCGGCGTAGTCGGTGGCGTCGATCTTGCCGCCGTTGCTGCCGTCCGCCGTGATCGCGGCGGTGACCAGCGCGGAAGAGCCGAACTTCGACCGCAGCGCGCTGACCACGTTCTTGAAGGCGTTCGGGCCGCTGCTGTCGCAGGTGAGCCCGCAGGCGTTCGGGTACTCCCAGTCGACGTCGATGCCGTCGAAGACGTCCGCCCAGCGCGGGTCCTCGACCAGGTTGTGGCAGCTCTCGGCGAACGCGGCCGGGTTCTGCGCGGCCTGGGTGAAGCCGCCCGACCAGGTCCAACCGCCGAAGGACCAGATCACCTTCAGGTTCGGGTACATCTTCTTGAGCTTGCGCAGCTGGTTGAAGCTGCCGCGCAGCGGCTGGTCCCAGGTGTCGGCGACGCCGTCGACGCTGTCCGCCGCCGTGTAGGCCTTCTCGTAGTCGGCGTAGCTGTCACCGATGGTGCAGCGGCCACCGGTGGTGTTGCCGAAGGCGTACAGGATGTGGGTCAGCTTGGCGGCCGAGCCGCTCGTGTGGATGTTCTTCACGTGGTAGTTGCGGGCGTAGACGCCCCACTGCGCGAAGTAGCCGACGACCTTCTTGCCGCCCGGGCCCGGCGGCGGGGTGGTCGGCGGGGGCGTGGTCGGCGGCGCGGTGGTGGGCGGCGCCGTGGTCGGCGGGGTGGTGGTCGGCGGCGCGGTGGTGGGGGGCGGGGTGCCGCCGCCGCACGGCGCGCCGTTGATCGTGCAGTTCAGCGGCGCCCTGTACGCGCCGGTGCCGTTGTAGCCCCAGCTGAACGAGGCACCCGCCGCGATCGGGCCGGCCCAGCTCTTCTTGACGGCGACGTAGTGGTCGCCGGTGCGCGTGACGTCGGCGTCCCAGGAACTGCTGATGCTGGTGCCCGACGGCAGGTCGAACTCGATGCGCCAGGTGCTCACCGGGGCGCTCGTCCCGTTGGTGACGGTCACCCGCGTCTCGTGACCGGTCCCCCAGTCCTGTGCCTTGGCGAAGCCGGCGGTCACGCTGCCGGCGCCGAACGCACTGGCCATCGGGACCGTGGCGGCGGTCACCGCCATCACGGCGCCGACCCAGAGGGCCCGGCGGAGCGATCTCTTCATGCGGCGTCTCCCTAAACAGTTAGGAAACTTTCCAGATTGTTGGTGAGACGCTACTCACGCCGTCATCCATTCGTCAAGATGTCGATGTATCGATTTACCTTGGGAGCGCGACCAGCCCTCCGGCCGCTCCCCCGGGCGACGGCCCCGCGACGGCGCGTAGCCTCGACCCATGACCGTCTTCGACACCCGGATCGACGCCCTGGCCGGAGGTCCGGCCGACCTCGCGCGGTACCGCGGACGCGCCCTGCTGGTGGTCAACGTCGCCTCGCGCTGCGGCCTCACCCCGCAGTACGCCGGCCTCCAGGCGCTGCACGACGAGTACGCCGACCGCGGCCTGGTGGTGCTCGGCGTGCCCTGCAACCAGTTCGCCGGCCAGGAGCCGGGCACCGCCGCCGAGATCAGCGACTTCTGCCAGGTCAACTACGGGGTGACCTTCCCGCTCACCGAGAAGGTCGACGTGAACGGCCCCGGCCGCCACCCGCTCTACGCGGCGCTGGTCGACACGGCCGACGCGGAGGGCCACGCCGGCGACGTGCGGTGGAACTTCGAGAAGTTCCTCGTCGCCCCGGACGGCACGGTGGCGGCCCGGTTCGCGCCCACCGTCGAGCCCGGCTCGGCGGACCTGCGCGCCGCGATCGAGAAGGTGCTGCCCGCGGCGGTCTGAGGGCACCCGCCTCGGCCGTGCCGCTGTGTGCCGAACGGACTACGATCGGCGACATCTGGTCCGAGTGGAGGGGGCGGGATGTTCTTCGCGGTGCAGCCGGCGCTCACACCGGGCCAGATCCCGCCCGAGCACCACGTCAGCATCCAGCGTCCGCTCGACGCCGGTCGGGTGGTGCTCGACGCCGCCGTGCCCGACGACGTGCTGCGCGACCACGGCCACCTGCGGCACCTCCCACCGGCTCCCGGACACCTCGACGCCTCGGGGCGGCACCGCTTCACGCTGGAACACCTGCGCGGCCGGTTCGAGGACGCGACGTCCTACATCCGGATGTCGCCTGAGGACCTGCCGCCGTTCGCCCGGGAGCTCCTCGCGGCGGCCGGGCCGGTGGTGCTCGTCTGGACCGACCCGACCACCGGCGAGCGCGTCGAGCGGGTGGTCGTGGCGGTCCGGCGCGACGGCGATCCGGGCGGCCGGACGGGGCGCACCCCGCCCGGCCCCCGCCAGCCGTGACCCTCGCGCCTCAACCCCCGACGACGACGGCCCCGGTCGGATTGGCCAGCGCGGCCCGGATCGGGGCGAGCGCGGCGGCGAACTCGTCGAGCTCCCCGGCCTCCTCCCAGAGCTCGGCCAGCTCGGACCCGTCGGCGAGCACCCGGTCCAGCGCCCGCAGGGCCAGCGCCGGCAGCTCCGCGGAAAGCGTCAGACGCCCGCCGGCGGTGAGGAAGTCCGGCGCGTACGCCGAATCGACCGGCGGGCCGCCGGGAAGGTGCGCGGCGACCACCGCCGACGCCGCGACCGCCTTGGCGCCGGGCCACGAGTCCAGGAAGTCGCCCTCCCGCACCGCCTCGCGCAGCGCCAGCTCCACCAGCCGGGGCCGCCGCTCCGGCGACGCCTCGTCGAGGTCGGCGCACCAGTCCGCCGCCGCGTCGTTGTCGAACGGTCCCGCCGCCCACGTGCCCATCGCACTCCCCGTTCCGTGTTCGCAAGTGGAGGCAGGCTAGCCGCCGGGGCCGACATCGTTTCCGCCGTGACGCGTTGCGGGCCGCCCGGCGGGCGTTGTCCCGAAGCCGGCCCCCCGCGCCCGGGCCGGCAGTACGTTGGGCGGGCGGCGCACCGGACACCAGACGGAATTGTCGACCACACCGGTGGGGAATACCGTCACCGCGAACGGGGTTAGGGACCGACATGACAACTGTGGGACTGATCGGCAGTGGACACATCGGCGGCACGGTGGCGCGGCTGGCGGTGGCCGCCGGCTACGACGTGGTGCTGAGCAACTCGCGCGGCCCGGAGACCCTGAAGGATCTCGTCGAGGAGCTGGGCCCACGCGCCCGGGCGGCCACGGCCAGCGAGGCCGCGGAGGCCGGCGACCTGGTGGTCGTCACCATCCCGTTGAAGGCGTACCGGGACGTGCCGGTCGAGCCGCTGGCCGGCAAGCTCGTGCTGGACACCAACAACTACTACCCGGAGCGGGACGGCCGGTTCCCCGAGCTCGACTCGGGCTCCACCACCAGCAGCGAACTGCTCCAGCGGCACCTGCCGCAGTCGCGCGTGGTCAAGGTGTTCAACAACATCTTCTTCAAGCACCTGCACGCGCTGGCCCGGCCGACCGGGGCCGACGACCGCAGCGCGCTGCCCGTCGCCGGCGACGACGCGGGCGCGAAGGCGGAGGCCACCGCCTTCCTCGACCGGATCGGCTACGACGCCGTGGACGCCGGTACCCTCGCCGAGAGCTGGCGCTACCAGCCGGACACCCCCGCCTACGGGACCATCTACTCGGCCGACCCGGCGGACTGGGAGCGCGAGGCGCCGGCCGACGCCACCAGGGTGCGGGCCGCCCTGACCCAGGCCACCCGCTGAGCCGCCGCCCCTCCGGCCGGCGCCGCCGCACGTCCCTGGCCTGACGCACCACGGGCGCGGCCGACCGGACCGGATCAGAGCGGGCGGCGACCGGCGAAGCCGCACTCCATCCGGTGGTACCAGCGCACGTCGGTGTCCCCCTCCAGCCAGCACCAGAGCACCGGCCGGCCGTCGCGCTCACCGGGAAAGTCGAGCAGGACCGGCGCGATTCCCTTGACCTGGATGTCGTGGGAGTGCAACTCCTCGACGAGGGCGTGCAGCCGCGCCTCCAGCCCCTTGACCTCGGCGAGCCCGCCGAGTGGGCTGGCACCCCGGTCGGCCAGGTCGACGCGCAGCTCGGCCAGGTCGGCCCGCAGCCGGATCAGCTCGTCGACGCGCGGGCGCAGGGTGGCGATCAGGTGGCGGGCCTGGGCGAGGGTGAACACCGGGCCAGTATGGAGCACCGCCCGACCGGTGGGCCCGCACCACGCGCCGCCCGGGTGGCAGGTCCGTCAGCGCCGCCGGCCGGGCCCGTTCACCTCCGCTTTGTAGCTAACCTTCCTTGACGGGGCATCAACGTGTAGCTAAGTTTCGACCAAACCGACGGGAGGGTCGACATGGAGCGAAGGAAGTTCCTGGCCGGAGCGGGTGCGGTGACCGCGGGCGCGGTCGCGGCGACGGCACCCGGCGCGGCCGGTCACGCCGCGCCCGGCATCCGCCACGTGGAGACCGGGCTCGACGTGCTCGTCCGGTCCGACTTCGCCGAACTCGCCGGCCAGCGGGTCGGGGTGATCTCGAACCCCACCGGCGTGGACTCGGCCTACCGGCACCTGGTCGACCTGATGCACGCCTCCGGCACGGTCCGGCTGGCCGCCGCCTTCGGCCCCGAGCACGGCTTCCGCGGCTCGGCGCAGGCCGGCGGCAGCGAGGGCACCGGCATCGACGCCCGCACCGGGGTCACCGTCTACGACGCGTACGGCGCCTCGCTGGCCAAGTGGGAGACCATGTTCACCCAGGCCGGCGTCGACACCGTCGTCTTCGACATCCAGGACGTCGGCGCCCGCTTCTACACGTACATCTGGACCATGTACACCTCGATGATGGCCGCGGCCCGCGTCGGCAAGCGGTACGTGGTCCTCGACCGGCCGAACCCGGTCGGTGGCCGGGCCTACGGGCCGATGATGACCGCCGGCTACACCTCGGGGGTGGGCCTGAAGGAGATCGTCCAGCAGCACGGCATGACCGTCGGCGAGCTGGCCCGGTTCTTCAACGCCGAGTTCCTGCCCGCCGAGGCCGGCCGCCAGGTCGACCTGCACGTCGTGAAGTGCCGGCACTGGAAGCGCGACAAGCTGGCCGCTGACACCGACCTGCCCTGGGTGCTGCCCAGCCCGAACATGCCCACCACGGACACCGCGCTGGTCTACCCCGGCACCGGCCTGTTCGAGGGCGTCGCCTCGCTCACCGAGGGCCGGGGCACCTGCAAGCCGTTCGAGCTGATCGGCGGGCTGGCCGAGGACTTCGACTACCACTGGTCCGACCGGCTCAACGCCCGCGAGCTGCCCGGCGTCGAGTTCCGCGAGGCGTACTTCACGCCGACGTCCGCCGGGCAGAAGCCCGCGCTGCTCAACAAGCTCTGCGCCGGCGTCGAGGTCAAGGTCGTCGACCGCGCGAAGTACGACCCGATCCGCACGGCGGTCGCGATGCTGGTGGAGGCGCACAAGTACGAGGCGTTCGCGTGGCGGCGCGACTCGTGGGACACCGTGCGTCCGTACTGGATCGACAAGCTCACCGGGTCGCCGCGGCTGCGCACGATGATCGACGCGGGCGCCGACGTGGACGACGTGGTCGGCGCCTGGGCCGACGAGCTGGCGGACTTCGACCGCCGCCGCAAGCCCCACCTGCTCTACTGAGGACGTCCGGCCGTCCGTCGCCCGGATCCCGGGCGGCGGACGCCGAACGGCACCTGCGGATCGGTGTCCGCATGCCGCACCTCGACTGTCGTCACGTGCCAGTCCACGTCGAGGCCGCCGCGATCCAGGTTTGCCCGCGACAGGTTCCGGCCAGCGCGGGGTCGGCGAGCCCCGACACCCGCTGCAACACCTCGCCGAAGTCCCGAGGAAGCCGATCGTCGAGGCGGTGCTTACGCCGCCAAGCCGCCCATCGTGGTTGCGCCAGCGCCGCATATCCATCGAGGGCGCGACTCAGCGGCTCAAGCGTCACCTGGCGGTACTCAGCGACCCGCTGCACCGCCGCCGCCAGGTCGTCGCCATCGACATCGTGCCGATTCGACAGCAGGTAGACGTCGGCGAAATCGCGCCAACGGGTGTTCGCCTCGCCACGCTGTAGTGCCGTCACCAGTTTCTCCGCGTGCACCATCGGAAGCGGATAGCCGGTGACGATGATTTCCCCGTCGAGCAGACGCGGCAGCTTGACCTGCTGCGGATCGGGCCAGATCGGGTCGCCCACGTTGACGTCGACGTGGAAGGTCAGACGCGCGGCGGCGAGAGTGCCGGCCAGGGTGACGCGGACTCCGGAGTACACGTCGTCGTCTCGAATCGTCTCGGCGCCTGCGCCCGCCGCGTCGAACACGAGACCGTCGTCGAGGTGCAGAGCCGCGATCTGGCGGACGATGCCGAGCACCTGGGCGGTGTCGTTGGAGATCCATCGGCCTTGGAGATCCACGTCGCGGGTGGGCCGCCGGGCAGCGTAGGCGGCGAGTAGCACACCGCCCTTGAGAACGAGTTTGTCCGCGTACGGGGAATGAGTCACCCGGGCGAGGAACCCCTCCAGGGCGTAGACCTGGTGCAGTTCATCCGTGGGACGACCCGTGCGGCGGGCGAGGTTCTGCAGGTCGAGATAGGCGCGACCAGCGACGGTGGATCGGGTCGGGCGTGCTGTCACAGCAGGATCTCCAGCGCCTCTCGAAGGGGTCGCTCGGCCTTGGGGAAGTGCCGAGCCATCGTCAGCAGTGCCGACGGCGATGCGCCGCCCCGCCGCAGCCAGCGCCTCAGCGAGGCGTACGCCAGTTCCGGCCCTTCCTGATGCCGCAGGCGGACGGCATCGAGGATGCTGCGCTCAGGGTTGTAGAGCCCGATCGAGGTCTCCGGATCCAGTCGCAGCTCGGTGCGACCGATCTGGAACGTGGCTGGGTCGAACCAGTGCCAGGCGACCGGCGAGGTGGTAACAGGCCGATGCTGCCCGCGAGGTAGCGCGACGTCGATGCGAGAGGGGATCTCATCGGTAAGACCGTGCCGGGCAAGGGCCGTGACCAGGCATAGTGTGGCTGACGGAGCGCGACTGGCGACTTCGATGAGATCGATGTCCGCCGCCTCGGCATCAGGTCGCCGGTAGAGACCTCTGCCGACACGTTCAACGAGCCCTCGATCGCGCAGCCGGTACAACTGCCACTCGGAAAGCCCGGCTTCGAGGGCTTGGGAATAGGTGAAGGTCGCTGGGAGCCCCTGCAGCGGCGTGTTCTCAGCCTCCGACCCGTCCGCCGACCCCACAAGGAAACTCTATACAGGTTGGGAGCATCTGTAGCGGATTTCCTTGCCAGTCGCCCAGCGCGTCGCGCTGCGAGGTCATCTTCCGAAGGGCCGGCAAGGGCATGGGTGGCGACCTGGGTCGGACGCTGGCCGGACCGCGACCTCCGTGGGGCACGGCAGACGCTGGTCGGCGGTGCGGCTCAGTCGGCCTGGGCTGCCAGTTCGCGGGCGCGGTCGCGGGCCGCCTCCAGCGCGGCGAGCAGCGCCGCGCGTACGCCGTGCTTCTCCAGCTCGCGCACGGCGGAGATGGTGGTGCCGGCCGGCGAGGTGACCGCCTCGCGCAGCTTCACCGGGTGCTCGCCGGAGTCGCGCAGCATCACGGCCGAGCCGATGGCGGTCTGCACGATCAGCTCGTGCGCGACCTGCCGGGGCAGGCCGAGCAGGATGCCGGCGTCGATCATCGCCTCGACCAGCAGGTAGAAGTACGCCGGCCCGGAGCCGGAGAGCGCGGTCACCGCGTCCTGCTGGGACTCGGGCACCCGGACGGTCGAACCCAGCGGCTTGAACATCTCCTCGGCCAGCGCCAGGTGCGTACCGGTGGCGTGGGCGCCGGCGGAGATCGCCGTCATCGCCTGGTCCACCAGGGCCGGGGTGTTGGTCATCACCCGCACCACGGGCGTGCCCTCGGGCAGCCGACGGTTGAAGAAGCTGGTCGGCAGGCCGGCGCAGAGGGAGATGACCAGCTTGTCGGCGGGCACCTTCGGCCCGATCTCGTCCAGCAGCGTCGCCGCGTCCTGCGGCTTGACGGAGACGGCGAGCACCTCCGCCTCGGCCACGGCGGTGAGGTTGTCGACCACCCGGATCCCGTAGCGGGCGGTCAGTTCCTCGGCGCGGGAGGGCCGGCGGGCGGTGGCGAGCAACCGGTCGACCGGCCAGCCCGACCGGAGCAGCCCGGAGAGCATCAGCTCGCCGATCTTGCCGGCCCCGATGACCGCGACCGTGTGCACCGAACCCGCCATCGCCGTCGTACCCCCTCGAAGTGGACCGGCGTCGCGACGGGCCGGACGGCCCGCCGCGACGCCGGGGATGGATCAGCTGCCGAAGAAGACCTCGGCCTCGGCGTACCGCTCCAGCGGCACGGTCTTCAGCTCGCGGGTGGCCTCGGCCAGCGGAACGCGGACGATGTCCGTGCTCTGCATCGCGACCATCTTGCCCCAGTCGCCCTCGTGGACCGCGTCGATCGCCTGGAGGCCGAGGCGGGTGGCGAGCACCCGGTCGAAGGCGCTCGGGGTGCCGCCGCGCTGGATGTGCCCGAGCACGACGGTGCGGGCCTCCTTGCCGGTCTTGGCCTCCAGCTGCTCGGCGAGCCACTGGCCGATGCCGCCGAGGCGGACGTGGCCGAACGCGTCGAGTTCCTGGTTGTGCAGGACCATCTGGCCGTCGAGCGGCTGGGCACCCTCGGCGACCACGACGATCGGGGCGTACTGGTGCTGGAAGCGCTTCTCGACGTAGCCGGCGACCTGCTCGACGTCGAACTGCCGCTCCGGCAGCAGGATCACGTTGGCGCCACCGGCCAGGCCGGCGTGCAGGGCGATCCAGCCGGCGTGCCGGCCCATCACCTCGACCACCAGGGTGCGGTGGTGGCTCTCGGCGGTGGTGTGCAGCCGGTCGATGGCCTCCATCGCGATGTTCACGGCGGTGTCGAAGCCGAAGGTGTAGTCGGTGGCGCCGAGGTCGTTGTCGATCGTCTTCGGCACGCCGATCACGTGGACCCCGAGCTCGTGCAGCTTGGTGGCCACACCGAGGGTGTCCTCGCCGCCGATCGCGATGAGCGCGTCCACGCCCTGCGCGGCGAGGTTCTCCTTGATCCGCTCGACACCCCTCTCGATCTTGAAGGGGTTCGTCCGGGACGAGCCGAGGATGGTGCCGCCGCGCGGCAGGATGCCGCGGACCTCCGCGATGCCCAGGGGGCGGGACAGGCCCTCCAACGGGCCCTTCCAGCCGTCCCGGAAACCCACGAACTCGTGGCCGTAGCTGGCGACGCCCTTGCGGACCACCGCCCGGATGACCGCGTTGAGACCTGGGCAGTCGCCGCCGCCGGTGAGCACGCCGATACGCATGATCGCTCATCCTCCTGGGAGCATCAGGTGAAGCCCGATTTGCCCCAGGATATGTGTCGAATCAAGACCATCGGCGCCGTTGCCGGCCCGGGGCGGGCCGTCAGTGCGCACTGTAGTCGCCGCGGGCGTACGCCGACACCGCGCCCCGGGCCGATCCCACCGGCGGGCGGTCTACCGGTCAGTAGCTGACCTCGTGGTTCTCCCCCACCTCCGGCGGCTTGCCGGTCACCGCCGCCTTCGCGTAGCCGAACAGGTTCACCACCGTGCTCGACGGAGAGTCCCAGTACTCCGCGGATCCGGCGTGCACCTTGAGCAGGGTGAGTCCGGAGGTCTCCAACCCGTCCGGGAACCAGGCCTTGAGCACCGGGTTCCACAGCTCCTCGGCCTTCGCCCGGTCGTACTCCTCCCGGGCCGTGCCCGCGACCGACACCCAGGAGTTGCGCCGGGAGTCGGAGAAGGAGACATTGACCTCGGGGTTCACGCGGATCTGCCGGACCTTGGCGGAGTCGGCGTACGCGAAGAACCACAGGTCGCCGTCGAACTCCGCCTCCTGCAACCCCATCGGACGGCTCACCATCCGGCCGTCCACGGCGATCGTGGTCAGCATGCAGATGCGGGCCTCGCGGACCAGCTCGGTCACCCGGCGCCGGGCCTCGGCGGCGTTGGTCGGTTCGTTGCTCATTGGGACTCTCCCTCACATCGGCTCGACGTCGCACCGGTGCCCGGGACAGAACCGACCAAACCTACGAACCGGTCATCGCCCGCCACCGGGCCAGATTGTGCCGGGCATCGACCAACGCGTCGTGCCGCGCCGCGTCGGCGTCCGGCAGCGGCGGCCGACCCCGGTCGTCCCAGAGTTGGCGCAGGTCCTTGGTGAACCGGGGGATCTCCCGGGGCAGCGCCGGCATGGCGCCCCACAGCTGGGCCAGGGCGACGTGGTCGTACGCGGCGTACCAGGCCCACAGCTCCAGCTGCTCGCCCGGGCGGTCGCGGACCGGCTCGACGAGGAAGTCGTACAGCTCGTCGCGGATGCGCTCGCGGGAACGCCAGGCGCGGTTCGCCGGGGAGGGCAGCTTGTCGAGCACGTTGCGGCGCACCCAGGGCACGGCCCGCGAGTCGTCGAACTCGGTCGAGACGGCGTAGAACTCACGGCCGTACTCGTCGACGACGCCGATCGACACGAGGTCGACGAGCCGGCCGTCCTCGATGAACTCGCAGTCGTAGAAATAGCGGTAGACCATCGCCCGTCATCCTCGCCCACGCCCTCGGCGGCGCGACGACCGGGGCGGTCGGATCGCCCCCACCACGCCGGTCGTCGCAGCTCGGGAGTGTCACGGAAGTGATTTGAGGGGTGTACAGCAAGCGACCGGACCGTCATGATCTGATGTGTACCGCTACCGGACGCCGAACCGGTGTCAGTTCACCTCGTCGAGGGCCTTCAGGTTCACCCGGTGAGCGAGTTGTGGTCCTTGACCGGGGAGGGGTTGGACCGTGGAGATGCGCCTGCCGGAGCCTGGTGACGCGCTCACGGGTGTGGAGATGTTCGCCGGGCTGGAGCCGGAGGTCCGGCAGCGGGTCATCGCCGCGGCGGTCCCCCGCACGTACCGCAAGGGCCAACTGCTCTTCGTCGAGAACGACCCCGGCGAGTCCCTCATCGTCCTGCGTCGGGGCGCGGTCGCGGTCTTCCGCACCGCGCCGACCGGCGAACGCGCCGTGCTGTCGGTCATCCGTCCGCCGGACGTGCTGGGCGAGGTCTCCCTGCTCGACGCCTCCACCCGGTCCGCCTCGGCCGAGGCGATCGAGGACTGCGCCGCGCTCGCGCTGTCCCGGGGCGCGTTCATGGAGCTGGTGCACTCCAACCCACGCATCCTCGACGCGGTGATGCGCTCGCTCGGCGGGCTGATCCGGCGGCTGACCGAGCAGAACGCCGACCACGTCTTCCTGGACCTGCCCGGCCGGGTGGCCAAGACCCTGGTGCGGCTGGCCGGCGAGAGCCAGGCCCCGATGATCACCATCGAGCTCAACCAGAGCCAGCTCGCGGAGATGGCCGGCGGCTCGCGGCAGAGCGTCAACCAGGCGATCGGGTCGTTCGCCAACCGGGGTTGGCTGCGCACCGAGGGCCGGCGCATCGTGGTCACCGACGTCGCGGCGCTGCGCCGCCGCGCCGGCATGAGCGAGCGCTGAGGCGTACGCGAAAAAGGGCCGGAGCGGCTGCTCCGGCCCTTTCGTGCGGGGTGTCAGGGAGTGTTGCTGCCCGGCCCGACCCAGTTGGTGCTGCCCGGCCCGACCCACTCCGTGCCGTCCTTGCCGCCACCGGACTGCTCGCTGACGATCCCCTGCGCCTGGAGCGCGGCCAGCGTGGCGGCGTCCACGTCGACGGAGTCGCCCGCGAGGTGGCTGACCCCGCTGCCGTCGGTCCAGTCGCTCTGCAACATCACGTACACCATCGGGAATCCCCCTGTGGTCAATGGTCGACAATCAGCCGCCTGACTGTAACCGCAGGGCCGCCCGGTGGACTGTCCACAAGCCAACAGCCCGGTACCCGACAGCTGGGCGGACGGCGATACTGACACCGGAACGGTGCCGATCACGGCGCCGGCGGGATCGCGAGTGGAGGGCGTCATCGCCACGCAGTGTGACCGCTGTGGACGTACGGCCGCCTCGGGCGACCGCTTCTGCGGCGGCTGCGGCAACGAGCTGGGCGCGGTCTGTCCGCACTGCCTGCGCCCGCTCGCCCAGGACGTGGCGTTCTGCACCTCCTGCGGCGCCGCCCGGCCGGGCAGCGAGCGACAGCCGGCTCCGCAGGAGGACCGCCGCCGGGTCAGCGTGCTCTTCGTCGACCTGATCGACTTCACCCCGTACGTCGAGCGGGCGGACCCGGAGCTGGTCCGCGGCATGCAGACCGGGTTCTTCTCGGCCGCCCGTCGCGTCGTGGGGCAGTACGGCGGGGTGGTGGAGAAGTACATCGGCGACGCGGTGATGGCCCTGTTCGGCGCGCCTGTGGCGACCGAGACCGACGCGCTGCGCTGCGTGCGGGCCGGGCTGGAGCTGCAACGCGTGCTGACCCGCTTCGCCCCCACTGGCGCCGACGCGCTGCGCTTCCGGGTCGGGGTGGCCACCGGCGAGGCGCTGGTCGACGTGGCCGCCGCCCGCGACGGCGGTCAGGCGATCGTGGCCGGCGACGTGGTCAACACGGCGTCGCGGATGCAGTCGGTCGCGCCGCCGGGCGGGGTGCTGGTCTGCGGCACGACGCACGCCCTCACCCGGGACGCGATCCGCTATTCGGAGCAGCCGCCGGTCACCCTGCGCGGGCGGTCGACGACGACCGAGGTGTGGCTGGCCCTGTCCCCGGTCCGCCGGCAGCCGACGGACCGGCAGCCGGACGTCACGCCGCTCATCGACCGCGAACACGAGCTGGGGATGCTGGTCAACGCCCTGCACCGGTCGTTGCGCGACCGCCGCCCGCAGGTGGTGACCGTCTTCGGCCGGGCCGGACTGGGCAAGAGCCGGCTGGTCCGGGAGCTGTACCGGCACGTGGACCAGCTGGTCGACGAGCCGCTGACCTGGCGGATCGGGCGGTGCCCGCCGTTCGGCGAGAACGTCACGTTCGCGGCGCTGGCCGACATCGTCAAGTCCGAGGCCGGCATCCTGGACACCGACCCGGCGTCGAGCGCCGCCCAGCGGCTCGCCTCGGCCGTCGGCGAGCTGGTCGGCCCGGGCGAGCGGCAGCGCCTCGTCGACGCCCTACGGCCCCTCGTCGGGCTGCCGGGGACCGCGCTGCCGGCCGAGGAGACCGGGTCGGCGTGGCGGCGTTTCCTGCTCGCCCTGGCCGCACGCCGGCCGACCGTGCTGGTCTTCGAGGACCTGCACTGGGCCGACGACGCGATGCTGCGCTTCGTGGAGCTGCTCGGCACCGCCGCCCGGGACGTGCCGCTGCTGCTGCTCTGCACCGCCCGCCCGGAACTCGTCGACCGGGACCCGAGCTGGGCGGGGACGATCACCGGCTCGGTGACCATCACCCTGCCCCCGCTGCGGGACACGGGCATCGCCGCGCTCTACGCCCACATGTTCGGCCGGGCGGCCTTCTCCGCCGACATGCTCAGCCCGCTGATCGAGGTGGCCGGCGGCAACCCGCTCTACGCCCACGAGTACGTCCGGATGCTGATCGAGCAGGGCGCGCTGCGCCAGTCCGTGCGGGGCTGGTCGCTGGAGAAGCACCTCGACCTGCCGATGCCGGAGAGCGTGCACGCCGTCATCGCCAACCGCATCGACCTGCTCGACGCCAAGGAGCGCACGGTGCTGCTGGCCGCCGCCGTGGTCGGCGTGCAGTTCTGGCCGGGGGCCGTGGCCGCCGCGCTCGGGCAGCCCGTCGAGTCGGTGGAGCGCGCGCTGCGCCGGTTGGAGCAGCGGGACTTCGTGCACGAGCAGGCCGCCTCCACGATGGCGGGTCAGCCCGAGTACCGGTTCCGGCACGTGCTGGTGCGCGACGTCTGCTACCAGCGGCTGCCCCGTACCGAGCGGGTGGCGCGGCACGAGCGGACGGCGCAGTGGCTGGACATGCTCTCGCAGAGCCGGGACACCGACCTGGCGGAGGTGCTGGCCCACCACCGGTGGGCGGCCCACGAGATCGCCCGGTCGCTGGGCATGGAGATCGCCCGGTTCGCCGGCCCCGCCCGGGCCGCGCTGCACCGGGCGGCCCGCCGGGCGTACGCGCTGCACAGTCTCGACGTCGCGGCGAGCCACGCGGGCCGGGCGCTCGGGCTGGCCGACGACTCCGACCCGCTCGACCGGCTCCAACTCGAGCTGCTCAGCACCGAGATCTCCTTCTACCGCGACGGCAACGTCTTCCTCTCCGGCGGCGGGCCCGAGCAGGTGCAGGCGCTCGCCGACCGGCTGCTGGCGCACGACGACGACGCCTGCGCGGCGCGCGCCTGGACGCTGCTCGGTCAGGCCGCGTGGCTGCGCGCCGACCGGGCCGCCGCGCTCGCCTGCCTGGACCGGGCCGTCGAGCTCTTCGACCCGCTGCCGGACAGCCCGCAGAAGGCGGACGCCTACGCCGAGCTGGGCCGGCTGCACATGCTCAACTACGAGCGTGATCCGGCGGTCGCCGCGGCCGACCGGGCGGCGGAGATCGGTGAGCGGCTGAGGCTGACCGAGACCCGCACCAACGCCCGGATCACCTCGGCGATCGCCCGCTACCAGGCGGGTGACCGGTCCGGCCTGGACGACCTGCACGCAATCGTCGAGCTCAGCCGCGCCAACCAGCTGATCGCCCTGCCCCGGGCCATGCAGAACCTCGCCTACGCCGTCTGCGAGGAGGGCGACTGGCTGCGCTCGGACGCCCTGCTCTCGTCGTCGCCGACCCGCAAGGCCAGCGGGCAGACGCTGACCACGAGTTACTCGGCCGAGGCGATGCGCGCCTGGTTCGAGGGCGACTTCGACCGGCTGCTGGCCGCCGCCGAGGCCTTCGTGGACACCCCGACCGGCAGCTGGGACATGCAGGTCCGCGGCCTGCGCTCCTGCCTGCTGGTACTGCGCGGCGAGCGGGTGCCGCAGGCGCGCTCCCACTCGGACGACGACGCCGCCGCCACGTTCAGCGACGACGTGGCGGCCGCGCTCGACGCCGCCCGGCGCAGCGGTTTCCACCGACCGCACTGGACGATGCTGGGGATGGGCGCGCTCTGCCGGGCCCTGCAGGGACGCCGGCAGGAGGCGACGGCGCTGATCGACGAGCTGGCCGACTCCTGGTCGGTGGTGCCCGCCATCGCCAGCGGCGAGTGGATCCCGGCGGCCGGATACGCGGCCAGCCTCGCCGGGCGGGAGGCGGCGGCACGGGTACGCGCGATGCTGGACCGGGTGGGTCACCGCACACCCTGGTCCGAGGCGGCGCGCCGAACGGTGGCCGGTGCCCTGGCCGCCGCGGACGGCGACCACCGGCGGGCCGCCGAGCTGCACCTGGCCGGCGCCGAGATCTACGCCGGCATCCCGGACGTGACGGACCGGATGCTGGCGCTGACCTTCGCGACGGTGGAGCTGGAGCGGGCCGGCGAGTCGACGGCGGGCCGCCCGGAGCTGGCCGAGCTGCGCGCCTTCGCGCTGCGCAACGACGCCCCCGTCCTGCTGGACCTGGCCCGCCCCCCGACGACCGCCGCCGACACCGCCCTCGCCTGCTGACCGGTCGACGCGGGCGGCGGCCCGTCAGGCGGGGACCGGCTCGCGGGGGACCGGGCCGGCGGGCGGGCTCTTGGCCTTCTGGGCGTACATGTCGACGTACTCGCGGCCGGAGAGCTCCATCAGCTCGTACATGATCTCGTCGGTCACCGCGCGCTCGACGTACCGGTCACCGGCCATCCCGGCGTAGCGCGAGAAGTCCAGCGGCGGGCCGAACCGGATCCGCACCCGGGCGATCTTGGGGATCAGCTTGCCGGGCGGCTGGATCTCGTCGGCGTTGAGCATCGCCGTCGGGATGACCAGGGCGCCGCTCTCCAGGGCCAGCCGGGCCACGCCGGTCTTGCCGCGGTAGAGCCGGCCGTCCGGCGAGCGGGTGCCCTCGGGATAGATGCCGGCGATGCCACCGGCGCGCAGTACCCGCAGCTGGGTGTCCAGGGCCGCCCTGGCCGCCCGGCCGCCCGAGCGGTCGACCGGGATGGTGCCGGAGCCGACGAAGAACATCTTCGTCAGCCAGCCCTTGACGCCCTTGCCGGTGAAGTACTCGGCCTTGGCGATGAACGTCACCCGCCGCTTCACGACCAGCGGCGTGAAGATCGAGTCGGAGAACGACAGGTGGTTGCTGGCGAGGATCACCGGCCCGGTGTCGGGCACGTGGTGCAGCCCCTCGACCTGCGGGCGGAAGACCAGCCTCAGCAGCGGGCCGAGGAGCACGTACTTCATCAGCCAGTACAGCACCGGCGTCCTTTCCAGAGGTGGTCGCGGCGCCGCCGCGTCGCCACGGTCGTCGTGGGCATGAGCCTACGAACCCGATGCGTGCCGCCACAACGTGATCCGGCCCGCGTGGCGCGGAGCGTCCAACCCGGACAGCCGCGGGCGGGCGACGGGCGGGCGGTGTCGCCTGTCGACGTACCGCCGTCCGTCGCGGATACGGCGGGGGGCGACGGTCGGTCGGGACACCCGTCGGCCCCGCGGCGGGGCCTGCGGCACCTACGCTCGTGGTGTGCGGGTGGCCGGGGCGCGGCGGGGAGCGGGCAGGCTGGTTCGGCTGCCCCGGGCCGCCGTGCTGGACCTGCTCATCGGCGTCGCCGTCGCGGCCGTCGTGGCGGCGGCGATCACCGCGAACCTGGGCGGCGACCGGGGCCGCGACGTCCCCGCCTACCTGTTCGCCGTCGGGCTCGGCGCGCTCGTGCTCCTGCGCCGCCGCGCGCCGACCACCGTGCTGGTGGTGAGCGCCGCCGGCCTGGTCGCCTACTACGTGGCCGGCTACCCGCCGGTCGGGCTGGCCCTCCCCCTCGCCGCGGCGCTCTACTCGGCGGCCGAGGCCGGGCAGCTGCGCTGGGCGGTGCTCGTGGGGCTCGGCCTGCTCGTCGTCTCCACCGCGTTCCGCACGGCGGACGGCGCGAGCGTCGCGTACCTCATCGGTTTCGAGCTGGCCTCCAGCGTCGCCATCATGGCCGCCGCGGTCGCCCTCGGCGACGGGGTCCGGTCCCGGCGGCTGCGGCGCCGGGAGCAACGGTGGCGGCTGCGGCAACTGGAACGCGACCACGCCCGGGAGGCGGCGCGCCGCGTCGAGGAGGAACGGCTCCGGATCGCCCGGGACCTGCACGACGTCATCGCCCACCACATCTCCGTCATCTCGCTGCACGCCGGCGTGGCCGACGAGGCCCTCGACGACGACCCGGCGGCCGCCCGTGCCGCCCTGGGGCACGTCCGCTCGGCCACCACCCAGGTCGCCCGGGAGTTGCGCACCACCCTCGGTCTCCTGCGCGACCCGGCCGTGGCCGAGCCCCGGCAACCGGTGGCGGGGCTGGCCGGGCTGGACGCCCTGGCCGTCGGCGCGCGGGCCACCGGGCTGCGGATCGCCGTCCACCGGCAGGGCGAGCTGACCGGGCTGCCCGCCGCGGTCGACTCGACCGCCCACCGGCTGATCCAGGAGGCGCTGACCAACACCCTGCGCCACGCCGGCGCGAGCACCGTCGAGATCGACGTCGTCCGTGGCCCCGGCACCCTCGCCGTCGCCGTCCGCGACGACGGCCGTGGGCAGCGCGAGGACACCCCGCGCGGGTACGGGCTCGGCGGCATGCGGGAGCGCACCGCCCTGCTCGGGGGCACCGTCACCGCCGGCAACCGACCCGGCGGCGGCTTCGAGGTACGCGCCGAACTACCCCTGGGAGGGACCACGTGATCCGGGTGGGACTCGTCGACGACCAGCACCTGGTACGCGCGGGGCTGCGTGCGCTGCTCAACCGGGCGCCGGACATCGAGGTCGTCGGCGAGGCGGGCGACGGCGACGCGGCGTACCGGCTGGCGGTCACCGAGCGGCCGGACGTCCTGCTGATGGACGTCCGGATGCCGGGCACGGACGGCATCGAGGCCACCCGCCGGATCGTCGCCGACGAGCGGCTGACCGGCGTACGGGTCGTCGTGCTCACCACGTTCGACACCGACGAGTACGTCTTCGAGGCGATCCGGGCCGGCGCGTCCGGCTTCCTGCTCAAGGACACCGGCCCCGACGAGCTGCGGGGGGCGGTGCGGATCGTCCGGGCCGGGGAGGCCCTGCTCTCCCCCGCGGTGACGCGGCGGGTCATGACGGCGGTACGCGCCGGGGGGCGGGAGCCGGACCCGGCCCGGTTGGCGTCGCTGACCGCCCGGGAGCGGGAGGTGCTGGCCGAGGTGGCCGCCGGCAGGTCGAACGACGAGATCGGCGCGGTCCTGCACATCAGCCCGGCGACGGCGCGCACGTACGTGAGCCGGCTGCTGGCCAAGCTGCACGCCCGGGACCGGTCGCAGCTCGTCGTGGCGGCGTACGAGAGCGGTCTGGTGCGGCCGGGATCACCGCCCGGCCCGGGCTGACCGGCGGTCGGCGCGCTCGCCGGCACCGGCGGCCCCTCGGGCGGCACCGCAGGCGGGCTCCGTTGAAAAACATTCAGCAAGAACGGACATAAATCCCCGGTCGCGACCTGCGACAGGGGCTCTGACTTCGTACGCCGCGCCACAAGGCACTCCCGGAACCGGGTCCTGACGTGTCACGATTCAAGGCGCGGCGTGCGGGTCGGCGCCGACGGGGCAAAGGCCGCGCCGCGGGCGCGTGATGAGGAGGATGTCCGGGTGTCAGCGGGTGGGGCCCGCCGGGGACGGCGGGACAACGGGCTCGACGCGAGCGAGTACGCCATCGCCGGCGACGTGGATCCGCGCGTCGGTGAGCACCTGCTCGACGTCCTGGCCGCCGGTGGGATCGCCGCCTACCTCCAGCCCTCGGCCGACCTGAACCCGGTCACCCGCACCACCACCGTGCCCGCCCGCCCCGTCGACCGGCTCTACGTCGACCGGTCGCACCTGACGACCGCGCGGGACTACCTGACCCAGCTCGCGGACGAGACGACCCCCGAGAAGCCCCGCGACGACGAGCCGGACATCGAGGCCGAGTGGGCCCGTATCGTCGCCGGCTTCCACACCACCGCCCCCCGTGGTGGCGACAACCCGTGGCCCGCCGCCGAGGACGTGGACGACCCGCCCGGTCCCGCCGCCGGCCCGGTGACCCTCGGCACGCCCGACGAGCCCGCCGGGCCGACCGCCACCGACGTACGACGGTTGCCGTACGCGGCCGACATCTCGGGCGTCTCCCTGTCGCGGGGCCGGCAGGACGAGCCGTCGCTGCTCGACGGGCTGGACACCTTCGGCGCGGACCTGCCCGACGACGAGGCGGAGGACGAGCGCTACACCCCGCCGCCGCCCCCGCCCCTGCCGCGCTTCTCGAAGTACACGGTGGTCGGGGTGCTGGCCATCGTGGTCGGCTTCGTGCTCTTCCTGTTCCCGTCGCTCTTCCCGGTGGCCGACCCGTCGGTGGTCAACCTGTTCGGCTTCACCGGCATCCTGGCCGGCTTCGTCTCGCTGATCTGGCGGCTGCGCCCCGGTGGCGACGACGACGAGCGCGACCCGGACGACGGCGCGGTGGTCTGACCGGCGATCCGTCCGACGGCTCTCCTGCCCGTATCCCGGGACGACGGACGCCCCGAGCCCGGGGCGCAACACTGGTGTAACTTACTGTCAGTAGGAATACCGCTGTCCGTCACATCCCTCGCCGACTGCCCGGTTGTTCCTCCGCTGCGGCGGTCACTCCCTGCTGATCGGAATGCCCGAGATGCGACAGAGTTCCCTCGTGGTGGTGGCCAACCGCCTGCCCATCGACGACAGTGTGGCGCCCGACGGTGCCTGCGAGTGGCGCCGCAGTCCCGGTGGCCTGGTAAGCGCCCTCCATCCCCTTTTGCGGCACACCCCGGCGACGTGGGTGGGGTGGGCCGGCGGCACCGGCCCGGCGCCGGCGCTGCCCGACGTGGACGGCGTCCACATGCACACCGTTGCGCTGACCGCCGACGACCTGCGCGACCACTACGAGGGCTTCGCCAACGCCACCCTCTGGCCGCTCTACCACGACTCGGTGGAACAACCGGAGTACCACCGCAGCTGGTGGGAGGCGTACCAGCGGGTCAACCAGCGGTTCGCCGAGGCCACGGCCGACGTGGCCGAGCCCGGCGCGGTCGTCTGGGTGCAGGACTACCACCTGCAACTGGTGCCCGGCCTGCTCCGGCAGCTGCGGCCGGACCTGCGGATCGGTTTCTTCCTGCACGTGCCGTTCCCACCGCCCGAGCTGTTCATGCAGCTCCCGCGCCGGGCCGAGTTGCTGCGCGGGATGCTCGGCGCCGACCTGATCGGCTTCCAGCGCTCCCAGGCCGCGCACAACTTCGCCCAGCTGGTGGCGAAGGTGCTGGACGTCCCCGCCACCGACCGGCGCATCGCCGTCGACGACCGGGTGGTCCGGATCGGCGCCTTCCCCGTCTCCATCGACACCGCAGAGATGGCCGCGCTGGCCGCCCGGCCCGACGTGGCCGAGCGGGCCGCCCGGCTGCGCCATGACCTCGGCAGTCCCGAGCAGGTGATCCTCAGCGTCGACCGGATGGACTACACCAAGGGCATCGAGCAGCGGCTCAAGGCGTACAGCGAGCTGATCGCCCACGGGCACGTCAAGGTGCGCGACACCGTGCTCGTACAGGTGGCGGTGCCCAGCCGGGAACGGGTCGGGCAGTACCAGATCCTCCGCGAACGGGTGGAGCGCGAGGTCGGGCGGATCAACGGGGAGTTCGGCCGGGTCGGCGAGCCGGCGATCCACTACCTGACCCAGCCGTTCGACCGCGCCGAACTGGCCGCGCTCTACCGCGTCGCCGACGTGATGGCGGTGACCCCGCTGCGCGACGGGATGAACCTCGTCGCCAAGGAGTACGTCGCCGCCCGGGTGGACGACACGGGCGCGCTGCTGCTCAGCGAGTTCGCCGGCGCCGCCGCCGAGCTGCCGCAGGCGTACCTGGTCAACCCGCACGACCTGGAGGGGCTCAAGCAGGGGCTGCTCGCGGCGCTGCGGGCGGGCCCGGACGACCTCGGCGCGCGGATGCGGGCCATGCGGGCGCACCTGCACCGGCACGACATCCGCGCGTGGGCCCGCTCCTACCTCTCCGCCCTCGACGACAGCGGCTCCCTGCTGACCCGGCTGGGCGCCGCCGGCTGAGGCCGCCGGCCCGGCCCGGGTCGTCAGGGTTGGCCGGCCGGTCGGGCCGCGGCGGTCAGGGCCGGCCGGTCGGCGCGGGATCCTTCTCCAGCCAGTCCAGGATCGCGTCGACCGGCTCCCGCCACCGGGCGTCGAGCATCATGTCGTGCCCCATGCCGGGGAAGAGCAGCGGGGCGGAGCCGTACCGCCGGGCCGCCCGGGTCAGCGCCGCCGACGGCACGACCCGGTCGTCGGGGCTGCCCAGCACCAGCACCGGCGGGTCGCCCACCGCCGGCTCGGCGGCCCGCCCGGTCAGCAGCTGCCACTGGGCGCGCCGGCCGGCCCGCCCCAGCCGGCCCGCGTAGCCCCGGGCCTCCGCCTCGGGCAGCTCCCGGCTGAACAGCTGCCGGCGGTGCAGCCGCAGCGGCCCGCCGAACACCGCCGGCAGCGTGCCGACCGGGTTGCGGCGCAGCGCCGCCCCGAACGTCGCCCAGCCGCCGAACACCGGCGCGACCAGCACCGCGGCCCGGGCCGGGTAGCGGGCCAGCGCGTGGGCCACCACGAGCGCCCCGGCGCCGTGCCCCACCAGTACCGCCTGGCGCGGCAGGCCCGCCGCCACCTGGGTCACGTCGTGGGCGTACGCCCGCAGCGTCGCCTCCGGCGCCGGCCCGCTGTCGCCGTGCCCGCGCAGGCTCAGCGCGTACGCCGGGAAGCCCCGGGACGCGGCGTGGCCGAGCCAGTGCTCGGCGAACGCCCAGGCGCCGTGCCCGAAGCCCGGTACGAAGAGCAGCGGAGGACGTCCCTGTTCCACCTCGGGGGTAGCGCCGAGCACCTCACGCCGGACCGGGCGAACCGGGCGGGCCCACTCCCGCCCGCGCATGATCCGCACCTGACTCACTGTTCCTCCAGGTCGTGCAGCGCGCGTTGGACGGCGCGCAGGTAGTCGGCGTGGCCCACCTCGAACCAGTGCCGGCTGCTGTCCTTGACGGGCCCGGCGTAGCGCTCCCCCGCCTTCGCCGACACCCGGGCGGCGAAGGCGGCCGCCCGGTCGGGGCGGGTCACGCGCAGCCGCAGCAGCCGGGCGAAGAGCACCGACTGCCAGTGCGACAGGGGGAAGATGCCCGAGTCCGGCTGCACCAGCCCGGCCACGGCCAGCGTGGGGCGACCGGGGACGAAGGCGTTCAGCCAGAGCTTCGGGCGGCCCTCCCCCGCGTCGTCGCCGAGCACCTTCGGGTCGAGGAACTCGAAACGCGGCAGGTACCCGGTGGCGAAGACGACCAGGTCCGGGTCGATCTCCCGGCCGTCGGAGAGCTCGACGGCGTACGGGTGGAAGCGGACGACGTCCGGCACCGGCGCGATCCCGCCGTGGCCCACGTAGTAGACGAGCTGGCTGTTGGCGATCGGGTGCGTCTCGTAGACCCGGTGGTCGGGCTTCGGCAGGCCGAACCGGGTCAGGTCGCCGACGGTCAGCCGCAGCGTCCAGTGGTAGAGCCACTGCCGCACCCGCAACGGCACGCGCAGCGCCAGCAGCGCGTCGTTGACCTGGTCGGCGGGGCGGCCGAGGACGTACTTCGGGGCGTACCAGTAGCCCCGGCGGGTCGAGTGCCAGCAGCGCGACGCCTGCTGGGCGGCCTCGACGGCGATGTCGCAGCCGGTGTTGCCGGCGCCCACCACCAGCACCCGCTTGCCGCGCAGTTGCGCCGGGTCCTTGTAGGACGAGGCGTGCATGACCTCGCCCCGGAACTCCTCCAGCCCCTCGTAGCGGGGCAGCTTCGGCGACCAGTTGTGGCCGTTGGCGATCACCACGGCCGCGTAGCGGGAGGTGCGTTCCGGGCCGTAGCCGCCGGTGCTGCGGGTGGTCACGTCCCAGCGGTCACCGGCCACGGGCTCCACCCGGACGACCTCGGTGCCGAACCAGATGTGCCCGCGCAGGTCGAAGTGGTCGGCGTACCGCTCGAAGTACGACAGCAGCCGGCTGTGGTGCGGGTAGTCCGGCCAGTCGTCCGGCATCGGGAAGTCGGGGAACTGGGTGAACGGCCGCGACGAGATCAGGTGCGTGCTCGCGTACACCGGACTGCGGTCGTGCCGCCAGTTCCAGGCGCCGCCGACGCCGGTCTCCCGCTCGTAGCAGTCGACGCCGAAGCCGTGTTCCTTCAGGTTCTTGATCGCCGTCAGACCGCTGGCCCCCGCGCCGACGACGCAGACGGTGTCGCCCCGGTCGGAGACCGGCCGGCCGTCGCGGGTCAGGGCGAGAGTGCTCGCCTCCGGGTCGGGCCGGCCGTGGTCGGTGGAGGTGGACACCGGGATCTCCTTTTGTGCGGCACAAGTGCCGGGTCGCGCAGCATCCTCTCCACAACGGAGCGGGTTGTCCAGCCCCGGCCGCGACGGACGGTCAGTCGGCGGCCGGCAGCAGCAGGTCGACCAGGACCGGGAAGTGGTCGCTGGCGCGGCGGGTCTGCGGGGTGTCCACCACGTCGTAGTCGACCACCGTGATCCGCGGATCGACGAAGAGGGCGTCGATGCGCCGCCGGGGTTCCGCGCAGGAGTAGGTGAGCCGGTCGGCCCGGTCCATCGCCACGGCGGCGTCGGCCAGCCCCCGCGCCACGGTGGCCCAGGCCGGCCCGTCCGGCCCCTCGTTCAGGTCGGCCGCGGCGACCACCGGGCTGGTGGCGGCGTCCAGCTCGCGCTTGAACAGCGCGGCCTGCGCGGGCCGCTCGGCCGGGTCGGTGGACAGGTGCGAGCCGGCCAGGGTGAACCGGGCCGCGCCGGCGACCACGCACTCGGCGTACGCGGCGCCGCGCAGGTGCCGGCCGGGGGTGAGCGGGAAGCGCTGGCAGCGGTCGGCCACCACCCGCACCCGCAGGCTGGTCAGCAGCAGGTTGCCCAGCGCGGGCAGCCCGCCGGCGGCCACCACCAGGCCGAAGGACTCCGCCAGCGCCGCCGACTTCTGCCGCCACCGGAACCGGCGCGGCCCCTCCTGCACGATCACCACGTCCGGCCTGGCGTCGCGGACCACCGCCGCCAGCGCGGCCGTGTCGTCGCGCTGGCTGTGAATGTTGTACGACACGACGCGCAGCGGCACGCCCGAACTCTGCGTCACGGTCACCGCCTCAGATCCGGCGGGCCAGGTCGGCGGCGCCGATGACGCCGGCGGTGTTGCCCAGCTCGGCCGGGCGGATCTCGGCGACGGGGAGGCGGCTGCGCTGGGCGAGCGCGTCGGCGAACGACCGGCGGGTCGGGCCGAGCAGCAGGTCCCCGGCCTCGATCACCCCGCCGCCGACGACGAGCACCTGCGGGTCGAGGATCTGCGCCATGTCGGCGAGGCTGGTGCCGAGCCACCGGCCGACCTGCGCGAACGCCTCGGTGGAGACCGGGTCGCCGGCCTGCGCGGCGGCGGTGACCATGGGCCCGGTGACCGCCTCGGCCTCGCCGCCGGCCAGTTCCAGCAGGCCGGTGGCGCGGTGCGGCTCCTGCCGGGCGGCGGCGCGGGCGAACCGCACCAGGGCGCTGCCGCTGGCGTACTGCTCGATGCAGCCGAGCCGGCCGCAGCCGCACTGGTGGCCGTCCGGCACCGTCAGCATGTGGCCCAGCTCGGCGGCGATGCCGTTGGCGCCCCGCAGCAGCTCCCCGCTGAGCACGATGCCGCCGCCGACGCCGGTGCCGATGGTGAACATGACCATCGAGTCGTCGGCCTCGCGGGCCGCGCCGTAGCGGAACTCCGCCCAGGCCGCCACGTTGCCGTCGTTCTCCACGATCACCGGCAGGGCGGTGGCGGCGCTGACGTAGTCGCGCAGCGGCTCGTCCCGCCACGCCAGGTTCGGGGCGAACAGCACGGTCGAGCGGCTGGCGTCGATCCAGCCGGCCGCGCCGATGCCGACCGCCTCGATCGCATGCCCCAAGGCCAGCTCGCGGACCAGTTCGATGATGACGTCGCGGGTCTTGGCGACGTCGTCGGCGGGGGTGTCCCGTCGGGCCTGCACGAGGACCGTGCCGGCGGCGTCCACGACACCACCGGCCACCTTCGTGCCACCGACGTCGACTCCGATGGTCAGCGTCACCGCCGCCACTCCCCTCTGCTGTGCTGCCCGCACCGGCGCCGGCGGACGACCGGCGCGTGGTCGGGATGTGCGTTGGTCAGGCCCCGTCGCCCGGAGGTTGCCCGCCCTCGTCCCCCGGTGCCCGGGACGTGGGGACCGCGGGCCCGTCGGTGGACGTCCGGACGGTCCCCGGGGCGGCCTGCCCGGCGACGTCGACGGGCGGTACGGCGGCCGGGGCGGCCTCGTCCTCCGCCCGCGTGGCGGCGGACCAGACGTCCCGTTCCGGTGCCGGCTGAGAATCATGCCCGCTACGGGTGGCCTCGCGCCACACGTGGTCGTCCCCGCCTGCCGGAGCCGGGGTGGCCGCCGGCCCGGCGGGGGCGTCGGCGGGGGGCTCGGGCGGGGTGAACGCGCGCAGCAGGCTGGCCACCCCGGCGGCCAGGTCGCCCGCGCCGGTGGCGAGGCGCTCGGCGAACTCGGGACTCGGATCGCGCAGGGCGGCGATGCCCCGGCAGACCGGGCAGAGGCAGCATTCGGCCGCGCCGGTGGCGAAACCACCCGCGGGCGGCCCCGCCGACGCACCCGGGCTGCCGCTGTGACCGAGGACACTCGACACGATCCCACCGAGCGGACCCCACTGGCCGCCCTTCGAGCCGGCCGCGGCCAGCCGGGCGGCGGCCAGCGCCGTGGCGACCAGACGTTCGGCCTCTTCCCGGGCCGAACCCGGATCCGTTGCACCCATGGTCGGCTCCCCTACCCTGCCGCCGGACGCGTCACTGCGCCGCACCGGATGCTTCTACCCGGCGCTTGAGCTGCTTCAACGCGGTATCCATGATCATTTTTTCGGCCTTGCGGCGGAACATGCCGAGCATCCCGACGGAGAGCTCGACCTCCAGGGTGTAGGTCACCGTCGTGCTGCCGTCCGGGTTGCCGTCCAGGTCGTACGAGCCGCGCTGGAACTTCTGCATCTTCGAGGGCGCCACCAGGTGCCACTCGATCCGGGAGAGGTCCTCGGCGTACTCGTAGGCCAGCACGTACTCGTCGGCCACCACACCGGCGTCGATGGTGAACCGGACCTGGCTGGCGTAGCCGTCCTCGTACTCCTCGATCACCTCGACCCGCCGCATCGCCTCGGTCCACTCCGGGTAGCTCGGGAAGTCGCAGATGACCGCCGCCACCCGCTCCGGTGACGCGCCGACGACGATCGACTGGGTGGAGGTGTCCGCCATGCAGGGAGGCTACCCGGCACCGGCGGCGCCCACGCCGCGCCGCCCCGGCACGCCGGATCGAAGCGTCCGGCGGCGACCGACGGGCAGCCTGGGCGACCTGCCTTTTCGCCCCGGCCACCGGGGCGGGTAGGTTTCGACGGAGCCGACCGTGGTGGCGGCCCGCCCGGCCAGTGTGAGCACGAGGGAGTGCAGGTGCGCGAGTTCTCCGTCCCGCCGATCGTCACCGTCGGCGACGCGGCCAACCTCACCGACCCGGTCTGGGACAACGCCGAGGTGGCCCCGGACGCGGTCCAGTTCGTCCGACCCACCGGCGCGGGGGGCACCTGGGCCGACGTCACCTGCCGGCAGTTCCGCGACGAGGTCGTCGCGGCGGCCCGGGGCCTGGTCGCCGCCGGCGTCCAGCCCGGCGACCGGGTCGGCCTGATGAGCCGCACCCGCTACGAGTGGACCCTGCTGGACTACGCGATCTGGGCGGCCGGCGCGGTCACCGTGCCGATCTACGAGACCTCCAGCGCCGACCAGACCGCCTGGATCCTGTCCGACTCCGGCGCGGTGGCCTGCGTGGTGGAGAGCAACGCGCACGCCACCCTGGTCGCCGGCGTCCAGGACCGGCTGCCCGAGCTGCGTCACGTCTGGCAGATCGGCCTCGACGCCGTGGCCGAACTGGTCCGGGCCGGCGAGGCGGTCGACCCGACGGAGATCGACCGGCGGCGGGCCGCGGTCCGCGCCGATGACCTCGCCACCGTCATCTACACCAGCGGCACCACCGGCCGCCCCAAGGGCTGCGTGCTGACCCACCGGAACATGTACGCCGACATCGCCAACGCGGTGCCGGTGCTGCCCAACCTGTTCCGGCCGGGCGCCTCGACCCTGCTCTTCCTCCCGCTGGCGCACGCCTTCGCCCGGCTCATCCAGATCGGCGTGGTGCAGGCGCGGGCCACGATGCGGCACTGCGCGGACACCAGCGACCTGGTCGGCGAGTTGCAGGAGTTCCGGCCCACCTTCGTGCTCTCGGTGCCCCGGGTGTTCGAGAAGGTCTACAACGGCGCCAAGCAGAAGGCCGAGGCCGACGGCAAGGGCAGGATCTTCGCCCGCGCGGAGCAGGTCGCCATCGCGTACAGCGAGGCGCTGGAGGCCCCCGGCGGCCCCGGCCTGGCGCTGCGCGCCCAGCACGCGCTCTTCGACAAGCTGGTCTACCGCAAGCTGCGGGCGGCGCTCGGCGGTCGGTGCCGCGACGCCATCTCCGGCGGCGCCCCGCTCGGCGCGCGGCTCGGCCACTTCTTCCGCGGCATCGGCGTGAACGTGTGCGAGGGCTACGGCCTGACCGAGACCTCCCCGGCCGCCGCCGCGAACCTGCCCGACGCCACCCGGATCGGCTCGGTCGGCCGGCCCCTGCCGGGCGTGACCATCCGGATCGACGACGACGGCGAGATCCTGATCGCCGGCGATCTGATCTTCAAGGGCTACTGGCGCAACGAGGCGGCCACCGCCGAGGCGCTCAGCGCGGACGGCTGGTTCCGCACCGGCGACCTGGGCCAGCTCGACGACGACGGCTTCCTGAGCATCACCGGCCGGAAGAAGGAGATCATCGTGACGGCCGGCGGCAAGAACGTCGCCCCGGCCGTGCTGGAGGACCAGGTCCGGGCCCACCCCCTGATCAGCCAGTGCGTGGTGGTCGGCGACCGGGCGCCGTTCATCGCCGCGCTGGTCACCGTCGACGAGGAGGCGCTGCCGCGCTGGCTCGCCTCGGCCGGCCTGCCCGAGGACACCCCCGTCGAGAAGCTGCGCGACCACGACGGGCTGCGCGCCGAGATCCAGGGCGCCGTCGACGCCGCGAACCAGGTGGTCTCCAAGGCCGAGGCGATCAAGGTGTTCCGGATCCTGCCCCGTGACTTCACCGAGGCGACGGGCGAGCTGACCCCGTCGCTGAAGGTCAAGCGGCAGGTGGTGCACAAGTCGTACGCGGCGGAGATCGCCGACATCTACCGCGGCTGACTACGATCCGTCACGTGCCCGCCTCCACGCCCCCTCAGCCGCATCCCCTCGCCGCCGCCGCGCGCGTGATCATGCTGGCGCTCGTCGCCGTCCTGACCCTCTTCGCCACGCACGACCCCGGCCAACTCTGGTGGATCGCGCTGCTGGCGGTCGCTGGCCTGCCCGCCCTGCTGGCGCCGGAGCACCGGCTGGTCGGCCCGCTCAGCCGGGTGGCCGAGGTGCTGGTGCTGGGGCTGGCCGCGAGTCAGGTCGCCGCCGTGGCCACCGTCGGCGGGGAGAGCGTCCTCGGGCTGGGCGCCTCGGCGGTGCTGCCCTACCTGGCGGTCCCGGTGACCGTCACCACGCTGCGCCGCCGGTTCCACGAGTGCGGCGCCCTGCTGGTGGTCGCGGCGGCCACCCTGCTGGTGGCCGGCGCGCTCACCGAGGTCGACGGGGGCCGGCAGCTCGCCCAGGCCGGCTACCTGGTGGTCTGCGCCCAGTGGCTGATCCTCGCCGGGCTCGGCCTCGCCGCCGCCACCGGACTGCACCGGGTGATACAGGTCCGCAACGAGGGCAAGCCCCAGCCGTACGCCGAGGCGACCCGGCTGCTCACCCAGCTGCGTACCGTGGCCCGCCAACTTCCCGGGGCCACCCTGGACCCGGGGGGCATCTCCGAGCACCTGCTGGAGGAGCTGCGCACCGTGGCCCGGGCGGACCGGGCGGCCGTGCTGTCGGCCAGCGGCGGCGGCCGGCTGGTGGTGCTCGCCCAGGTGGGCGTGGAACGGGTCGACTGGGAGACGACGCTGGACGCGGACTCGGCCATCGCCGACGCGTGGGCCAGCCAGCAGCCGCACACCGCCGCCCGCTCGCAGGCCCGGTCGCACCGCGGCGGCGACGTGTCCGCCCTGATCGTGCCGCTGGTGGCCGGGGTGCGCACCGTCGGGCTGGTGGTGCTGGAGGCGGACGCGGCGCAGGCGTACCCGCCCGGCGTGGTGTCCCGGGTGACCGGGCTGACCCGCCCGGCCGCGCTGCGGCTGGAGGCGGCGCTGCTCTTCGACGAGGTCCGCTCGCTGGCCACCAACGAGGAACGGCAGCGGCTGGCCCGGGAGATCCACGACGGGGTGGCGCAGGAACTGGTGATGGTCGGCTACGGCATCGACAACGCCCTGGCGTACGTCGACGAGGACCCGCAGGAGACCGCCGAGGCGCTGCGCACGCTGCGCGGCGAGGTGACCCGGGTGATCACCGAGCTGCGGCTGAGCCTCTTCGAGCTGCGCAGCGAGGTGGACCGGCACGGCGGCCTGGCCGCCGCGATCGCCGAGTACGCCCGCACGGTCGGCGCCTCCGGCGGGCTGCGGGTGCACCTGTCCCTGGACGAGTCCACCGCGCGGCTGCCCGCCGCTACCGAGGCCGAGTTGCTGCGCATCGCCCAGGAGGCGGTCACCAACGCGCGCAAGCACGCGGGCGCGTCGAATCTCTGGGTCACCTGCGAGGTCGACCCCCCGTACGCGCAAATTGAAGTGTCGGATGACGGTCAGGGGATCGCTGACCAGCGCTCCGACGGGCACTACGGTCTTGCGATCATGGCCGAGAGGGCGGAACGTATCCGGGGCCGGTTGGAGATCAGGCCGCGGCAACCGAGCGGCACGACCGTGGCGGTGGTGCTCGGCTCCTCGCCCCGGCGCGATAGCGTGCGCGGTAACGCAGCGGCAGTAGAAGGGGAGTAACCCGAGGATGACCACAAGTCCGACACCGGCCACCCGTACCAAGGTCCTCCTTGTCGACGATCACGACCTGATCCGCAAGGGCCTGCGGCACGCGTTCGAACGCGACCGCCAGTTCGAGGTCGTCGGGGAGGCCGCCACGGCGGCGGAAGGGGTGCGCCAGGCGGGTGCGCTGCAGCCGGACGTGGTGATCATGGACCTGCGGCTGCCCGACGGCAGCGGCCTGGAGGCCACCCGGGCGCTGCGCAAGTCGAGCGCCTCGATGGGCATCGTCGTGCTCACCATGTACGCCGGCGACGACCAGCTCTTCGGTGCCCTGGAGGCCGGGGCCAGCGCCTTCGTGCCCAAGACCGCGCCGGCGGACGAGGTGGTCGCCGCCGCCCGGCACGCCGCCTCCTCCCCCAGCGCCTTCACGGCCGCCGACCTGGCCGAGGCGATGAAGCGCCGACTGGCCCCGTCCGGGCCGCAGCTCTCCCCGCGCGAGGGGCAGGTGCTGCGGCTGCTCGCCGACGGGATGAGCGTGGCGGGCATCGCCAAGCAGCTCTTCGTCAGCGAGTCCACCGCCAAGACCCACATCTCGAAGCTCTACGAGAAGCTGGGCGCGGCGAACCGGGCCCAGGCGCTGATGACCGCGCTGCGGCTCGGTCTGCTCGAGGCGCCGGACGCCCCGAAGTTCTGACCCGCCTCCGCCGGGAGCCCGACGACGTACCACCGACGGGTCCGCGACCGCCCACGGGCGGCGCGGACCCGTCGTCGTCGCATCGAGCGGCGGCGTCGAAGGGTTCGCGGCGCGCTATGGTCTCCCCGGCGGTCAGCCGGCAGAATACCGGCGCGGGCAACGGTGTCCCGCACGCCGACAGGAGGGGTGAACGCATGCAGCGGCCGGACTGGGCACCCGACGAGATCGACATCGAACGCCCCAGCGTGGCCCGCATGTACGACTACTATCTCGGCGGCTCGCACAACTTCGCGGTCGACCGGGCGGCGGCCCAGGCGATGGTGGCGGCGGTGCCGGAGGCCCCGCTGATGGCACAGGCGAACCGGGCGTTCCTCCGCCGGGCGGTGCAGTTCCTCCTCGACGCCGGGGTCCGGCAGTTCCTGGACATCGGCTCGGGCATCCCGACCGTCGGCAACGTGCACGAGATCGCCCAGCGCGACGCCCCCGACGCCCGGGTGGTCTACGTCGACGTGGACCCGGTGGCGGTGGCCCACAGCCGGGAGATCCTGGAGGGCAACGACCGTGCCGTGGTGGTGCAGGAGGACCTGCGCCGTCCCGAGCGCATCGTCGCCCACCCCGACGTCCGCCGGTTGCTCGACTTCGACCAGCCGATCGCCGTGATGATCGTGGCGGTGCTGCACTTCGTGCCCGACGACGACCGGCCGGCCGAACTGCTGCGGACGCTGCGCGAGGCGCTGGCGCCGGGCAGCTACCTGGTGCTGTCGCAGGCCAGCGGCGACGGCCGTGGCGAGGACGAGCGGGCCGACGCCGAACGGGTCTACCGGCGGACCGACAATCCGCTGTGGATCCGCAGCCGCGGCGAACTGACCGCCCTCTTCGACGGCTTCGAGCTGGTCGACCCCGGCGTGGTCTGGGTGCCGCAGTGGCGCCCGGATTCCCCCGACAGCGCCGAGGACGCCGAGCGGGCGGCCTTCATCGGCGGCGTCGGGCGACTCGGTGGCTGAGCCGCCCGGGGCGACCACCGTCGCCCCGACCGGCACCACCGTGCGGCACCCGTCCCGCCCGGGGACCTTCGCCCGGGCGTGGGCCAAGGCCGTCTCCGGCACCAGTTACCTGCCGATGACCCAGGCGCAGCTGGAGGCGCTGCTGCAACGCCTCACCGAGGAACTCGCGGCGGCGCTGCTGGCCGAGCCGATCGACCTGCGGGTCGGCCACCGGGTGGGCACCGAACTGGTGGCCGCCCACATCGCCTCGGCCGAGGCGCTGGGTCGTACGGTCGAGGTCGTCCAGCTCCGGCTGGCCCGCGACCTGGGCCTGGTCGAGGAGGAGGTCGAGGACCGGCTGGCCCGGCTGCTGGCCGCCGTGACCACCGGCTACGCCCGCGCGATGCGGGACCGGACGCTGGACGAGCAGGAGACGATCCGCCGGGCCGCGATGACCGCCCGGGCGGAGGCCGAGCGGGCCCTGCGCAGCAGCGAGGCGCGCTTCCGCCACCAGGCCACCCACGACCCGCTGACCGACCTGCCCAACCGCACGCTGTTGACGGAGCGCCTCAGCGCGGCCATCGACTCGCCCGCGGGGGGCTCGGCGCGCCTCGGCGTCTGCTTCCTCGACCTCGACCGCTTCAAGGTGGTCAACGACTCGCACGGGCACCAGGTCGGCGACGGGCTGCTGGTGGCCGTGGCGGACCGGCTTCGCCTGGCCCTCGACGGGCACCTGGTCGCCCGGCTCGGCGGGGACGAGTTCGTCGTCCTGGTCGAGGGCACCACCGGCACCGACGACGCCGTCGCCGTCGCCGAGGCCGCCCTCGCGGCGGTACGCGAGCCGGTGCTGGTGGACGGGCACGAGCTGAGCGTCTCGGCGAGCATCGGCATCGTCGAGCGGGAGGTCGCCGGCACCTCCCCCGGTGACCTGATGCGGGCGGCCGACAGCACGCTGCACTGGGCGAAGGCTGCCGGTGGCGCCCGCTGGGCGCTCTACGACGCCGACCGGGACCGCCAGGACCTGGCCCGGTACGCGCTCTCCGCGGCCATCCCCGCGGCGCTGGAGCGGGGCGAGTTCTACCTCGACTTCCAGCCGCTGACCTCGCTGCGCGACGGCCGGGTCCTCGGCATGGAGGCCCTGGTCCGCTGGCGGCACCCGGAGCTGGGCGTCCTGCGGCCCGGCAGCTTCATCGGGCTGGCCGAGGAGACCGGGCTGATCGTCCCGCTCGGCGGCTGGGTGCTGGCCGAGGCGTGCCGGCAGGCCGAGAGCTGGGCCGTCGGCACCGGGCCCGCCCCGTTCGTCAGCGTCAACCTGGCGGTGCGGCAGGTACGCCGCGCCGGCCTGGTCCAGGAGGTACGCACGCTGCTGCGGCACACCGGGCTGTCGCCGGAGCGGCTCCAGTTGGAGATCACCGAGAGCACCATGATGAGCACCGCCGAGGAGCCGGTCCGGGCGCTGCGGGTGCTCGCCGACCTCGGCGTCCGGATCGCCATCGACGACTTCGGCACCGGCTACTGCAACCTGGCGTACCTGCGGGACCTGCCGGTGACCGAGCTGAAGGTGGCCGGGGAGTTCGTGGCCGGGCTGCGGGCGCCGGAGGCCCGGGCCGACGAGCGGATCCTCGCCTCGCTCGTCTCGCTGGCGCACGCGCTGGACCTGACCGTCACCGCCGAGGGCGTGGAGACGGCCGGGCAGGCGGAGCGGCTGCGGGCGATCGACTGCGACGCCGGCCAGGGCTGGCACTTCGGCCGCCCGGACTCCGCCGAGCGCGTCCTGGCCCGCCTGCGCTGACGGGTCCACCCGGCCGCCGCGCGGTCCAGGTCCGGACGCCGCCGCCCGGGCCAGGTCCGGACGCCGCCGCGCGGGCCAGGTGCGGACGCCCGTCGTGCGGCCGTCAGCCGGCCAGCAGGGCGGCCATCCGCTGCGCCTGCGCCTCCCAGCGCCACTCCCGCTCCACCCATGCGCGACCGGCCGCGCCGAACTGGCGGGCCAGGTCCCGGTCGGCGAGCAGCGTGGCCACCCGGTCGGCGAGCTGGGCGACGTCGCGGCCACGGACCACGAAACCCGTCTCGCCCTCGCGGACCGCGTCCGGCGCGCCACCGGAGTCGCCGGCGACCACCGGCAGGCCGGTCGCGGAGGCCTCCAGGTAGACGATCCCGAGCCCCTCGACGTCCAGACCCCGGTTGCGGGTGCGGCAGGGCATGGCGTAGACGTCGCCGGCCGCGTAGTGGGCCGGCAGCTCGGCCGACGGCACCGAACCGGTGAAGACCACGTCCCGATCGACGCCCGTCTGGCGGGCCAGCTTCTCCAACGTGGCCCGGTAGGGCCCGCCCCCGACCACGAGCAGCGCGGCGTCGGGCACCCGGCGGCGGATCTCGGGCATCGCCCGGATCAGCATGTCCTGCCCCTTGCGCGGCACCAGCCGGGACACGCAGACCACCACCGGGCGGTCGGCCAGCCCGAGCCGGAGCCGGACCGGTTCGCCGTCGACCGACGGGTGGTAGGCGTCCACGTCCACCCCGGGGGCGAGCCGGTGCAGCTCGGTCACCCCGTGCAGCGCCCGCTCCAGCCGCACCCGGGTGTACTCGCCCAGGTAGGTCGTCACGTCGACGCCACGCCCGATCCGCCGCAACGCGGCCCGGGCGGCCGGCAGCGCGGCCCAGCCGACCTCGTGCCCGTGGGTCAGCGCCACCGCCCGACGGATGCCCGTCCGGCGGCGCAGGCCCGCGGCGAGCAGCCCGAGGGGGGCCGCCGCGCCGAACCACACCGTGTCGCAGTCGTACGCGCGCGCCAGGCGGGCGGCCCGGCGGGCCACGAGCGGCGTGGGCAGCAGCACCCGGGTGCGGTCCCGGACCACCTCGAACGGCTGGTCGGCGTCGAACTTCTCCGCGCCCCGCCACGTCGAGGCGTAGACGACCACCGATCCGGCGGGCTGGCGCACCGCGAGGTTGTGTACGAAGGACTGGATCCCGCCGGGGCGCGGCGGGAAGTCGTTGGTGATCAGCAGCGTACGGCTCATCGGCCGGCCTCCCTGGCGTGGGCGCGGGCGGCGGCCATCCGCTCGACCGTGGACGGGTGCGTGGCGGAGTAGAGGTACTCCCAGCGGGGCGGATCGGGGTCGGCGAGGTTGATGCCGGCGAGCCGCCGCTGCATCGCCTCGAAGGCGGCCGGGTCGCCGGTCAACGCGAGCGCGTGCGCGTCGGCGCGCGCCTCCACCCGCCGCGACATCAGCGCCTGTGCCGGCGCGGAGACCAGCCCGGCCACCGTCACCAGGGCCACCAGCAGGGGGAACGCGCGCGGCTGGGCGACCGAGTCGACGCCGGCCAGCCGCAGCAGCGGGCCGGCGGAGCCGAGCAGGTAGAGCGCGACCACCGCGGCGGCGGCGCCCAGCGACCCGGTCAGCGTGCCGACCGCCACGTCCCGGTCCTTGGCGTGCCCCAGTTCGTGGGCCACCACGGCGGTCACCTCGGCCGGCGTCGCCTCGCGCAGCAGCGTGTCGTAGACCACCACCCGCCGGGTCGGCCCGAGGCCGGAGACGTACGCGTTGACCGCCCGGGTGCGGCGCGAGGCGTCGGCGACCAGCACGTCGCGCACCGGGACCCCGTCCCGGGCCGCCAGCTGCGTCAGCTGGGCGCGCAGGGGGCCCTGTTCCATCGGGGTGAACCTGTTGAAGACCGGCTCCACGAGCACCGGCAGCACGAAGGAGAGCAGCACCACCAGGGTCGCCGCGCCGGCCGCGCCGAACGCCCACCACCAGCGCGGCGACAGCCGGACGACGGTGTAGAAGCCGAGCAGCGCCACCGCGCCGATGACGGCGCTGACCGCGTACGACTTGAGCAGGTCGACGGTCCAGCCGCTCCAGCCGTTGGTGCTCAGTCCGTAGCGGGTGAGCACGGCCTGCCGCCAGGCGGCGAACGGGAGGGTCACCAGGTCCGCGACGAGCACCACGGCGAGCCCGCCGAGGACGGCCTGGGCGGCCCAGTGGTCGCCGAACGGGCGCCCGGCCAGCTCGACGAGCCGGCTGCCCAGCGGGGTCAGGCCGAGCAGCAGGGCCACCAGCAGGCCGATCGCGATGGCGACCCAGCCGGCGGGGCGCAGCGCGGAGCGGAACTCCCGGCTGCGGGCCACCTGCTCGGCGGGGAGGTCGCCCAGCGCGGCGAGCTGGTCGGCCCGGGGGGCCGGCGGCCGGTGCCAGGGGATCAGCAGCGCCGCCGCGACGAGGAGGGCGAGGGTCAGCCCGGCGAGGGTGAGCAGCGCCCAGCCGCGCGGGGTCACCGCAGCCGTCCTCGCGCCGCGTCGTCGCGAGCAGTGCGCATCCGTACCCGCGTCATGCCGCCGCTCCCTCCGCCGTGACCGCCCATCCTATTGCCCGCCGCGCCGCCGCCCGCGCGGCCCGGCACGCGCGGTCCCGGCGACGATCCACCCCCCTGGCGCCACCGATTGCCAACGTGACGCCATCCGAAGCCATGATGGCTTGCTATGACGCCATTCTGATGCCATAGTGACGTCATGGACCTGACGTCGTATGTCGACAACCTCCGGCAGGAACTGGCCGGCGTCGCCGAACTCGGCGGCGCCGAGGCCCGCGCACTCGCCGAACGACTGGCGGGGCCGCTCGACTCGGCGCTCCGGCTGGCGCTCCTGGACGCGCTGACCGCGGCGGCGGCCGAGATCACCCGCGACCTGGCCCCCGGGTCGGTCGAGCTGCGCCTGCGTGGGCGGGAGCCGAGCTTCGTCGTGACGCCACCGCCGGCCGGCCCGGAGTTGCCGGGCGAGGCCGAGGCCCCCGAGCCGGCCGTCCCGCCGGCGGCGGACGCCGAGGAGGGCGCCACCTCGCGGATCAGCTTCCGCCTCTCCGAACACCTCAAGAGCCGCATCGAGGAGGCGGCCGCCCGCGACGGCCTCTCGGTCAACGCCTGGCTGGTCCGGGCGGCCACGGCCGCCGTGGCGTCCAGCGGGGCGGGCCGGCAGCCGCAGCGACGCGCCCCGTTCAGCGGGGAGCGCTACACCGGCTGGGCCCGCTGAACCGCCCGCCGGTCCGCGTCACACCTCCGACCATCCGTCCCGGTCCGGGACGTCCACCCGCCAGAAGGGACTGCGCCGTGCCCACATTCGACACCCCGACCCCGATCTCGGCCACCGTCGACCTCGTCGTCGGTGACGTCCAGCTCACCGCCACCGACCGCACCGACACCCACGTCGAGGTCCGCCCGAGCAACGCCGGCACCGAAGCCGACGTACGGGCCGCCGAACAGACCCGGGTGGAGTACGCCGACGGCCGGCTCGTCGTCAGGTCGCCCCGGCAGCGCGGGTTCGGGCTGTTCGGCAAGCCCGGCTCGGTCGACGTGACGATCGGGTTGCCCACCGGCTCGCACCTGCACGGCGACGCCTCCGTGGCGGCGTTCCGCGGCAGCGGCCGGCTCGGCAGCTGCCGGGTCCGGATCGCGACCGGCGACATCCAGCTGGAGCAGACCGCCGACGTGGACCTCGACACCTCCGCCGGCGGCGTCCGCGTCGGGCATGTCGCCGGTGCGGCCCGGCTCAGCACCGGATCAGGACGGATCCAGGTGCAGCAGGTCGACGGCGACGCGGTGGTCAAGAACTCCAACGGCGACAGCTGGCTCGGCACGGTCACCGGCGAGGTGCGGGTGAAGGCCGCCAACGGCGAGACCACCGTGGACCGCGCGCACGGTCCGGTCACCGCCACGGCCGCCAACGGCGACATCCGCATCGGCGAGGTCTCGGCGGGCACGGTGTCGGTCCGCACCGCGACCGGCGGGCTCGACATCGGCGTCCGCTCCGGCACCACCGCCCTGCTCGACCTGCACACCCAGCTCGGCCGCGTGGACAACCACCTCGAGGCGTACGAACCGCCCGGCGAGCCCGAGGGCGCCGTGCGGGTGACCGCCCGGACCTCCTTCGGCGACATCGTGATCCGCCGCTGCTGAACCACCGCTCCGCCCGCCCGCCCGCCCGACCGGCCCCGACGGCCGGCCCGCCCCGACCGGCCCGACAGCCGGCGTGAAGGAGAAGAGACATGCCACCCAGCTCGGCCCCGGCGGCCATCACGGTCACCGCCCTCCGGAAGTCCTTCGGCGATCACGTGGTGCTCGACGGGATCGACCTCACCGTCGCCGCAGGGACGATCTTCGCCCTGCTCGGCCCCAACGGCGCCGGCAAGACCACCACCGTGCAGATCCTGTCCACCCTGATCGGCGCCGACTCCGGCGAGGCGCGGGTGGCCGGTCACGACGTCGCGCGGGAGCCTGACGCCGTACGCGCCGCGATCGGCGTCACCGGCCAGTTCTCCGCCGTCGACGGACTGCTCACCGGCGAGGAGAACCTGCGGCTCATGGCCGACCTGCACCACCTGCCCCGGGCCGAAGGACGGCAGCGCGCGCGGGGCCTGCTCAGGATGTTCGACCTGGTCGAGGCGGCCGGCAAGCCCGCCAGCAGCTACTCCGGCGGGATGCGCCGGCGACTCGACCTGGCCATGGGTCTGGTCGGCCGCCCCCGCATCGTCTTCCTCGACGAGCCCACCACGGGGCTCGACCCGCGCAGCCGGCAGGCCATGTGGCAGATCGTCCGGGACCTGGTCGCGGACGGCGTCACCATCCTGCTCACCACCCAGTACCTGGAGGAGGCGGACCAGCTCGCCGACCGGATCGCCGTGCTCGACCACGGCCGCCTGGTGGCGGAGGGCAGCCCGGCGGAACTCAAGCGGCTCGTCCCCGGCGGGCACGTCAGCCTGCGTTTCGCCGACCGGGCCGCGTTCGACACGGCCGTCCGGGTGCTGCCCGGGCAGTCCCGCGACGCCGCCGAGCTCACCCTGCACGTGCCCGGCGACGGCGGTGTCCGGTCGCTGCGGGACCTGCTCGACCTGCTGGACAGCGAGTCGATCGCCGTGGAGTCGCTGTCCGTGCACACGCCCGATCTCGACGACGTCTTCCTGGCCCTCACCGGCCAGCCCGAGAAGGTGGGAACCCCCCGATGAGCACGGTGACGTACGCCGTCCGCGACTCCGGCACGATGCTGCGCCGCAACCTGCGCCGCTGGGTGCGCTACCCGTCGATGACGGTGCTGCTCGTCGGCATGCCCATCATGCTGCTGCTGTTGTTCGTCTACGTCTTCGGCGGCACCCTCGGCGCCGGGCTGGGCGGCGGTACGGGCGACCGGGGCGACTACGTCAACTACGTCACCCCGGGGATCCTGCTGATGACCGCCGGCCTGGCGGCCACCGGGACGGCGGTGTCGGTCGCGATGGACATGACCGAGGGCATCATCGCCCGCTTCCGGACCATGGCGATCGCCCGGGCGTCGGTGCTGACCGGCCACGTGCTGGCCAGCCTGGCGCAGAGCATGCTCGGCCTGGCGATGGTCACCGGGGTCGCCCTGCTGATCGGATTCCGGCCCACCACGGGCGCGCTGGCCTGGCTGGCGGCGGCCGGCGTGCTGGTCATGACCGCCTTCGCCTTCATCTGGCTCTCGGTCGCGCTGGGGCTGGTCTCCAAGAGCGTCGAGACGGCGAGCAACCTCCCCATGCCGCTGACCTACCTGCCCTTCATCGGCAGCGGGTTCGTGCCCACCGACTCGATGCCCGACGGGCTGCGGCAGTTCGCCGAGTATCAGCCCTTCACCCCCATCATCGAGACCCTGCGCGGCCTGTTGACCGGCGGGCCGGTGGGGACGAACGCCGCACTCGCGGCGGCCTGGTGCGCCGCCATCGCGCTGGTCGGCTATCTCTGGTCGAAGAAGCTGTTCAACCGGGACCCGTCCCGCTGACCGTCGTCCCCGATGTTTGTTCCCCGAGCCAGCGGCCCGGGGAACGAGCGTCGTCGGGGCACCGGCCGTGGCCCTTCACGCGACGCGGCGGCGTCGGGTGCGCCGCCCGGCCGGCCCGGGGGCGGGCAGGACCTCCACCTCGAACCCGGCTCGGGCGAACACCTCGATCGCCCGGGCCTCCGCGCCGTCCAGCCCGGCGGCCGGGGACGAATCGTCGAGCAGGGCGGTCACCAGGCAGTCGGCGCAGCCGGTCCCCCGGATAGCGCACCCCGCGCAGTCGATGAGCATCTCGCCTCCTGATGCGCTGCGGTGACCGGGCGCGGCGTCACCGTCGCCGCCCGAGCACCGTCGGTCACCACGACGGTAGGCGGGGGGTGCGACAGAAAAGGGACAACCGGTCGCGGACGGCCCGAAAGCGATCAAGCACCCCGATCAGGAACGGGCCAGGCGGCGCAGCAGCGAGTCGGCGCCCAGCGGGTACGCCCCGTGCCGGCGTACGCCGTCGGCGACCTCCCGGTCGGAGGAGACCACGACCACCGGCCGTCCCGGCGGCTCGGCGCGGACCAGGCGCCGGATCAGCTCGTCGGCGGTCTCCCCCTTGCGGGAGAAGAGCACCCGTACGCCGCGCGGCGCCGGCGGCAGCCCGTGCATCCGTTCGGCGCCGTCGAAGACCACCGTGACCTCGTCGCCGGTCTGCGCGGCGATCCCGCCCAGGCCGGTGATGAGCCGTTTGCGCTGCTGTTCCAGGGACATCTCGCCGAAGCCGCGCTTGGTCACGTTGTAGCCGTCGACGACGAGGTGCGCCCGGGGCAGGGCGAGCAACTGGTCGAGGCGGGCCGGGTCGTCGGTGTCCCGGGCGCGCGTCGCGGCGCCGGCCGCCGGGGTGGCGGTCTGGTCGGCGAAGGTGTCGGCGACGAAGTCCGCGGGCAGCTTGTCGACCGGGTCGAGCGCCAGCTCGCGGCGCAGCCCGACGGCGGCCTGCCCGATGGTCTCCAGCAGCAGCCAGAGCCGGGCGTCGTCGACCGAGCGGGCCTCCTTGGCGCTGGCCCGGGCGACTCCCGCCGCCGCCTCCGCCTCGGCCAGCCGGGCCCGGACCCGGCGCAGCTCGGCGTCGACGTCCGCCGTCGCGCGGGCGGCCCGCCCGCGCTCGGTGGCGAGCAGCTCGGTGGCCTTGCGCTCGCGGGCCTGCGTCTCGCGCAGCGACCGGGTCAGCTGCCGGCTCTCCTCGCGTAGCTGGCCGAGCTCCTCGCGGACCCGGGCCAGCTCGTCGCGGAGCTTCTCCGCCTCGACCCGGGCCACCGCCCGGTCGTGCTCGGCGCGGGTGGCCCGCTGCTCGGCCTCGCGGACCAGCTCGGCGACGACCGCGCTGTCGGCCTCGGCGCGGACCGCCGCGCCGCTGGCCTCGATCAGCTCCCGCCAGCCCCGGGGGCGGGCCAGGTAGGCCAGCGCGGCCACCTCGACCGGATCGGCGGCGGCCGGCGCGGTGCCCTCCAGCACGGCGGCGCCCAGGTCGCCGGTGTCGGCGAGGACCCGGGCGGTGATCCGCTGGCGGAACAGCGGGTCCGCGGTGAGCTGGGCGGCGATGGCCGGGGCGCCGAGCCGGGCCCGGCGGTTGGGGGCGAACTTGGCGACCCGGCGCAACGGGACCGGCACCTCGTCGGCGGGCAGCCCGGGCAGCACCGTCGCGGTGAGCGCCACGATGCGCTGCCGGACCGGCTCCGGCAGCACGGGCTCCGGCTCGGGCGCCGCCGCCTCAGGTTCGGAAGCCGACGCCGCAACCTCGGACGCTGCGAACTCGGGCGCCTCAGAACCGGGCGCCGAAGCCTCGGAGGCCGTGGCGCCGGGCGGGGTGGTCCCGGCGGGTGCACCCTCACCGGCGTCGCGCGCAGCGTCGACCGGATCCTCCTGCCGGAGGTGGTCGTCGTGCGGCTCGGTGAGGGGCATGTGGCAAGTCTCCCACCGCGACCGGGCCCACCGCCCGGTGAGTGAGCCGATCTCTCATCCTAGACCGGTGGTGACGCCTGATGCCGTTGGGACGGGAGTGTCGGACCGGACCGTTAGCGTGCCGCCGATGGCACAGACCGAGTACGTCCAGCAGCCGCTGGCCGGTTTCGACCCCGGCGCGGGCGGGGTCGACCCGGCGCTGCCCTTGTACGCGACGACGTTCGTGGTGGTCGACCTGGAGACCACCGGCGGCGCGCCGGACGGCGGCGGGATCACCGAGATCGGCGCGGTCAAGGTGCGCGGCGGCGAGGAGCTGGGGGTGCTGGCCACCCTGGTCAACCCCGGCGTGCCCATCCCCCCGTTCATCACCGTGCTCACCGGCATCACCCAGGCGATGCTGGTGCCGGCCCCGCCGATCGAGCAGGTGCTGCCGAGCTTCCTGGAGTTCATCACCGACGCCGTGCTGGTCGCCCACAACGCCCCCTACGACGTGGGCTTCCTCAAGGCCGCGTGCGCGAAGCACGGTCACCGCTGGCCCAACCCGCGGGTGCTCGACACCGCCGCGCTGGCCCGCCGGGTGCTCACCCGCGACGAGGTGCCCAACCGCAAGCTCGGCACCCTCGCGGCCTACTTCCGCACCGCCACCCAGCCGACCCACCGGGCGCTCGACGACGCCAAGGCCACCGTCGACGTGCTGCACGGGCTGATCGCCCGCCTGGGCGGGCACCGGGTCGACACCGTCGGCGACGCCATCGAGTTCGCCCGGGCGGTCACCCCCACCCAGCGGCGCAAGCGGCACCTGGCCGAGGGCCTGCCCAAGGCGCCGGGGGTCTACATCTTCCGGGCCGCCGACGACCGGCCGCTCTACGTCGGCACCTCCGGCGACATCGCCACCCGGGTGCGCAGCTACTTCACGGCGGCGGAGAAGCGGGCCCGGATCTCCGAGATGCTCGCCGCCGCGGAGCGGGTGGAGGCGGTGGAGTGCGCCCACTCGCTGGAGGCGGAGGTCCGCGAGCTGCGGCTGATCGGGGCGCACGCCCCGCCCTACAACCGACGGTCGAAGTTCCCGGAGCGGGTGCTCTGGCTGAAGCTGACCGACGGGCCCTACCCCCGGCTGTCGGTGGTCCGGGCCATCTCCCCCGGCGACGCCGCCTACCTCGGGCCGTTCAGCTCCCGTCGGGCGGCGGAGCTGGCCGCCGCCGGGTTCCACGACGCCGTGCCGCTGCGCCAGTGCACCCACCGGCTCTCGCTGCGCACGGTCACGCCGGCCTGCGCGCTGGCCGAGCTGGGCCGCTGCCCGGCGCCCTGCGAACACCGGATCTCCCCCGAGGAGTACGACGCCCGCGCGGTCGCGCCGTTCCGCACCGCCACCGCCAGCGACCCGCAGCGGGTGGTCGACGCCCTGCTCGCCCGGATCGACACGCTCTCGGACGCCCAGCGCTACGAGGAGGCGGCGGTGGCCCGGTCCCGGCTGGCGGCGGTGCTGCGGGCGACCGTGCGGATGCAACGGCTGACGGCGCTGACCGGGATCGCCGAGCTGGCCGCCGCGCGTCCGGCGGCCCGCGGCGGCTGGGAGTTGGCGCTGGTGCGGCACGGCCGGCTGGCCGGGGCGGGGGTCTCACCCGCCGGCGTCCACCCCCGACCGACGATCGCCTCGATCCGGGCGACCGCCGAGACCGTCCCGCCCGGCCACGGCCCGGTCCCGCGCGCCTCGGCCGAGGAGACCGAACGCATCCTGTCCTGGTTGGAGCGACCAGAGACCAGGCTGGTGGAGATGTCGTCCGGCTGGGCGTCCCCGGTGGCCGGTGCGGCCCGCTTCCGCGACCTGCTGCGCAAGGCCGAGAACGCCGCGTCCCACCAAAGCTCGACCGAACGCCCATGACCAAGTGACCGATCGGACTACCTCCACTCCCTTAGGCTGTTAGAGAAGTGCAGTCCTGCCCGTTTCGTGGGCCTGCTCCCGGTTGCCGGGTTCCGGCGGCCGTGGAGCCGGGGTGAGGAGGTGTCCCACGTGGACGTCGACGCCGGACACGGCGCCGCCCTGGGGGGCGCCCTTCCGACCCATGCGGGCGAGCTGCCGCTGGCCCGCCGGCTGCGCTCACTGCTGAGCTGGCCCACCGCCGACACCGATCCGGTCAGCCAACTCGTCCGGACCCACCGGACGATCCATCCCGGCACCGAGCCCTCCGTGCTGCGCCGGGCTTACACCATCGCGGAGAACATGCACCGCGGGCAGTTCCGCAAGAGCGGCGAGCCCTACATCACGCACCCGCTGGCGGTGGCCCAGATCTGCGCCGAGATCGGCATGGACGCCATCACCCTGGTCGCCGCGCTGCTGCACGACACCGTGGAGGACACCCGCTACACCCTCCAGGCGCTCGCCGAGGACTTCGGGCCGGAGGTGGCGCACCTGGTCGACGGGGTGACCAAGTTCGACAAGGCCTTCTACGGCAAGGCCGCCGAGGCCGAGACGATCCGCAAGATGATCATCGCGGCCGGCAAGGACGTCCGGGTCCTGATCATCAAGTTGGCCGACCGGCTGCACAACATGCGCACCCTGGGCGTCCGGTCCGCGGCGTCCCGGGAGCGGATCGCCCGCAAGACGCAGGAGGTGCTGGTCCCGCTCTGCGACCGGCTCGGCATCCAGACGCTCAAGCGCGAGCTCGACGACGTGGTGCTGCTGCACCTGGAGCCCGACGAGCACGCCCGGATCGCCCGGCACGTGCACGACCGGCCCGGCTGGGACGCGTACCTCGACGAGGTGGTCACCCACGCGAAGTCGGCCCTGCGGCGCAGCCGGGTGGACGCGGCGGTGACCCCCCGCTCCCGGCACCTCTACTCGATCTGGAAGGACACCGTGGCCGGCGGCCACAGTGCCCCCTTCGACCTGCCCCGCATCGTGATCGTGGTGGACGGCCCGGCGACCGACTGCTACGCGGCCCTCGGCGCGGTCCACGGCGTGTGGCGGCCGGTCCCCGGCCGGTTCAAGGACTTCATCGCCTCCCCCAAGAACAACCTCTACCGCTCGCTGCACACCACCGTCTGCGGGCCCAGGAACCGCACCGTGGAGGTGCTGATCCGCACCGTGGAGATGCACCGCTCGGCGGAGTACGGGGTCGCCGCCGACTTCCGTTTCCCGCGCTCCGGCGGCGGCACGGCCCGGGCGGAGCAGCTCGACTGGCTGCGCCGGGTGCTCGACTGGGAGCAGGACACGGCCGACCCGGCCCAGTTCCTCGAATCGCTGCGCTGCGACCTCGCCGAGGCGCAGATCCAGGTCTTCGCCGACGGGCGACAGGTCGTGCTGCCCGCCGGGGCGACCCCGGTGGACCTCGCGTACGAGTTGGCCACCGAGCGGGGCGACCACTGCCTCGCGGCGCGGATCAACGGCCGGCTGGCCCCGCTCGCCTCCGAACTGGACGAGGGCGACGTGGTGGAGATCTTCACCGAGACCGACGCAGAAAACGGCTTCGACGCCGACGCCGCCCCGCGTGGCCCCCGCCGGGAGTGGCTCGGCTTCGTCAAGTCGCCGCAGGCGCAGATGCAGATCAGCCGGTGGTTCGCCGAGCACACCGAGCCCGGCATCTCCATCACCGACAAGGTCCGCCTCGGCCGGGCCACCATCGGGCTGGCCCTGCGCAAGCACGACCGGGGCCTCGCCAGCGACCTGCCGCTGCTGCGGCTGTCGGAGGAGTTGGGCTACCCCGACCTGGAGACGCTGCTGGTCGCGGTCTTCGACCGGGTGATCGAACCGGACACGGTCGTACGCCAGCTCATCGACCTGGTGGACCACCGGCAGTGACCGCCCCGGGCCCGGGTGGTCCGAACGCTCCTCGCGGCCACTAGCCTGGACGCATGATCCCCCGCTCGCGCGCCACCGGTCGAGCCGTCGTCTACCAGGTCTTCTACCGGCTGCCACTGCCGGTACGCCGCCGCCTGGTCCGGCTGGCCGTGCCGAAGTACATCGTCGGCGCGGTCACCCTGGTCCGGGACAGCGAGGCCGACGGCGCGGGCCGGCTGCTGCTGCTGCGTCAGCCGCCCGGCAGGGGCTGGGGGCTGCCGGCCGGCCTGTTGCAGAAGGGCGAGGCGCCGGTGGTGGGCGCCGCCCGGGAGCTGCACGAGGAGTCCGGCATCCGGCTGTCGCCCCGGCAGCTGAGCCCCGCCGTGCCGAACGCCGTGGTGCACGCCAAGGGCTGGGTGGACGTCGTGTTCACCGCCGAGGTGCCGGCGTCGAGCACCGAGTTGAAGGTCGACGGGGCCGAGGTCTACGAGGCCGCCTGGCACCCGCTGGACGACCTGCCCAAGCTGACCTGGCCGACGGCCCGGCTGCTCGCGTACTACGACATCGGGCCTCTGGCCGGGCAGTTCCCGCCACCGGTGCCCGACACGAAGCCGTGACCGTCGGCCGCGCCGCCGACGGCCCGGCCACCGCCTCCTCGGCGACTGGCCACGGCCCGGCCGAGGTCTGCGCGGTGGCGCTCGCCGCCGGCGAGGGCACCCGGCTGCGGCCGCTGACCGAGCGGCTGCCCAAGGCCCTCTGCCCGGTCGGCAACGTGCCCCTGCTCGACCGGGCGCTGCACCGGCTGGCCGGGCTCGGCCTGGTCGGGCCCGGCCTGGTCGCCGTCAACGCCTGCTACCTGGGCGACCAGGTCGTCGAGCACGTCGGGGACCGCGCCCACCTCTCGGTCGAGCCGGGCGACCCGCTCGGCACCGCCGGCGGCGTGGCGAACCTGCGGGACTGGATCGGCGGGCGCGGGGTGCTGGTCGGCAACGCCGACGCCTACCTCGCCGACCCGGCCCGTCCCCCGGGCCCCGACATCGCCGCGCTGCTGCACGACTGGGACGGCGACTCCGTACGCCTGCTCGGCCGGCCCGCCCCTGACCCGGCGGCACCGGGCACCTTCGACGGCCACGTCTTCACCGGCTTCTCGCTGCTGCCGTGGCGGCTGGTACGGGAGCTGCCGGTCGGGTTCGGCGACCTCGTCCGGGCGCTCTGGCGTCCGGCGGAGGCGGCCGGCGCGCTGGCCGTCGTGCCGTATCCCGGCACCTTCTACGACACCGGCACCCCGGCCGACTACCTGGCGGCCAACCTGCACGCGGCCGGCGGCGGCAACCTGGTGGACCCGACGGCCACGGTCACGGGCCGCTGCCGCTCGGCGGTGGTCGGCGCGGGCGCCGTCGTGCACGGCGACGTGGAGCGGGCGGTCGTCTGGCCCGGCGCCACCGTCGGCCCCGGCGAGCACCTGCGCGACGCGGTACGCGCCGGCACCGCCCTCACCGTCCCCGGCACACCACCGGCCCCGGGCCGGGGAAGCCTCTAGCATGGGCGACGACGCCGACGAACGGAGAAATGTCCCGTGATCACCGCCATCGTGCTGATCGACTGCGCCACCGACTCGATCCCCGAGGTGGCCGAGAACCTGGCCAACCTGCCCGGCGTCAGCGAGGTCTACTCGGTGGCGGGCCACGTCGACCTGATCGCGATGGTCCGGGTCCGGGAGTTCGAGCAGATCGCGCAGGTGATCGCCGGCAGCATCTCCAAGGTGCCCGGGGTGCTCAACACCGAGTCGCACATCGCCTTCCGGGCGTACTCCCAGCACGATCTGGAGGAGGCCTTCGCGATCGGCCTCGCGAACGCCGACTGAGGCGGACGCCGGTAAGGAAGGGCACCTTCCTCAGCTGAAGCCCGGCGGGCGGCCCGCCCGGAAGGCGGACCGCCCGTCATGGTGAGGCGACGTCAGCTACCCGCGGGAGCCGGCGTCTCGATGGTGCCGCCCGGAGCCGGCGACTCGGTGTTGGTGCCACCCGGAGCCGGCGACTCGGTGGTGCCACCCGGAGCCGGCGTCGTGCCACCCGGGCTCGGGGTGCCGCTGGCGCTGGTCTGCGGCACCGGGATGCCCAGCTGCTCCGCCAGCTGCACCAGCGCGTCGTAGTGCGCCTGCAGGGTCGGCAGGGCGGTCTGGGCCAGCTGGACCACCGACTGCTCGGAGCCCTGCGAGATCTCCGTCTGGGTGGCCTGGATGGCCTGGACGTGGCCGGCCAGCTCGCTGGTCACCCAGAGCCGGTCGAACTCCTCGCCGCTGGCGTTGTTCAGCTGGTCGAGGACGGACTGCTGATCCGCGGTGGGCTCACTCGGCAACTCCACGCCCAGCTGCGACGCGGTCTGCTGCACCGTCTGGTCGAGCTGGGTGTGGTCCGTCTTGAGCCGGGCGCCCAGGTCCTTGACCCCCTGGCTCTGGCCCTTCTGCTGGGCCAGGTCACCCGCGGTGATCTCGAACAGATTCACCTGGTGCACGGCCTGCAGGTACTGGGTGTCCTGCTGTGACGGCTGCACCGCGGCCTGTGCCGCCGCAGCCGGCGCGATCCCCACCAGCACCAGCGCGGCCAGCAGGCCGAGGCGTTTGATACCCAACATGCTTCCCCCCCTTGAGACGTTGGATCGCACGGATACCCGGCTGACCGGGGTTATTCCTGCGTTCCCCCGTCGGGGAGCCGACCGACTGACACGCCCGTGTCGGACCGTCGGGGGGCGGAAACGGACGTGGCGCCCGCCGGAGGACTCCGGTGGGCGCCACGTCGAGGTGTCGCGGGGTCAGCGGCGGCTCTCGCCGCTGCCGATCTCCTCCCGCTCCGGGCGGGGCTCGACCGGCGGGTGACCCGGCGAGACCGGCGCCTCGGCCGGCTTCTCGATCGGGTAGAAGAAGCCCCGGATGGCCGGGCCGAGGGCACCGAGCCGGTTCATCTTCTTCGGCACGACCCAGCCGGCGTACGGCAGCGCGCCGTGGCCGTCGCCGTGCCCGTCGGCCGCCGCGAGCGGCTGGTGCACCTCTTCGAACCGGCCGTCCGGCAGGCGCCGGATGATGCCGGTCTCGACACCGTGGGCGAGCACCTCCCGGTCGTGCTGCTGGAGACCCAGGCAGATCCGGTAGGTGACGTAGTACGCCAGCGGCGGCAGCACCAGCAGGCCGATACGGCCGGCCCAGGTCATCGCGTTCAGGCTGATCTGGAACTTGTCGGCGATGACGTCGTTGGCGCCGGAGAGGGTCAGCACGACGAAGAACGCCAGCGCCATGGCGCCCAGGGCGGTCCGGGCCGGCACGTCCCGGGGACGCTGGAGCAGGTTGTGGCTCCTGGTGTCCTTGAGGCGCCGGGCCTCCAGGAACGGGTAGAGCGTCGACAGGCCGACCAGGATGCCCGGCAGCACGACCGTCGGCCAGAACAGCGGCGGGATCACGTACCCGTCGCCGAGCGGGATGTTGATCTCCCAGTTGGGCATCAGGCGGGTCGAGCCGTCGAGGAACATGACGTACCAGTCGGGCTGGCTGGCGGCCGAGACCACCCACGCCTCGTACGGGCCGAACAGCCAGATCGGGTTGATCTGGAACAGGCCGCCCATCAGCGCGATCACGCCGAAGACGACCATGAAGAAGCCGCCCTGCTTGATCGCGTAGCGGGGGAACATCCGCTCGCCGACCACGTTGCCGTTGGTCCGGCCGGGGCCGGGCCACTGGGTGTGCTTCTGCTTGAAGACCAGGCCCAGGTGGGCGCCGATCAGCGCGAGCAGCAGGCCCGGGACGAGCAGCACGTGGGCGATGTAGAACCGGCTGATGATGATCGTGCCCGGGAACTCCCCGCCGAAGACCGACGAGGTGACCCAGGAGCCGACCACCGGGATGGAGAGCATGATCGCCGAGGCGATCCGCAGGCCGGTGCCGGAGAGGCCGTCGTCCGGCAGCGAGTAGCCGGTGAAGCCGGCGAGGAAGCCGACCCAGAACAGCAGCGAGCCGATGATCCAGTTGGTCTCACGCGGCTTGCGGAACGCGCCGGTGAAGAAGACCCGGAGCATGTGCACCACGATGGCGGCCATGAACAGCAGCGCCGACCAGTGGTGCATCTGCCGCATGATCAGGCCACCGCGGACGTCGAACGAGATGTCCAGGCTGGAGGCGTACGCGGCCGACATCGGCGTGCCCCGCAGCGGGGCGTAGCTGCCGTTGTAGACGACCTCGGTCATCGCCGGCTCGTAGAAGAAGGTCAGGAAGACGCCGGTCAGCAGCAGGACGACGAACGAGAACAGCGCGATCTCGCCGAGCAGGAACGACCAGTGGTCCGGGAAGACCTTGTTCAGCAGCCGGCGCAGCGGGGTGGCCACCTGGAAGCGGTCGTCCACTCCCCGGGCGACGTTCCCCGGGACTGCTGCCTTGTCAAACTTGCGCCGCTTCACGGCCGCTCCCAGAAGTCTGGCCCGACGGTCTCGGTGTAGTCGGACTTGGCCACGAAGTAGCCCTCGGAGTCCACCTCGATCGGCAGCTGCGGCAGCCGTCGGCTGGCCGGGCCGAAGATGGGCCGGGCGTTGTCGGTGATCAGGAACTGCGACTGGTGGCACGGGCAGAGCAGGCGGTTGGTCTGCTGCTCGTACAGGCTCGCCGGGCAGCCGGCGTGCGTGCAGATCTTGGAGAACGCGGCGAAGTTGCCCCACATGTAGTCGCCGTGCTGCTCACGCTCGTTGGCCTGGCGCGACTTCTGCGCGTCGGAGTCCCGCAGGTGGATCAGCAGGGTCGGCGAGTCCGCGTGCAGGTTGCTCACGCCGTGGTCGATGCCGGGGAAGACGGTGATCTGGCCGCCCGCGCTGACGTCCGCCGGGCGGACCGGCCGGCCGTCCTCGCGGACCAGGCGGATCTTCTCGCCGCTCGCGGTCGGGGCGAAGCCCGTCCTGAACATCTGGTTGTTCTTGTGCGGCTGGGAGATCAGGCCGCCGACCAGGGGCGCCGCGGCGACCGCGCCGACCGGCGCGAGACCGGCCAGCAGCGAGATGCCGAGCAGCGGCCGGCGCTTCACGCCCAACTCGTCGGCCATGTAGAGCATGGTCTGGCCGGTGATGATCCGGTCGTCGGAGGCGACGGCACCCTCGTGCCGGTCCTGGATCGAGACCTCCTTCGGCAGCAGCTTCTTGCCCCAGGTCAGGATGCCGAAGCCGACGCCGAGCAGGGCCACGCCGAGGGTGACGCCGAGCAGCGGCGTGTACCACTTGTCGCCGCCGCTACCCGGGGAGTACTCCCACGGCCACCAGATGTAGATCACCAGGAACGCGGTCGCCGCCAGGCCGGTCAGCAGGAAGAACGACGCGACCGTACGGGTCAGCCGGCGCTCGGCCTTGCTGCCCGGCACCACCTGCGGCTCGTAGTGGACGATCTCGATGTCGTCCCGGCGCGCGCCCTCGCGGACGATGTCGAACTGGCTGAGCCCGGGGGTGTTCACGTCGAGCGGCTCCCGGCCCTGCTGGGCCTGGTGCTCGGTGTGCGTGGTCATGCCGTCACCTCGCTACGGGCGGTGCCGCGCTGCGGCACCACGGCACTGAATCGGATGAGCCGCCCGGTCACGACTTGCCCGCAATCCACAGGCTCGCGAAGACGAGCGCGACGATGCCCACCAGGAAGATCGCCAGGCCCTCGGTGGACGGCCCGTACCGACCGAGGTTGAAGCCGCCCGGGTCCTGGTCGTGCTTCAGGGTCTCCTGGATGTAGGCGATGAGGTCCGCCTTCTGGTCCGGGGAGATCTGGTTGTCGCCGAAGACCGGCATGTTCTGCGGGCCGCTCAGCATGGCGGCGTAGATCTGCCGGTCGGTGGCCGGGCGCAGGCTCGGCGCGTACTTGCCGGAGGAGAGGGCGCCGCCGCCGCCGCCGAAGGCGTGGCACTGCGCGCAGTTGATCCGGAACAGCTCGCCGCCGGCGGCGACGTTCCCGTCGGCGTGCAGGTTGTCGCCGTCGGGCACCACCGGGCCGCCGCCGAGTTCCTGGACGTACTGCGCGAGCTGGCGGGTCTCCTCGTCGGTGAAGAGCACCGGCTTGCGCTGGGCCTGGGCCTCCTGCCGGGCCATCGGCATGCGGCCGGAGCCGACCTGGAACTCGACCGAGGCCGCGCCGACGCCGATCAGGCTCGGCCCACGCCCCTCGACGCCCTGCGCGTTGCGACCGTGACAGGTCACACAGCTCACGTCGAACAGCGCCTTGCCCTCTGCGGCGGCACCGGTGAGCGGGGTGTCCTGCGCCTGCGCGCCGGGGGCGAAGACGGTGTAGGCGCCGCCGGCCAGCATCAGCGCGGCGAACAGCCGGACCGCGGCGCCCAGCCGGCGGCGGCCCCTGCTGCGCGCGGCGGGCCGCTCGCGCAGCCGCGCGAGCAGACCGCGTCGGCGGTCGTTGTCAGAAGTCATGACCTGTGTCCTTAACCGGTTGGACCTTGTCTCAGGGGACGAAGCAGCGGCGCGGTTCGTGACGCGCCAAGATCACTGAAGCCAGTAGATCATGGCGTAGAGCCCGATCCACACGACGTCGACGAAGTGCCAGTAGTAGGACACGACGATCGCCGACGTGGCCTGCGCCGGTGTGAACCGGCCCATGGTGGTGCGGATCATGAAGATGATGAAGGCAACCAGACCGCCGGCCACGTGCAGGCCGTGGAAGCCGGTGGTCAGGTAGAACATCGACCCGTAACCGTCTTCGTTGATCTTGATGCCCGCGTGCACCAGCTCGCGGTACTCGTTGAGCTGGCCGAGGACGAAGATCAGGCCCATCACGAAGGTGATCGTGAACCAGCGCCGTAGCGCGTGGACGTCACCCTTCTCGGCGGCGAACACCCCGAGCTGGCAGGTCACCGAGGACAACACCAGGATCACCGTGAAGGTGGTCGCGTAGGGGATGTTGAGGTGCTCGGTGTGCTTCGCCCACTGCTCCGGCGCCGCCGCGCGGATGGAGAAGTACATCGCGAACAGCGCCGCGAAGAACATGAGTTCGCTGGAGAGCCACACGATCGTCCCGACGCTGACCATGTTGGGTCGGGTCAGGGAGTGGATCCGGCTCTTGTCAATGGCTGGGGCCGCAGTCACGCGGTCATTATTGCCCCTGACCGGGGCCGCCGATCAGCGGGGGGCCAAACCCGTGGCATCCACAGCCCGATCGGGGCAGTCCGGTTCGCCTGACCTAGGCTGAAAAGCGTGCTGCACGCCGATCCGATCTCCGCCGCAGCCGCCGTCGCCGCGCCGGCGGCGAGCGCGGCCACCCCGCCACCGTTCACCGTGACCTCGGTGTTCACCGAGACCAGGCTGGACAGCTGGCTCGCCGTCGGCCTGGTGCTGGCCGCCGGCGTCTACCTCTACGGGGTGCACCGGCTGCGGATCCGGGGCGACCGGTGGCCGGTCGCCCGGACGGTCTTCTTCCTCGGCCCCGGCCTCGGCGGCATCGCGGCGGTCACCGTCAGCGGCCTGCACGCGTACGACACGGCACTGCTGTCGGTGCACATGGTCCAGCACATGGTGCTCTCCATGATCTCGCCGATCTTCCTCGCGCTGGGCGCGCCGGTGACGCTGGCCCTGCGCACCCTGCCGCCGCGACCGCGCAAGCGGCTGCTGGCGGTCGTGCACAGCCGGATCGCCCGGATCTACAGCTTCCCCCTGGTGGCGTTCGCCATCTTCGTGGTGAACCCGTTCGCGCTCTACTTCACCGACCTGTACCGCTACACGCTGGAGCACGTGTGGGCGCACGAGGTCGTGCACGCGCACTTCATCATCACCGGCTGCGTGTTCTTCTGGCCGCTGCTCGGGCTCGACCCGCTGCCGGGCCGCTGGCCGTACCCGGCCCGGGCGCTGCTGATGCTGCTCTCCGTGCCGTTCCACACCGTGCTCGGCCTCACCATCATGCAGAGCAGCACGCTCTTCGGCGGCGACTGGTACCCGTCGCTCGGGCTCACCTGGTCGGACCCGTGGCAGGACCAGGTGGTCGCCGGCGGCATCCTCTGGGCCGGCGGCGAGTTCGTCAGCGTGACGATGCTGGCCGTGCTGGTCGTGCAGTGGATGCGGCACGCCGAGCGGGAGGCCCGCCGCGTCGACCGCGACCTGGACCGCCAGGAGGCCCGTCAGCGCGCCGCGGAGTCCACGGCCTGAACGGGGCCAGCCGGTACGCCCCGGCGCCGCCGCTGGGCGGACGTCGCACACCTCACACCGACCGGTACGATCAGCGGGCGGCCACGAGGTGGGAGCCAGTCCGACCGACGAGCGCGCAGCGAAAGAATCATCAAGCTCAGTGTGATGGTGCCGCACGACGGCACGGAGCGAAGCGGAGTGCCGGCATGAGCGATCGTCTTTGCACCGTCCTGCTCTACAGCGACGACCCGGAGGTCCGCGACCGGATGCGGCTCGCCGTCGGGCCACGCCCCGCGCCCGGCCTGCGGGTCGAGTTCGCCGAGGCGTCCGACTACGCGGAGTGCGTCCGGCTCGTCGACGACTACGAGATCGACCTGCTGGTGCTCGACGGCGAGGCGAGCCCGGGCGGCGGCATCGGCATCGCCCGGCAGATCAAGGACGACCGGGCCGACGCCCCCCCGACCTGTGTGGTGATCGCCCGCGCCGCCGACCGGTGGCTCGCGGCGTACGCCGAGGTCGACGCCACCCTGATGCACCCGCTCGACCCGGTGACCACCGGCACCACGGTGGCCGAGCTGCTGCGGACGCACGCACCCGCCTGACGTCCCCCGCTCCGGCCGCCACGGCGCCGGGCCGACCGGTGCCGGTTCCATCCCACCCGCATCTCGCACGCTCGGGAGGCCCGCCTTGGGCGATCGGACCTGGCCGCACCTGCTCAACACGCTCCTGCGCGGCGAGGAACTCGCCACCGCCGACACCGCCTGGGCGATGGGCGAGATCATGGCCGGCTCGGCCGCCCCGGCGCAGATGGCGGGCTTCGTCGTCGCGCTGCGCGCCAAGGGTGAGACCTCGGCCGAGCTGGCCGGTCTGGTGGAGGCGATGCTCGGCCGGGCGGTCCCGGTCGAGCTGCCCGACGAGCTGCGCGCGACCGCCCTCGACGTGGTCGGCACCGGCGGTGACCTCGCGCACACCGTCAACATCTCGACCATGGCCTCGCTGGTGGTGGCCGGCGCCGGTGTCCGGGTGGTCAAGCACGGCAACCGGGCGGCCTCCTCCTCCTGCGGCACCGCCGACGTGCTGGAGTTCCTCGGCGTGCCGCTCGACCTGGGCCCCGAGGGGGTGGCCCGGTGCGTCGCCGAGGCCGGCATGGGCTTCTGCTTCGCGGCCCGGTTCCACCCCGGGATGCGGCACACCGGCCCGGTACGCCGGGAGCTGGGCGTGCCCACGGTGTTCAACTTCCTCGGCCCGCTGACCAACCCGGCGCGGCCCCGCGCCGGAGCGGTCGGCTGCTTCGACGCCCGGATGGCCCCGGTGATGGCCGGCGTCTTCGCCGCCCGGGGCGACTCCGTGCTGGTGATGCGCGGCGAGGACGGGCTGGACGAGTTCACCACCGCCGCGCCGACCCGCGTCTGGGCGGCCCAGGGCGGCGTCGTCAGGGAGTCGCTGCTGGACGCCGCCGACCTCGGCGTACCCCGGGCCACCCTGGCCGACCTGCGCGGCGGTGACGCCGCCTTCAACGCGGACGTGGTCCGTCGGCTGCTGGCCGGCGAGACCGGCCCGGTGCGCGACGCGGTCCTGGTCAACGCGGCGGCGGCGCTGGCCACGCAGGGCCCGCTCGACGGCGACCTCACCGGGGCCCTGCGGGCCGGGATCGACCGGGCCGCCGAGTCCGTCGACTCCGGGGCCGCCGCCCGCGTCCTCGACCGCTGGATCGAGGTCGCGCGCTCCCTGTGAGCACCGGGCACCGCCGGGTGCCGCCCGAAGGTTGTCGGACCCCCGTGGGAAACTACAGCTGAGTAGTTCCCACATCCGTCCTGCGCCGTCGAGCGCGGCGATCCCCGTCGGGCGTGTGCGACACACCCCCGCGGGACCGGAGCGAGAGGAGACGCCCGTGTCGGAGCGCGAGCTCTACTGCGACACCTGTGAGGGCGTCGAGCCGTTCGAGGCGCCGCCGTGCGCCGACGGCCACGGCGCCGACTGCCCCGAACTGGTCTGCACGGGCTGCGGCGCGGCCGTGCTCGTCACCACCTTCACGTTCCGCCTGGCGCGTCGGAGCGGCCGGCACCGCCCGGCGACCCGCCGCCGCGCCGCCTGAGACCACCGCCACCGCTGAGCGGGCGTCGGGCCCCGCGCGGTGTCCGCTCAGCGCCGCTGCCGCACACGTTCGGCATCCACGCGACCCGGCCTCCGGGCACGGCCGGCACCCCGCAGGACCGGCTCTCGGCCCCGCCCAACCGCGTCCGGCGCGCGCACGACCTGACCTCCGACCACGGCCCGCACCACCCGTTCCACGCCGAAGGCCCGCCTCCCCGGGGGAGGCGGGCCTTCGGGACGTTCGCGGGTGACCGACCGATCAGTGCTCGGCGGTGCGCCGGGTGCCGCTGTAGTACTCGAACAGCAGGCCGCAGACGGAGAACGTGACCGCCAGCATGCCGAGGCCGAGCAGCCAGAACTGCCAGAACGCGAGCCCGAAGCCGGCCAACCCGACGGCGATCGCCAGGCCGAACGGCCAGTAGCTGCCCGGGCTGAAGAAGCCGATCTCGCCCGCGCCGTCGGCGATCTCGCCGTCCGGCCGGTCCTCCGGCCGAAGGTCGATCCGGCGGGAGACGAACCAGAAGAAGCCGCCGCACATCGTGCAGAGCAGGAAGCTCAGCAGCAGGGCGACCGTGCCGACCCACTCGACCTGGCCGCCGGAGTCGGCGGCGGTCCACCCGCCGTAGAGAGCGGTGGCGAAGAGCAGGAACCCGGCGATGACCAGGAAGATGCGCCACTCGGTCTTCATGCCCGATCCCTCAGCTTCCCGCGCCGGCCGGCGCGTCGTCCGGGTTGAAGTTGGCCTCGGTGCGACGGGTCTCGAACGGCTTCGTGGTCTTCGCGTACGGGTCCTCGCCGATGGCCGTCAGCGCCTCCTGCGTGGACCTGCCGTCCCGCTTGGCCGCCAGGAACTGCTCGTACTTCTCCGGGGAGACGACCCGCAGCTCGAAGTTCATGAAGGCGTGGTAGCTGCCGCAGAGCTCCGCGCAGCGGCCGACGTAGGCGCCCTCGGACTCCAGCTTCGAGACCTCGAAGACGTTGCGGATCTTGCCCGGCATGACGTCGCGCTTGAACAGCAGCTCCGGCACCCAGAACGAGTGGATGACGTCGCGGCTGGTCTCCTCGAACCGGATGGACCGGTCGGTCGGCAGCACCAGGATCGGGATGACCTCACTGGTGCCGAGCACGGAGGCGACCGTGTTGGCGTCCTGGCCCTGACCGTCGCGGTAGTTGAACTGCCAGTTCCACTTGAACGCGACCACCTCGACCGTGACGTCGGGGTTCTTGGTCGTCCGCACCACGTCGGTCTGCACGACCGCCGTGTAGTAGAACAGCACGGAGACGATCAGGATCGGCGCGATGGTGTAGAGGAACTCCATCGGCATGTTGTAACGGGTCTGCACCGGCAGCTCGTTGCCCCGCTTGCGGTAGCGCACGACGCACCAGAAGATCAGGCCCCACACGAAGACGCCGACCGCGAGCGCCGCGATGCACGAGGCGATCCACAGGTCGTACATCCGGTGCGACTCGGGCGTGATGCCGCCCTGCGGCCAGCCGAAGCCGCCGAAGGCCGCGCCGACGTCGCAGCCCGTGAGCAGGACCAGCAGCGCCGCTCCGCCGAGGCCGAGCCCGGCGATCCGACCGGCACCACGTCCCCGGCGCCCACCGGCTCCTGAGGAAGCGCTGTGCCGTACGGCCGACGGCCGTACCTCCGAACTCCTTGCGACCACCTGGTCCTGCCTCCCTAGCGCGCCGCGGTGTCTTGTCCCTGCCCTCCGCCTGCGGAGCGACAGCACCAGCGGCAAAGGCGTCACCGACGGTCGCAGATTACTCGACCATGACGGGCTGGACCGTGTTGGGGTCGCTGTCGGCCCCCATCGGGGGGATCTTGGGCATACCGGCGCGATACGTTGGCTCGCGTGAGCGCATCCCCGGTCTACCTGGACGCGGCCACCGCCGCGCCGCTGCATCCGGTCGCCCGGCAGGCGCTGCTGGCCGCCCTCGACGACGGCTGGGCCGACCCCGGCCGGCTCTACACGCAGGCCCGCCGCGCCCGTCAACTCCTCGACGCCGCCCGCGAGGCCTGCGCGCAGACGCTCGGCGTCCGCGCGGACGAACTCTCCTTCACCCCCAGCGGTACGGCGGCCGCGCACTCCGCCGTGCTGGGGGGCCTGACCGGCCGGCGTCGGGTCGGCGCCGCCCTGGTGCACTCCGCGATCGAGCACTCGGCGGTGCTGCACGCCGCCGAGAAGCACGTCGCGGCGGGCGGCACGGCGACGTCCGTACCGGTGGACCGGCTCGGCCGGCTCGACCTGGACCGCTGGGCGGCGGCGGTCCGGGCGCCGGGGGTGGCGCTGGCCGCGCTGATCGCCGCCAGCCACGAGGTCGGCACGCTCCAGCCGGTGACCGGGGCTGCGCGGGAGTGCGCCGAGGCCGGAGTGCCGCTGTACGTGGACGCCGCCCAGGTGGTGGGCCGGGCCCCGGTGCCGGCGGGCTGGTCGGTGCTGACCGCCAGCGCGCACAAGTGGGGCGGGCCGCCCGGGGTGGGGCTGCTGGTCGTACGCAAGGGCACCCGCTGGGAGTCGCCCTGGCCGGCCGACGAGCGGGAGGCGGGGCGTACGCCGGGCACGCTCAACCTGCCGGCGGTGGTGGCGGCGGCGGCGAGCCTGCGCGCGGCGGCGGCCGACGCCGCGGCCGAGGCGGCCCGGCTGGCGCCGCTGGTGGCCCGGATCCGGGACCGGGTGGCGGCCGAGGTGCCCGACGTGGAGGTGGTGGGTGACCCCGACCACCGCCTGCCGCACCTGGTGACCTTCTCCTGCCTCTACGTCGACGGCGAGGCCCTGCTGCACGCGCTCGACCGGCGCGGGTTCGCCGTCTCCTCGGGCTCCTCGTGCACGTCGTCGACGCTGCGGCCGTCGCACGTGCTGGAGGCGATGGGGGTGCTCTCGCACGGCAACGTACGGGTCTCGCTGCACCGGGAGACGACGGAGGCCGACGTCGAGAGGTTCCTCGCCGAACTGCCCGGCGTCGTGGCGCGACTGCGCGCCGAGGCCGGGGTGGTGGGGCTGTGACGGCGCCGGCGGAGATCCTCGACTGCCGCGGTCAGCGCTGCCCGCTGCCGGTGATCGCGGCGGCCCGGCGGCTGCCCGAGCTGCCCGTCGGCACGGTGGTGCGGGTGCTCGCCGACGACCCGGCCGCAGCGGTGGACATCCCGGCCTGGTGCCGGATGCGCGGCCACGAGTTCCTCGGCACGATCACCGGCCCGGACGGCCCCGCCTTCGACGTCCGCCGCCGCCACTGACCCGGGTGGCGCGAGGGTCCGACCCGCACCACGCCGCCGTTCCCGCCGCAGGGCGGCGGGGCCGCCGGGGGTGTTCCTCACCAGTCCCGGCGGCCCGGCGACGCGACCAGCGCCGGTGTCACGTCACGGCATGAGGTGCGGGCGGACCTCCTCGGCGGCGACGTCGCCGTACGACTCGGCCAGGCGCTTGACGAACAGGTCGCGGCGGACCTCGTACTCCTGGGTGCCGACGGTCTCCAGCACCAGCGTGGCGAGCAGGGAGCCGACCTGGGCGGCCCGCTCCAGCCCAAGCCCCCAGGAGAGGGCGGTGAAGAAGCCGGCCCGGAACCCGTCGCCGACGCCGGTCGGGTCGACGGCCTGGGTCTCCCGCGCGATCGGCACGTGGATCGGGTCGAAGTCCCGCCCGGCGATCTCCACCCCGTGCTTGCCCAGCGTCGTGACCCGCACCTTGACCCGGTCGAGCAGCTGCGCGTCGGTCAGCCCGGCCTTGCTCTGCAGCAGCGACTTCTCGTAGTCGTTGGTCATCAGGTACTCGGCGCCCTCGATCAGCCCGACGACGTCCTCACCGTCCATGCGGGCGAGCTGCTGGGACGGGTCGGCGGCGAACCGGTAGCCGCGCTCCCGGCACTCGGCGGAGTGCCGCAGCATCGCCTCCGGGTCGTTCGCGCCGACCAGGACCAGGTCCAGCCCGTCGAGGCGGCGGGCCACGGGCGCCAGCTCGATGTTGCGCGCCTCGCTCATCGCCCCGGCGTAGAACGAGGCGATCTGGCACATGTCGGTGTCCGTGGTGCAGACGAACCGGGCGGTGTGCGCCACCTCGCTGACGTGCACCGAGTCGCAGTCGACGCCGTGGCGCTCCAGCCAGGAGCGGTAGTCGGCGAAGTCCGCGCCGACCGCGCCGACCAGGACCGGGCGCAGGCCGAGCTGCCCCATGCCGAAGGCGATGTTGGCCGCCACCCCGCCGCGCCGCAGCACCAGGTCGTCCACCAGGAAGGAGAGCGAGACCTTGTGCAACTGATCGGCGATGAACTGGTCGGCGAAGCGACCGGGGAAGTTCATCAGATGGTCGGTGGCGATCGAGCCGGTCACGGCGATCTTCATGTCAACCCTCGGGGTCGGGAGCAGGGCGCCGGTCAGCCTACCGGCCCGGCCCCCTCAGGATGACCGGTCGGTCGGCCCCGGGTCATCTTCCCGACGGCTCGTTCCCGACCGGAAGACAACGGCGGGGCCGCCCCGGAGGACGGCCCCGCCGTGGTCAGCGGAGGTCTGGCTCAGCTGAACGAGTCACCGCAGGCGCAGGAGTTGCCCGCGTTGGGGTTGTCGATGGTGAAGCCCTGGGCGTCGATCCGGTCGGCGAAGTCGATGGTGGCGCCGGTCAGGTAGGGGGCGCTCATCCGGTCGACGACGACCTCGACACCGTCGTAGTCGGTGACGACGTCACCGTCGAGCGACCGCTCGTCGAAGAAGAGCTGGTACCGCAGGCCGGAGCAGCCACCCGGCTGCACGGCGACCCGGAGCCGCAGGTCGTCGCGGCCCTCCTGCTCGATCAGGGCCTTGACCTTCTGCGCCGCGACGTCGGTGAGGACGACGGACGTGGGGGCCTTGGCCTCGGTCGACTCGGTCTGCGCTGGCGTGGTCACGTGAAATCTCCCTGCGCGGTTGGGTCCGGACGCACTGGCCAACATCTCCTGTCGCCCAGCCATTCCCGGTGTGGTCCAGATCCGATGGTACGCCGCCACGGCCGGCCCCACCCGTCCGGCGTGACCAGGGCCGCCGCCCGGCGTGCCCCCGCACGGGCCGTGGTCAGCGGCTCCACTGCCGGGCGAGCCGGGTGCCGAGCGCCCGCAGCCCCTCGGCCGGGCGCTCCATCGCGGCGGCCAGCCCGCCGCGTTCCTCGCCCCCGAAGTGCTCCACCAGGCTGTACGCGTCGGTCACCCCGGCCGCCCCGGCCTCCCGCCGCCCGGTGCTCACCCGGCCCGCGACCACCACGCAGGGCACGCCCCGGTCCCGGGCGGCGCCGGCCACCCCGGCCACCACCTTGCCGCGCAGCGACTGGTGGTCGAACGAGCCCTCCCCGGTGATCACCAGGTCGACCTCGTCGAGCGTGACGTCCAGCCCGATCGCCCGGGTGACCAGGCCGATGCCCGACTCGCAGTGCCCGCCCAGCGCCAGGACGGCCGCGCCCAGCCCGCCGGCCGCACCGCCGCCGGGCAGCGCGCCCAGCCGTTCGGGGCAGCCGGGCAGGTCGCGCTCCAGCACGGCGGCGAAGCGCTCCAGCGCGGCGTCGAGCAGCAGCACGTCGGCCCGGTCGGCGCCCTTCTGCGGGCCGAACACGTTGCTGGCCCCGTGCAGCCCGAGCAGCGGGTTGTCCACGTCGGTGGCGGCCACCAGGCGGGCGTCGCGCAGCCGGGGCGTGCCGTCGAGGGCGTCCGCCGCGCCGAGCGCGCCCCCGCCGTACGGCAGTGCCTGGCCGGTGGCGTCCAGCGGGGTCACGCCGAGCGCGGTGAGCATGCCCGCGCCGCCGTCGTTGGTGCCGGAGCCGCCCAGCCCGATCACGACCGTCCGGGCGCCGGCCTCCACGGCGGCGGCCACCAGCACCCCCAGCCCGTACGAGGAGGTGGTCTTCGGGTCCCGCTCGGCCGCGTCGAGCAGGTGCAGCCCGCACGCCTGGGCGCTCTCCAGCCAGGCGGTCGCACCGTCGTCGGTGAGCAGGATCTCACCGGCCGTCGGGCGGCCCAGCGGGTCGACGGTCGGCACCGGGATCCGGCGCCCGCCGAGGGCGTCGGAGAGCACGTCGATGAAGCCCGGCCCACCGTCCGACAGGGGCCGCACGAGCAGGTCGTCGCCGGGCGCGACCTCCCGCCAGCCGGTGGCCACGGCGTCGGCGACCTGCGGGGCCGGCAGGGTGCCGGCGAACTTGTCCGGACAGAGCAGCACGCGCATGTCGAGCAGTGTGGCAGCACACACCGCTGGAGGCTGCGCCGAGGCCGCGCTGTGGGACCATGGGGCACGTGACTTCGACCTGGGTGGAACCCTCCAACACCGCGACGGCACTGCTGCTGCTCGGCCGGGGCAGCGACCCCGCCACGGAGCGCGGCGTCGAGTGTCCGGGCGACCTGCCGGCGCCCAGCGACCCGGACCTGGTGGCCCGGGCGACGGCGGCGAAGGCGGCGCTGGGCAGCAAGGTCTTCGTGCTGGGGCACCACTACCAGCGCGACGAGGTGATCCAGTTCGCCGACGTGACCGGTGACTCGTTCAAGCTGGCCCGCGAGGCGGCGGCCCGGCCCGACGCGGAGTACATCGTCTTCTGCGGCGTGCACTTCATGGCCGAGAGCGCCGACATCCTCACCTCGGACGCGCAGAAGGTCATCCTGCCCGACCTGGCCGCCGGTTGCTCGATGGCGGACATGGCGGTGCTGTCGCAGGTCGAGACCGCCTGGGACGTGCTCACCGAACTGGGCATCGCGGCGGAGACCGTCCCGGTGACGTACATGAACTCCTCGGCGGACATCAAGGGCTTCGTCGGCCGCAACGGCGGCGTGGTCTGCACCTCCTCGAACGCGAAGCGGGCGCTGGAGTGGGCGTACGAGCAGGGGTCGAAGGTCTTCTTCTTCCCCGACCAGCACCTGGGTCGCAACACGGCGGTGCTGGAGATGGGCTTCTCGCTGGACGACTGCGTCCTCTACGACCCGCACAAGCCCAACGGCGGGCTCACCCCGGAGCAGCTGCGTGACGCGCGGATGATCCTGTGGCGCGGGCACTGCTCGGTGCATGGCCGCTTCACGCTGGACAGCGTCGACGACGTGCGGGAGCGGGTGCCGGGCGTGAACGTGCTGGTCCACCCGGAGTGCCGGCACGAGGTGGTCACCGCCGCCGACTTCGTCGGTTCGACGGAATACATCATCAAGGCCATCGAGGCGGCCCCGGCCGGCTCGGCCTGGGCGGTAGGCACCGAGCTGAACCTGGTCCGCCGGCTCGCGCTGGCCCACCCGGACAAGCAGATCATGTTCCTGGACAAGGCCGTCTGCTACTGCTCGACCATGAACCGGATCGACCTGCCCCACCTGGTCTGGGCGCTGGAGGAGCTGGTGGCCGGCCGGCTGGTCAACCAGATCACCGTCGACCCGGACACCGCGCACCACGCCCGGGTGGCGCTGGAGAAGATGCTGGCCCTGCCCGGTGCCGACACCCCGCCGCCGGCAGCGGGCTGATCACCGTCCGTAGCGGCATTGGCACGGAAAAGGGTCCGATCACCGATAAGTACCCTCAGGGGCGATGTGACCGGGTCCATGATCGTCACCGAGGGCTATGCTGCCGGTGCGACGACTCACGCGGGCCGTTTCGACATGGCCGCATTCCGGGTAGCGAAGACAATCGCGGACCCCACCATCAACACGGCAGCACCGACGCGCTGGAGGTTGCGTTGACCGACGACGTCCTGGTCGTACACGGAGGGACCCCGCTCGAAGGGCGGATCCGCGTGCGCGGCGCGAAGAACCTGGTCTCGAAGGCGATGGTCGCCGCGCTGCTGGGTGACAGCCCGAGCCGACTGTACGACGTACCGAAGATCCGCGACGTCGAGGTGGTCCGGGGCCTGCTCGGCCTGCACGGGGTCAAGGTCACCGACGGCGGGGAGGACGGCGAGCTCGTCTTCGACCCGGCGAACGTGGAGAGCGCCAGCACGGACCAGATCAACGTGCACGCGGGCTCCAGCCGGATCCCGATCCTCTTCTGCGGGCCGCTGCTGCACCGCCTCGGCCACGCCTTCATCCCCGACCTGGGGGGCTGCCACATCGGGCCGCGCCCGATCGACTTCCACCTCCAGGCGCTGCGGGAGTTCGGTGCGACGGTCGAGAAGACCCCGGAGGGGCTGCACCTGTCGGCGCCGAACGGGCTGCACGGCACCAAGTTCGCCCTGCCGTACCCGAGCGTCGGCGCGACCGAGCAGGTGCTGCTGACGGCCGTGATGGCCGAGGGCGTCACCGAGCTGCGCAACGCCGCGGTGGAGCCGGAGATCATCGACCTGATCTGCATCCTGCAGAAGATGGGCGCGATCATCAAGGTGCACACCGACCGGGTCATCGAGATCCAGGGTGTGCCGAAGCTGCACGGCTACACGCACCGGCCGATCCCGGACCGGATCGAGGCGGCGAGCTGGGCGGCGGCGGCGCTGGCCACCCGCGGCCACGTCGAGGTGCTCGGCGCGCAGCAGGCCGACATGATGACCTTCCTGAACATCTTCCGCTCCGTCGGCGGCGAGTACGAGGTCACCGACGCCCGGCCGCCGAAGCTGGGCGACCCGGGCCAGGAGGGCGGGATCCGGTTCTGGCACCCGGGCGGTGAGCTGCACGCCGTGGCGCTGGAGACCGACGTGCACCCGGGCTTCATGACCGACTGGCAGCAGCCGCTGGTCGTGGCGCTCACCCAGGCCCGGGGCCTGTCGATCGTCCACGAGACGGTCTACGAGCAGCGGCTGGGCTACACCGAGGCGCTCAACTCGATGGGCGCCAACATCCAGGTCTACCGGGACTGCCTTGGCGGCACGCCGTGCCGCTTCGGCCGGCGCAACTTCAAGCACTCGGCGGTGATCGCGGGGCCGAGCAAGCTGCACGCCGCCGACCTGGTCATCCCCGACCTGCGGGCCGGTTTCAGCCACCTGATCGCCGCGCTGGCCGCCGAGGGCACCTCCCGGGTCTACGGCGTGGACCTGATCAACCGGGGCTACGAGGACTTCGAGGCGAAGCTGGCCGACCTGGGCGCGCACGTCGAGCGCCCGTAACGTCGACCACTCCCGTACGCGCCCGGTGCACCGCGATGTGCACCGGGCGCCGTCGTTTGGCTACCCTTTCCGCGTGCCCTCGCTGTTTCGCCGCAAGTCCTCCGACCTCGTCGACGAGGCCGTCACCCCGGTGACCCCCGACGAGGAGTCCACGCTTGCCCAGCCCCGGGGCTACACCCCGAGCAAGAAGGAGCTGGGCAAGGCCACCCCGAAGCGGCCGACCGCCGGCCGCCGGCCGGCCGCGGCCACCAAGCCGTTGACCAAGGAGGAGCAGCGGGAGCGCAAGCGCCAACTGCGCGCCGAGGCGGCGGAGGAGTTCCGCCGTGAGGGCGGCCCCCGCGACCGCGGCCCGGAGCGGCTGCTGGCCCGCAACGTGGTCGACTCCCGGCGTACGGTCGGCACCTGGTTCTTCGGTGGGGCGCTGATCGTGCTGATCGGCTCGAACGCCGCGATGCCGCCGGTCGTCCGCCTGGTCTCCAACATCCTCTGGGGCGCGCTCGCCCTGGGTGTGGTGGTCGACTCGCTCCTGATCTCGCGCAAGATCCGCAAGCTGGTCGGGGAGCGTTTCCCCAACACCGGGCAGCGGATGGGCTCGCTCTACCTCTACGCCATCATGCGGTCGATCACGTTCCGCCGGATGCGCGCCCCCGCGCCCCGGGTGAACATCGGCGACCCGGTCTGAGCCTGCCGCACCGACGGCCCCTACCGCAGCGCGGTACGGGGCCGTCGCCGTCACGGCCCTGGCGGCTGGCCCGGCGGCGGCGTCAGCGGCTCCGGTAGAGCCGGGCCACCACGTCCTCGATGTCCGGCTCGACGATCGAGACGTCCCGCAGCGCGCCCAGCCCGGCCAGGGCCGCCACCACCTCGGCCACCCCCGCCGACTCCAACGCGAAGACCAGCCGGTGCCCGTCGGCCTCCTGCCGGTGCAGCGGCGCACCGGGCAGCACCGGCGGCGCGGCCAGCGGTGCGTCCAGGTCGGCGACGAGCAGCCGGCGCGACCCGTACCGCTCGTGCAGCGCGGCGATCGATCCGTCGTGCACCACCCGCCCGTGGTCGACCACCACCAGGCGCCGGCAGAGCCGCTCGATGTCGGCCAGGTCGTGCGTGGTGAGCACCAGCGTCGTGTCCCCGGCCCGGCCCAACTCGCCGAGGAAGCCGCGGACCGCCTGCTTGCTGACCACGTCGAGGCCGATGGTGGGCTCGTCGAGGAACAGCACCTCCGGGCCGTGCAGCAGCGCGGCGGTCAGCTCGCCGCGCATGCGCTGCCCAAGGGAGAGCTGCCGGACCGGGGTGTCCAGGAACGGATCCAGGTCGAGCAGGCTCCGGCAGCGGCGCAGCCGGGCGGCGTGCGCGGCGGCCGGCACCCGGTAGACGTGCCGCAGCAGCGCGAACGAGTCGCCCAGCGGCAGGTCCCACCAGAGCTGCGAGCGCTGGCCGAAGACCACGCCGACGCGCAGCGCGAGCCGGGTCCGCTCGGCCACCGGACGCAGACCGCAGACGCGTACCTCGCCGGCGGAGGGCGTCAGCACGCCGGTGAACATCTTGAGCGTCGTCGACTTGCCGGCGCCGTTGGGCCCGATGTAGCCGAGCATCTCGCCCCGGGCCACCCGCAGGTCGATCCCGTCGACGGCGGTGACCCGCCGCTTCTCCCGCCGCAGCCGGCCGGTGCGCACCCGGACGGTGAACTCCTTGCGCAGCCCGTCGGCCACGATCACGTCGTCGCTCACGACCCCGTACTCCGGTAGTGGCGGACCCCGGTGCGCCAAGCCGCCGCCGCCCCGGCGGCCGCGACCAGCGCGACGGCCGGCGCGGTCCAGCCGACCCACGCCGGCAGGCCGAGCGGGTCGGCGCGGCCCAGCAGCGCCAGCGCCGGGTGGTAGCTGACGAAGGCGAAGCCCAGGCCGTACGCGAACACCGCGCGGAACCAGCCCTCGAAGACGGTGACCGGGTACGAGGTGAAGTCCCGCCCGCCGTAGGTGACCGAGTTGGCCAGCTCACCCGACTCGACCCACCAGAACGAAACGGTGGCGGTGGCCACGAAGACCGACCCGAAGAAGACCACCCCGGCCAGCGGGGCGAGGACCACCAGCAGCGCCCGCGCGGGGGTCCACTCGACGCCGGCGGAGCCGACCGCGACGACCAGCACGGCGAGCCCGAAGACCGCCCGGGACACCTTGCGCAGCGGCAGGTCCATCAGCAGCAGCTGGGGCAGGGCGCCCAGCGGGCGGACCAGCACGGCGTCGAAGAGCCCGGTGCGCACGTACCGGGGCAGCCGCTCGATGTTGCCGACCAGCAGGTCGGCGACGGCGAACGCGCACGTCGAGAGGCCGACGATCACCAGCGTCTCACGCAGCGTGAAACCGCCCAGCTCCCGGGTGACCCCGAAGATCACCAGCACGGTCAGCACGTCGAAGACGGTGGACCCGACGTTGCCGACCACGTCGATGACGAACGAGGTCCGGTACGCCGTCTGCGCGCGTGCCTGCGCGCCGAGCAGCGCCCGGTACGCGGCCAGCGCCCCGCCCGACGCCTCAGCCACCCTGCACCACCAGGCGGCGTTCCGCGCGCCGCTGCACCAGCCGGCAGGCGGCCAGGATCAGCACCGCCCAGGCGAGCTGGAGGCCGACCAGCCCGAACTGGACACCGGTTGGGTCGCGCTCGACCAGCACGTCGAGCGGGGTCTGGAGCAGGCTCGGGAAGGGGGTGCCCAGCCACAGCACGAGCTGGAGCCACTCCGGCAGGAAGCGCAGCGGGAAGTAGAGCCCGGCGAGTACGCCCGACGCGAGGGTCCAGAGGATCACCGGCCCCCGGACGTCCTGCAACCAGTACGCGGTCGCGTTGACCAGGAACCGGCAGCCGAAGCAGAGGACCACGGCCACGACGGCGGAGAACGCGAAGATCGGCAGGGTGGCCCAGCGGCGGGGCACGTGGACCTCGAAGAAGAGCGGCCCGACCAGCACCGGCGGCAGGAACCGGACCAGCGCGGCGTGGCCGGCGCGGCCCAGGTCGGCGGCGAGATGGCTGGTCACGGGGTGCACGGGCCGCAGCAGGTCGCTGGCGACGTCGCCGGTGCGGATCCGGTCGGCCAGCTCGGTCCAGCCCCAGAGGAGGACGACCGCCAGCAGGCCCTGGCCCACCCAGACGAAGGTGGCGAGCTGCCCCCGGTCGTACCCGGCCACCGTGCCGGCCGCGCCGACCGCCGCGAGCAGGACGTAGCACCGCAGGAAGCCGAAGACCGTGTTGGTCACGATGCCCGCCACCGACGCCTGGCGGTACGTGGCGTAACGTCGGAACCCTGATCCGGTTATAGCCTTAAATGTCCGGAACCATAGGATAACGTTTGGGGCGGTGGGCGGTGCCACAGTGGCGGTGAGCAAGCCCACGCCGCTACCCTCCTTCCGCAGCCACGCCGTACCGGAGGGGCGACTCTACCGGCACGTGGAGCGCCCAGCGCGACAATTTCCAACGAGGTGACATCGCCGTGAGCGAGCGGACGCGGGCCGGCCACCGGGGCGCCGCCGTGAGCGGACGGACGCCAGCCGGGCACCCGGGCGCGCCCGCTTGCCGGCGGCTGGCTCCGGGCGTTCCGCCTACTCTCCGTGGCGACAGGGCAACCGGATGAGCCGCTACTCCGACCACTGGCACGACTCCGGCGAACCGGCCTGGATGATCGAGCCCACCACCGAGTGGCACCCGCAGTTCCCCGGCCAGCGCTACGCGGGCGACATCGGCGTCGAACACGCGCCGTCCGCGCCCCGGGGCCGCTCCGCCGTGGGCCGGGCCGAGGTGCCCCCGCTCGCGCCCACCCGCCCGGACGGGACCTACATCGGCCGGTCGTGGGACGACCTGCCCGACGGGCGGCCCGGTCGGCAGGACGCGTGGCACGGCCAACCGGACGGCCCCGACGCGCGTCGGTACGGCGACGAGTCGTACCGACGCCCGCCCGCCGAGCCGCGCCGGCCGGACGACCGGCAGTGGCCGCCCCGACAGGAGCCGCCGCACCGCAACGACCGGGGTCAGTTCGACGCCCCCGGCCGGCCCGTCGACTCCCCCCGACAGCGCGACCACACCGGTCCCGACCGCTACGACAGCCGCACCCCCCGGTACGAGCCGGCCGGGCGGGACCGTCCCGTCTCCCCCGCCGGCCGGCCCGAGCCGGGCTGGCTCCCGGAGCCCGACGAGGACGCGCCGCCCCGCCGCCCCGCGGCGTACGAGCGCCCGGACACCGGCTACGACCGCCGGCCGGACCCGGGCCACGACCACCGGCCCGGGCGCGTTCACGACCGTCCCGCCGCGTCCGGCCACGACCGCCGAGCAGAGACCGTCGACGACCGCCAGGCGGACGGGGACGGGCACCGGCCCCGCTACCAGTGGGCGGCCCCGGCCCCGGAGCCCCGCCCCTCCGACGGGCAACGGGAGCGTCCGGTCGACGCGCAGCGGGAGCGTCCTTCCGACGCGCAGCGGGAGCGTCCGGCCGACGGCCAGCGTGAGCGTCCTTCCGACGGCCAGCGGGAGCGTCCCGCCGACTCTCAGTGGGGGCGTTCGGCCGCCCCGCAGCCGGAGCGCTCCGCCGACTCGCAGTGGGACCGCGGCGCTGGCGGACGGGGCCATGAGGCCGGCGTACCCGCCGACGGGTGGCCGCGCCCCGACCGGGCTCCCGCCGGGCAGCAGGCGCCTCCGGACGGCCAGCGGCGGCAGCAGGAGCCGGACGAGCGCCGGCGGGCGCACGAGGCGGCGCGTGCCGAGACGTACCCGGAGCGGGGACCGCGCGGGGTTGCCCGGCCCGACGCCCCTCGCCAGGCCGAGGCGTACCGGGGGTACCCGCAGCAGGACGGCGGCCTGCCCTGGCCACCGGCCGGCCCCCTGCGGCCCGGTTCCGACCGGAACGCGGCGCGGCGCGCCGAAGCCCACCCCGAGCACCGGCGACCGGCCGACCGCCCCCAGGACGCCGCGACCCCGCCGCTCCCGCCCGGGTACGACCAACGGCCGCAATCCCCCACCTACGGTGCCCCGACGACGTCCGGGCCGCCGGCCCCCGGACCGGCGGGCCGCCCCGTCTCCCCCGCGCCGGCCCGCGACCTGCCACGCTCCGACCGGCCCGACCCGACCGCACCGGTCCACGGTCGGCCGGTGTCGCCTGCCGGTCCCCTGTCCGGTCCTGTCTCGCCTGCCGGTCCGGTCACCGGACCGGTGTCACCCGCCGGGCCCCTTTCCGGGCAGACGTCGCCGGCGGGTCCCGCCCCGACCCCGGTGTCGCCGGCAGGTCCGACCGTCAACCGCCCGGTCTCGCCGGCAACCCCGGACGTCCGCCACCCGGTGTCGCCGGCGGGTCCGGTGAATGAGGTGGTCGGGCGGCCGGTGCCGCCAGCGGGTCCGGCCACCGGCCGCACGCCCCGCCCGGCCCCGGAGGACGACGCCACGCCGGTCTCGGCGCCTCCCGACGCCCGACTGCGCCTGGAGTTCCTGCCGGCACCGGAGGCGACCGCCAGCAGGGTGTCCGGCCCGGCCCCGGTGACGACCACCGACGCGGCCCGGCAGGCGACAGCCAGCGCGGTGCCCGGTCCGACCCCGGAGCCGACCGCCGACGCGGCCGGTCCGGCCCGCCAGGCGACAGCCGCCACGATGCCCGGGCCGGCCCCGGCACACCCCGGACCGGCCCGGCCGGACGCATCGGCGCCGCACCCCGGCACCGCGCACGGCGAAGCCCGGTCCGTGACACAGCCGCCGGCCCCTACGCCGTCCGGGCAGCCGTCCGCCACCCGTCCGACCGCACCGCACCGCTCGCCGGAGGACCCGGGAGCCGCAGGCACGGCCAGGCAGGACGTCCCGGCACCGCAGGCGCCCATCGCGCCCGACAGGCCCAGGCGGTACGTCCCGCCACCGCCCAGCAGCCCGCCCACACCGGCCGCCCCGCCGCCTCCCCAGGCACCCACCCCGAGCGGACCGGACGCCTGGTTCCGACCGTCCCGGCCCGTGGCACCTGCCCCGGTCACGCCGGACGGGGCTCGGCCCGCCGGCCAGGCTGACCCGCCCCCGACCGCCACGCCGCCTCCGACCGCCACGCCTCCCCCGACCGCCACGTCGCCCTTGGGCGACCCGGAGACTCCGCGCAGCACGGCGGCGCAGGGTGGCCTGTCGACTCCGAGCGGCGTGTCGACTCCGAGCAGCACGGCCGCATCGAGTGGCGCGGCGGCATCCAGCGAGGCGCCGGCCCCGAGCGGTACGGCACCAAGCGGCACGGTGGCTGCAAGTGGCGTGTCGACTCCCCACAGCGCGTCGGGCGTAGAGGTGCGGAACCGGGGCTTCGACGGGTCGGTCCCGAATCCTCCCGACGGCGGTGCCGCCTCACCCAAACCTGCCTCGTCGTCGGCGAGATCCACGTCACCGTCTCACGACCACCCGGAGCCGCCGACCGAGGTCGCCCCGGCGGAATCGGCCCCGGTCCTGCCGGCCAGCCCACCGGCATCCGGCCCACGGGTCGTACCGGCCCCAGCGCCGGCACCACCCGCGTCCTCGCTATCCGAGCAGGTGTCCGGTCCGCCCGCTGGGCTGGCATCGCCCGCGTCCACCCTTCCCGAGCCGGTACACGTTTCGCCCGCTGTGCCGGCGCCTTCCGCGCCCGACCCGGTGTCCGGTCCGCCCGCCGGCCCGGCCCCCGCGCCTGCCCCGGCGTCCCCTGCGCCGGCCGTCCCGACGCCGCCGACCGTTCAGGAACCGACTCCGGCGGACCCGCCGTCGGTCGTCGTACCGCCGGAGCAGCCGGTCTCCGCAGCGCCCGTCTCCGCGCCTCCCGGACAGACCAACTCCGCGTCGCCCGCGCCGCGCCCGGTCTCCGCAACTCCTGCCCGGCCCGTGTCGGCGCCACCGTCCGGCCCGCAGGTTGCGGCGCCGGTCGTACGGCCGATGCCGGAAGCACTGACGGCAGCAGCCCAGGCACAGCCGGCCGTGCCCGAACCCGTTGCGGCGAATGGAACCGCCCCGAACGCAGCGGCACAGTACGAATCAGCGCCGCCGCCCTACCCGAACGCGGCGGACACGGACACAGCGGCCCCGCGCATGGACGGGCACGCCACGACTCCCACGCTCGGACCGGTCGAGCGGGTGCCGAACGACCCGGCTACGCCCACCGGTGGAACACCATGGTTGTCACCGAAGGCTTTTGACACCCATGGTGTTCCACCCACCGCGGCCGATCCGCGTCCCGTGTCCGCTTCGCCCGTTGGTGCTGTGGCACCGGGGTCCACACCACCGGTTTCCCCCGTCGCCGGCCCTCCGGCCGAGCCGACGGAGGTGTCCCGGGCGGGTTCTGTCGTCGGGCCGACGGCCGGAACGAGCGAGCCGGTCCCGGCCGCACCGGCCCCGCGTCCGGTCTCCGCGCCACCGGCCCAGCCCATCGACGCGCCGCCAACCCAGCAGACCTCCCCGTCACCAACCCGGCCCATCGCCGTGCCAGCCGCCCAGCAGGTCTCCGCGCCACCGGCCCAGCAGGTCTCCGTGCCAGCCGCCCAGCAGGTCTCCGCGCCACCGGACCCGCGTCCTGTCTCCGCGCCACCAGCCCGGCCCATCGCCGCGGCGCCGGTACCGCCTGTTTCAGGGCCGCCCGTCGCGTCAGATCCGTACGTGCCTGCGCAGGACGCGTCCGCCGCTGCCGCGCCACAGGCCGACGCGGGGGCGGCCCCGCCGGGCGAGCCGGTCTCCGCTCCGCCCGCCGCGTCGGCGCCGCCCCCGCCCATCGTCCCTGGCGCGTCGTCGCAGGCACCGCAGCCCGTTTCCGCATCCGCCGCAGGCCTCGTGCCGGCCCGGCCCGTTTCCGCGCCGCCGACGGCCTCGGCACCGCCCACGGACGCCTCGCCGGTACCGCCCGCCTCCGAGCCGTCGGCGCAGCCGGTGTCCACGCCGCCTGTCGCCGCCTCGCCCGACGCCGCGCCCTCCATCGCCACGCCGCTCGCCGCCGCACCGCTCGGTGGGCAGGTGCCATCGACGAGCGCGGAGCGGACCTCCGCGCCCCGCACCGCCGAGCCAGACATCGCCGCAACGAACACCACCGAACCCCACACCGTCGGAGCGAGCGCCGCCGAATCACGGACCACCGAACCGAGCACCACCGGACCACTGGCCACCGAACCGAGCACCACCGGACCACGGACCAGCCAACCGAGCACGGCCGGACCACTGGCCACCCACCCGAGCGCCGCCGAACCACGGCCCACCCACCCGAGCATCGCCGGACCACGGGCCGCCGGACCACGGGACGCCGGACCAGGGGCCACCGAACCGAACACCATCGGACCGCGGGCCGGCGGGATGCCCGTCGGGTCGCGGGACGCCGGGCACCAGAGCGTGGCGCAGGGCGATCCGGAGCAGGTCCTGGCGAGCTACCGGTGGCGGCTCGATCCGGCCACCCTGCGGGAGGTCGTGGAAGAGCCGGACGAGTTCCGGACGATCCGGCGGCGGCTGACCGAGAAGCTGGGCGCGGCCGTGGACAACAAGTCGCGCGCCCGACTGCTCAGCCTGCGGGCGGTGGTGTCCCGGATTCTCGGCGAACTGGACGACGCCCTCGCGGACGGTCGGCTCGCGCTCACCTACGCCGAGGCCACCGGGGAGCTGCGGCGTACGGCGGTGGCCCAGGCGCGGCTGGCGCACGTGTTGCGCTGGCGCGGCGAGTTCGTCGAGGCCGACCGGCTCTTCGCCGAGGCGAACTCCACGGAGTTGCCCCAGCGGCTGCGCGCGGTGCTGCACGAGCACGCCGGGCGGTCCTGCTACGACCAGGGTCGGCTGATGGAGGCGTGTCACCACTTCGAGCGCGCCCTGGACCTGCGTGGCACCGAGGACCCCGAGTTGCAGGCCCGCATCCGGCTGAGCCTGGACGCGGTGGCGGAGCGGGTCGCGGAGACAGGCTTCGGGCCGTACCCGCGCAGCCGCGAGGACGTGCTGGAGCGTGACCGGCCCCCGATGCCGGCCCGCGACGGCGACCTGTGGGGTTTCTCCGACCCGGACGGCGACCTGGTCATCGCGGCCGGGTACGCGGAGGCGCAGCCGTTCCGCGACGGGCTGGCCTGGGTGCGGCGCCCCGAGACCGAGCGGTGGTCGCTCATTGACCGCGCCGGCGCCACGGTGCTCGAACCGTCGTACCCGGTGGTCCGCTCGTTCTCCGACGGGCTGGCCTGGGTGTCCGACGGCGGCGACGCCGGCTGGGTGGCGATCGACGCCACCGGCGAGGTGGTCGTGCCGCACGGCTTCGCGGACGTACGCCCGTTCCAACGCGGCGTGGCCGTGGTCCGCCGCGACGGCTGGGGCGCGGTCGACCGCAACGGCCGGATCGTGGTGCCCACCCGGCACCACGGGTTCGCCACCGTCCTGGCCGACGGCCGGTACGTCGACGGCTTCACCGAGGAGGGGCTGGCCGTGGTGGAGGTGGCCGGCCGGCGCGGCGTGGTGAACCGGGCCGGGAAGGTGCTGGTGGCGCCCAGCTATCCGGCGCTGGTCGTCCACCCGGTCGCGTTCCTGGTCGGCGACGGCACGGGCCGCTGGGGCGCACTCGACCGACGGGGCGAGCCGCTCATCGAGCCGGTGCACCGCGACCGCGACGAGGTCGTCGCCGAGATCGAGCGGCTGCTCGTCGACACCAGCCCCGTGCTCTGAGCGACACGGAGGCCCGCCACGAGGGGTGGGCATGATCCGAACGGGCTAGGGTCGACTCATGGAATTCCGTCACCTGGGCCGTTCCGGCCTGATGGTCAGCGAGATCTCGTACGGCAACTGGATCACCCACGGCTCGCAGGTCGAGGAGGACGCGGCGTTCGCCTGCGTCCGGGCCGCCCTGGACGCCGGCATCACCACCTTCGACACGGCCGACGTGTACGCGGGCACCCGCGCCGAGGACGTGCTGGGCCGCGCGCTGGAGGGCGAGCGGCGCGAGGGGCTGGAGATCTTCACCAAGGTGTACTGGCCCACGGGGCCGGGCCGCAACGACCGGGGCCTGTCCCGCAAGCACATCATGGAGTCGATCAACGGCTCGCTGCGCCGGCTGCGCACCGACTACGTGGACCTCTACCAGGCCCACCGGTACGACCACAGCACGCCGCTGGAGGAGACGATGGAGGCGTTCGCCGACGTCGTGCACTCCGGCAAGGCGCTCTACATCGGCGTCTCCGAGTGGAAGGCGTCGGAGATCCGCGCGGCCCACCAGCTCGCCCGTGAGCTGCACATCCCGCTGGTCTCCAACCAGCCGCAGTACTCGATGCTCTGGCGGGTCATCGAGTCCGAGGTCGTCCCCACCAGCGAGGAGCTGGGCATCGGGCAGATCGTCTGGTCGCCGATCGCGCAGGGCGTGCTGTCGGGCAAGTACCTGCCGGGCCAGCCGCCGCCGGCCGGCTCCCGGGCCACCGACGAGAAGTCGGGCGCGGGCTTCATCTCCCGGTTCATGACCGACGAGGTGCTGACCCGGGTGCAGCGGCTCAAGCCGCTGGCCGAGCAGGCCGGGCTGAGCATGGCGCAGCTCGCCGTCGCCTGGGTGTTGCAGAACCCGAACGTCTCCTCGGCGATCGTCGGCGCCTCCCGCCCGGAGCAGGTGCACGACAACGTCAAGGCGGCCGGCGTGAAGCTCGACGCCGAGCTGCTCAAGGCGATCGACGAGATCGTCGACCCGATCGTCGAGCGCGACCCGGCCCGCACGGAGTCTCCCGCCGAGCGCCCGTGACGCGTCCCGGCCCGGGCCGGCCCCACACCACGGGCCACCCGGGCCGGACCGCGCCACCACGGGCCGGCGGGCCGGACCGTGCCGGCGGGCGCGGGTCGTGCCGGCGGGCGCGCGGTCAGCCCTGCCAGAAGCGGATCAGGTCCAGGCCGAGGGCGTAGAGCCACGGGGGCAGGCCGAGGAAGTCGCCGACGGCGAAGACCGCGTCGAAGAACCAGCCGCCGATCCGCGGGTTCCACAGCAGCGCGAACAGCAGGATGAAGCCGAACGGGGCGAACAGGTCGTACATCCTGCGCCACTGCGGGTTCAGCCACGGCTGGATCATGTTGCCGCCGTCGAGGCCGGGCACCGGGAGCAGGTTGAGCACGCTCGCGGTGAGCTGGAGGAACGCCAGCAGCGCCACGGCCGCCCAGAACTCGACCGGCCCGCCGCCGGCCGCCCCGAGGCGTACGGCGAGCACCAGCACCAGCGTGAACAGCACGTTGGTGGCCGGGCCCGCGAGGCTGACCAGGGTGTGCCGCAGCCGCCCCGGGATGGCGTGCCGGTCCACCCAGACCGCCCCGCCGGGCAGGCCGATGCCGCCGAGCAGCACGACCACCACGGGCAGCCCGATCGACAGCAGCGGGTGGCTGTACTTCAGCGGGTTGAGCGTCAGGTAGCCCCGGTGGGCGACGCTGCGGTCGCCGGCCCGGTAGGCGACGACGGCGTGGGCGTACTCGTGCAGGCAGAGCGAGACCAGCCAGCCGGACACGACGAAGAGGAACACGTCGAGCCGGACGTTGCCGAACCCGTTCCAGGTGAGCACCCCGCTGGTCACGAAGAGCGCGACCAGGGCGAGGAAGACGGGGCTGGGCCGGAACGCCGCCCGGGGCACGCCGAGCACCAACGGCTCGCCCCCCGGGCGGTCGCCGGCCATCACTCCGCCGGAGGCAGCAGGCTCATGCGGTAGTCCACCCGGTCGTCCTCCACGAGCGTGACCGAGGTGACGCCGGACGCCGCGAGCTCCCGCCAGGCCTGACCGATCCAGGACTCGGCGTCCGCCTGGCTGCTGAACGACTCCGCCGGCCCCTCGACCGACTCACCGTTCGCGCCCTCGTACCGCCAGCTCCACGCCATGCCGCGTCTCCCCTCGCCGCTGATGTCCCTTGGGACGAACCCCCGCCAGCGTAGTCGGCCGGGCGCGGGGCGGCCCGACATCCGTACGCCGGGCGGGCGGCGCAGGGTTTCCCGGCCCCTGTCCGGGTATGGGCCTCCTGACGCGCGACGGGGCGGTCGCCGACCGCCGACGGGCCTGGAGGAGGCGACGATGGACGAACCGCTGCACGACAAGGACACCGAGGCGTTGCGGGCGATGGCGGTACGCGGCGGCATCCTGGGGGCCGCGCACATGGAACGGGAGGACCTGCTGGACGCCCTCGTCGCCCGCCCCGGGGAGGGCGCCTGGCAGGAGGACCCGAAGCCGGCGGCGGTCAACCCCAACGACTTCCAGTACCAGACACCCCGGTAGTCCGCCCCCGCCCCGCCGGGCGTTCAGCCCCGCTCCGCCGCCCCGCCGGGCGGCCCGTCCCGCTCCGCCGGGCCGGTACGGTGTCGCGGTGCTTACTCGGGGAGTGGTGCTCAGCGACCGGTACCGGGTGGCGATCGGCGGCATGGGCGCGGTCTGGCGGTGCACCGACCTCATGCTGGAACGTACGGTGGCGGTGAAGGCGCTGCTGCCGGCGTTGAGCGCGGATCCCGAGTTCACGGCCCGGTTCCGGGCGGAGGCGCGGATGCTGGCGGCGCTGCGCCACCCGGGCGTGGTCGCCGTGCACGACGTCGGCCGGTCCGTCCTCGACGACGGCAGCCAGGTCGACTACCTGGTCAGGAGTACGTCGACGGTCAGCCGCTGAGCTCCTGGCTGCGGCGGGCGGGGTCGCTCGACCCGGCGTCGACCATGTCGGTGGTGGCGCAGGCCGCCGACGCGCTGCACACCGCCCACCTCGCCGGCATCGTGCACCGGGACGTCAAGCCGGGCAACCTGCTGGTGAAAAGCGACGGCCGGGTGGTGCTGGTCGACTTCGGCATCGCCCGCTCCGGCACCACGGCGGGCATCACCGCCGCCAACGTGATGCTCGGTACCGCCTCGTACATGTCGCCGGAGCAGGCCGCGAACCAGCCGGTCTCCCCGGCGACGGACGTCTACGCGCTCGGCGCGGTGGCGTACTTCTGCCTGACCGGCCAGCCGCCGTTCGACGGGGACAACCCGCTCCAGGTGGCGTTGCGGCACCTCCAGGAGGAGCCGCCGCCGCTGCCGCCCGGCATCCCGGCGGCGGTGGCCGCGCTGGTGCGGCGGGCGATGGCGAAGCGCCCCGGCGACCGGTTCGGCGACGCGGCGGCGATGGCCGACGCCGCGGCCGAGGCCCGCGACGCGACCCTGGCCGTGGTCCCGACGTCCGCCCGCCCGCCGTGGGCCGTCGCCGGCTCGACCTCGGCGGCGCCCGCCGCCGCGCAACCGGACCAGGGCGGTACCCCGGCGGCCGGTGACGCCGTTGCGCCGGCCCCCGCCGGGCCGGTCGCCCCGCCGGATCCGTGGGCGCCGCTGCCGCCCGTCGCCGCCCGGCCCACCCGGGACCGGCGACGGGAAGCGACGCCTGGGGACCGGTCCCGCCCACCCGGGAGGACCCGGTCGAGCCGCAGCCGGCACGGCGGCGCCGGGCCGCGCTGCTCGGCTCGGCGGCCACCGGGCTCGTGGTGCTGGTCGGGGTGGCCGCGCTCGCCCTGGCCCCCGACGACGGCCCGGCCGGCGGAGACGTCCCGGCGGCGCTGACCGGCGAGTCCGCGGCGGCGGGCCCGTCCGGCGCGGCGGCCGACGACGGTACGGGCCGGTTGCGCGTCGAGCCCACGCCGGGTGCCACGCGCTCGACGGTGCCGTCGGCGTCCCGCAGTCCGTCGGCGTCGCCGCCCGGGCGCTCCCGGGTCCCGGCGGCGGGCAACGGCGAGCCGACCGTGACCGCTCCCGGAGGACCCGGCCCCGGACCGACGACCGGCCAGCCGGCGAGGTCGAACCCGTACACGCCGGTCGAGGCGTGCGGCAGCGGGTACCGGGTGGTCGACTCGGCCCCGCTGACCGCCTCGGGCCGCCGGAAGGGCAGGGTCTACCTGCTCTACCACGCCGGCACCGGCAACAACTGCGTGGTCACGATGAAGGAGACCGCGGTGGGTACGGCGACGGCCGCCTCGGCGTGGCTGGAGGTGCGGGGCCGGGCGCGCAGCACCGACAGCGGGTCGTTCTCGTACTACGCGGGACCGGTGCGGGCCAAGGCCGCCGGGGTGTGCGTGAAGTGGGGCGGGTCCACCGGCGGGGCCAGCTACGGCAGCGGTTTCGAGCACTGCGACTGAGCGCGGCCCGGGGGCGCCCCTGCCCGCGGCGGTGACCGGGCCGGCCGTTGCGGGGTCCGGGCCGGTCGTACCCCGCACCTCCGGGGGGCCGCACCCGGGCGCTGGCTCTAAAGTACGGGCATGTCCCTTGACGGGTGGAACACGGTCCTGGTGCTCGGCGGTATCCGGTCCGGAAAGTCCGAGTTCGCCGAGTCCCTGGTTGCCGACGCGCCGACGGTCCGCTACGTGGCCACGGCCGCCGACGCGCCCGCCGACGACGCGGAGTGGGCGGCGAGGCTGGCGGCGCACCGCGAGCGCCGACCGGAGACCTGGACCACCGAGGCGACCGCGGACGACCCGCGCCGCCTCGCGGACGTGCTCGCCTCCGCCGGGCCCAACGAGACGCTGCTCGTCGACGACCTCGGCGGCTGGGTGACCGTGCTGCTCGACCCGGCGCACCAGCCAGCGGACGACACCGCCACCATCGCCGAACTGGCGGCGGCGGTGCGCTCCTGCGCGGCCCGACTGGTGCTGGTCAGCCCCGAGGTCGGGCTCTCCCTGGTGCCCACCACCCCGCTCGGGCGGGCCTTCACCGACGCGCTGGGCGCGGCCAACCGGGCGGTCGCCGACGCCTGCGACGCGGTCGTCCTCGTGGTCGCCGGCCAGGCCGCCTGGCTCAAGCCGGGCGCCCCGCACCCGGCCACCGTGCCCGCGCAGCCCGGCCCCATGCAGACCGGGCCCGCACACGCCGGGCCCGCACACGCCGGGCCCGCGCAGACCGGGCCGGCGCAGACCGGGCCCGCACACGCCGGGCCCGCACAGGCCGGCCGGGCGCAGTTTGGCGCCCCGGGCATTCCCGGCGGCGCTGGCGGCTCGCTGGCCGCGTCGGAGCCCTCCCCGGACGTGTTCACCCCCACGCCGCCGGCCGCCCCGGACGCGGTGCCCGGCGCCGAGCCGACCGGCACCGCCTGGGCCGCCCCGACCATGGCGCTGCCGATGGTCGCCACGGGCCTGGTCATCCAGCCCGGCATGGAACTGCCCATGCCCGACGAGTACGCCGGCCCGCAGGCGATCGAGCGGCTCGCCACCCTGGACGTGCCCGGGTCGGGGCTGGGCGTGCTGGAGCGGGCCGTCGGGTTCGCCGCCGCCACCCAGGGCACCGTCACCCCGGCCCCGTGGGGCTCGGTGCGGGTACTGCTGCTGCACGGCGACCACCTCGGCGACGCCGCCGCCGGCACCGTGGCGGGCGAGTCGGCGCGCCGGGCCCGGCAGGCCCGCGCCGGGCAGGGGGCGCTGGCCCGGCTGGCCGCCGAGAGCGGCGCCGAACTCCAGGTGGTGGAGGTCCCGGCGTCCGCGCCGATGGAGACCGAACCCACGCTGACCGGCGAGCAGGTCGAGGTCGCCCTGCGCTACGGCTGGCGGCTCGCCGAGGAGGCCGCCGACGCGGGCGTACGACTGCTGGTGCTCGGGGCGTGCGGCGCCGGCACCGAGGCTGCCGCGGCGGCGGTGCTGGTGGCGACGGCGGGCGCCGAGGCGCCGGCGGTGCTACGTCGGGTGGTCACCGACTCGGGCGAGATCGACGACGCGGCCTGGATGCGGCGGTGCGCGGCGGTACGGGACGCGCTGCACCGCACCCGGAACTCGCCGCGCAGCGCCAAGGACGTGCTGGCCGAACTGGGTGGCGGGGACGTCGCCGTGGCCACCGGCGTGCTGCTCGGCGCCACCGCCCGCCGGCTGCCGGTGATGCTCGACGGGCCGGTCGGGGTGGCCGCCGCCATGGTCACCCGCGACCTGGCCGGGCAGGCCCGACACTGGTGCCTGCTGGCCGACCACGGCGGGCACCCCGCCGTCCAACTCGGCGCCGACGTGCTCGGCCTGACGCCCCTGCTCGACCTGCGGCTCGACCTGGGCGAGGGCGCGAACGCGCTGGCCGCGCTGCCGCTGCTGCGCTCGGTGCTGGCGCTGGCCGCCGCGCTGCCGGCCCACCCGTCGCTCGGCGGTGGCGAGGACGACGAGCCGGACACCACGCCGGACACCGACGAGCCCGACTTCCGCGAGCCGGAGCCGGCCGGTCCCGGACCGACCAGCACCGAACCCGACTTCCGCGAGCCGGAGCCCGCCGGCCCCGGACCGACCAGCACCGGGGCCGACCTCCGCGAGCCCCGCGGCGCCGGGCCGGACACGGAAGCGGTGGACCCGTCCGGCCGGCGTGCCGGCTGAGTCGCGGCTCGCCGACGGGGCGCGGCTGGCGCTGACCACCTTCACCATCCTGCCGGTACGCGCCGGCCGCATCGACCGGTCGGTGGCGGGCACGGCGATGGCGCTCGCCCCGGCGGTCGGCGCGCTGCTCGGCGTCGTCCTCGCCGGCGTCCTGCTGCTCCCCGGTGCGCTCGCGCCCCCGCTGGTGGCGGCGGCGGTGACCGTCGGCGTCGGGGCGCTGCTCACCCGGGGGCTGCACCTCGACGGGCTGGCCGACACCGTCGACGCGCTGGGGTCGTACCGGCGGGGGGACGCCGCGCTGGAGATCATGAAGAAGCCGGACGTGGGCCCGTTCGGGGTGGTCGCGCTGGTGGTCGTACTCCTGGTGCAGACGGTCGCCCTCGCGGAGCTGGCGGGACGGTCGTGGCCGGCGGCGCTCGCGGCGGTGGTCGCGGCGACCGCCGCCGGCCGGCTCGGGGTGGCGGTGGCCTGCCGGCGCGGGGTGCCGGCCGCCCGCCCGGAGGGGCTCGGCGCGCTGGTCGCGGGCACCGTCGGGCCGGTCGCCCTGGCCGCCGGCGCCATCGCCGTCGCGCTGCCGGCGCTCGCGGCCGTGCCGGGCCGCCCGTGGCAGGGGCCGCTCGCCGTCGCCGTGGCCCTCGCCGTCGCGGTGGGGCTGCTGCGACACGTGGTACGCCGGCTCGGCGGCGTCACCGGCGACGTGCTCGGCGCGACCGTGGAGGTGGTCACCACGCTGGTCTACCTGGGAGTGGTGCTGTCCGGCTGAACGGGGCGCACCGCGCCGGGTAGCGTTCTCCCACGACAGGACCGGCGCGGCCAACCGGGGGACGACATGCTCATCACGGACGACTTCCTGCCCGTACCGGTTCCGGAGTCGCTGAGCGCGACCTACCTGGTGCCCATGACGGGGCTGCCGAAGGTGAGCGCGAAGACGGCGGTGGCGCGGCTCACCGGCCGGCTGGCGGAGCCGGTGCACGGGCTCGCGCGGCACATGCTCGACAGCCCGCTGATGAGCGTCGACACCCGGCCGATCGCCGAGTTCCCCGAGCTTCCGCCGGACCTACTCACCGCGTTCGGCGCCACCGAGGAGCAGCTGGCCCGGCTGGCCGCCGCGAGCCACCTGGTCGTGGTGCAGGCCGAGTACCGGCCCGGCTGGCCGCCGGCCCACGAGTGGGCGGCCCGGGCGGTGGCCGCCGCAGTCGCCGAGTCCGTCGACGGCGACGTGGTGGACGTGTTCGGCCTCCAGTTCCTCGACCCGGCGACGGCGCTGCGCTCGCTGCCCGACGACCAGGGGCGGATCCGGCTGGTCGACTGGGTGCTGGTGCCCTACTCCTCCGACGCCGAGGGGCTCTGGTTCACCACGAAGGGGCTGCGCCGCTTCGGGCTGCTGGAGTTGCAGACCCAGGGCGTGCCGGACCACCTGACCCGGGCCTGGGGCGCGGTGATGACCGGGGCCGCCCGGCGGCTGCTGCGGGACTGGACCGACGGGCTCTCCGGGGAGGAGGTGCCGGCGTTCGTGCAGCTGCCGGTGCTGGCCACGGTGACCGGGCACGACATCGCGGTGGCGTACGGCAATCCGGAACAGCACGGCGCGACGGCGCCGGTGCTGCTGCGCCTGGAGCTGGACCCGGCCACCGACCCCGACGCCGACTCGTTCCTCAGCCTGCGCCCGCCCGCCGGGCACCCGGGGCCGGACGGCCGCTACTACGCCGCCGCCTGCGCCACCCTCTTCGCCGGCATCCAGCCGGACGTGCGCTACGCCCGGGCGGGCGACGCGATGAGCAGGGCGGTCGCCACCGCCCGGGCCGGGCTGGGCGACATCCGGGCCCGGTTCCTCGCCGGCCAGCTCCCGCCGGAGACGCAGCTCGTGGTCAAGTACGGCCTGCCCGGCGACGACGGCCCCGAGCTCGTCTGGGCCGGGGTGACCTCGTGGGACGCCCCGGAGCGGATCGTGGCCGCCAGCGCCTGCGACGCCAACACCGACCCGACCGTGCGCATCGGCTCCCCGGTCGTCGTGGAGGCCACCGACGTGGTCGACTGGGCCGTCCTGGACGGCACCGGCGTCATCGAGGGCGGCTGGACCCAGGCCGTCCTCGACGCCGGCGAACGCCCCCACCCCCCACTCTGACCCCCTGCCCTCCCCCCTCCCCCTGCCCCCCGATCCCCCCGTTGATCATGAAGTTGTTGCCGGGACACGCCGGTCCGGGTGACAACAACTTCATGATCAACGGGGAGAAAGGGGCGGGGGAGGGGGCGGGGCGGGGTTAGCGCACCGAGGGGGTTACGAACGGGGGGCGGGTGACGCGCATCTGGGCGCGGCGGCCGCGGATGTCCACCTCGACCAGGTCGCCGTCGGTCAGCTTCGCGGCGGTGTCCAGCAGCGCCAGGGCGACGCCCTGCTTCTTCGTCGGCGAGAACGTGCCGCTGGTGATCGTGCCGACCTCCGCGTCGCCGACGTGCACCGTCATGCCGGGGCGCGGGATCGCCCGGTCGACCGCCTCCAGGCCGCGCAGCGTACGCCTCGGGCCGGCAGCCTTCTCCGCGAGCAGCGCGTCGCGGCCCCAGAAGGCCGGCTTGTCCCAGCCGACCGCCCAGCCGGAGCGGCCCTGCACCGGGGTGATCTCCAACGACAGGTCCTGACCGTGCAGCGGGTAGCCCATCTCGGTGCGCAGGGTGTCCCGGGCGGCCAGCCCGCAGGCGCGCAGCTCGGCGTCCGCCGCGAAGAGCGCGTCCCAGACCGCGACCGCGTCGGCCGCCGGCACCACCAGCTCGTAGCCCAGCTCGCCGGTGTAGCCGGTGCGGCACACCGTCAGCTCCACCCCGTCGAGCGTCGCGGTGGAGAAGCTCATGTAGTCGTGCCCGGTCGGCAGGCCCAGCGCGCCCAGCAGCTCGACCGAGCGCGGGCCCTGCACGGCGAGCACGGCGTACGCCTCGTGCTCGTCGGTGACCGTGACCGACGCCGGGGCGGCGGCGCGCAGCCGGCGCACCACCTCGGCGGTGTTCGCGGCGTTCGGGATGAGGAAGACGTGGTCGTCGGCGTGCAGGTAGGCGATGATGTCGTCCACCACGCCGCCGGTGGCGTCGTCGCAGCAGAGGGTGTACTGCGCCCGGCCCGGCCCGATCCGGCCCAGGTCGTTGCTGAGGCAGGCGTTGACGAACTCCGCCGCGCCCGGCCCCGCGACCCGCGCCTTGCCCAGGTGGGAGACGTCGAACACGCCCACCCCGGTCCGCACCGAGGTGTGTTCCTTCAGCACCCCGCCCCCCGCGTACTCCAGCGGCATCTCCCAGCCACCGAACGGGGCGAACTTGGCGCCGCGAGCGGTGTGCCGCTCGTGCAGCGGGGAACGGCGCAGCCGGGTCGCGGCGGCGTCGGAGGTCACGTCGGTCATGGGTGGGAACTTACCGGGAGCTGGGCGGCTGGTTAGCATCGGCGGGACCCGTCGGAGCCGTCGACGGGACAGCCCCGACCTCCGACGGGTACGTTCCGCCGGAGACCTCCATCGCCGGTACGCGACGACGCGACCGGCCCGGCCCGCCCGGAGTAGCTTCAGTGACATCGCCCAGCACCACCCTGAGCCTGGTCGACACCGACCCCGCCGAGCTCGCCGTCGACGCGATCGTGATCGGCCTGCACAGCCAGACCGGCGAGCAGGACGCCACCACCGGCCTGGCCGGAACCCTGCTGCTGGCCAGCGGCGCGGAGAGCATCGCCGCCGCCTTCGACGGCAAGCTGACCGAGACGCTGGCCCTGCTCGGCGCGACCGGCGCCCCCGGCGAGGTGATCAAGCTGGCCACGCTGGGCACCGTGACCGCCCCGGTGGTCGCCGCCGTCGGGCTCGGCCCGGAGCCGACCGGCGCCGCCCCGGCCCCGGAGACCCTGCGCCGGGCCGCCGGCGGGGCCGTACGGGCGCTCGCGGGCGCGCCGCGGGTGGCGCTCGCGCTGCCGCTGCCGGACGACGCCGACGCGCCTGCGGCGCTGCGCGCGGTGGCGGAGGGCGCCCTGCTCGGCGGCTACCGCTTCGCCGGCTACAAGACCCGGCCGCAGCCGTCCCGGCGGGAGCCGGTGGCCGAGGTGCTGGTCGCCGTGCCGGACGCCGGTGACGCCGGCGCCCAGGCCGAGATCGCCCGCGCCCAGGTGGTGTGCGGCGCGGTCCGGCGCAGCCGGGACTGGGTCAACACCGCCCCGAACGAGCTGCGCCCGCCGTCCTTCGCCGACTCGGTGGCGGACTCCGCCCGGGAGGCCGGCCTGACGGTCGAGGTGCTCGACGAGGCGGCCCTGGCCGCCGGTGGGTACGGCGGCATCATCGCCGTCGGGCAGGGCTCGGAGGCCCCGCCGCGGCTGGTGAAGCTGACCTACACCCCGGCCGGCGGCGGCAACGGCAAGCGGGTGGCGCTCGTCGGCAAGGGCATCACCTTCGACACCGGCGGCATCTCGATCAAGCCGGCGCAGGGCATGTGGGAGATGAAGTCCGACATGGGGGGCGCCGCGGCGGTGGCCGCGACCATGCTGGCGGTCGCCGCGCTCAAGCCGTCGGTGGCCGTGACGGCCTACCTGCCGATGGCGGAGAACATGCCGTCCGGGCGGTCGTACCGGCCGGGTGACGTGATCAGCATGTACAACGGCAAGAAGGTGGAGGTGCTCAACACCGACGCCGAGGGCCGGATGATCCTGGCCGACGCGATGGCGCGGGCCTGCGAGGACGGCTGCGACTACCTCTTCGAGACCTCCACCCTCACGGGCGGGCAGGTCGTCGCGCTGGGCAAGCGGATCGCCGGCGTGATGGGCAGCCCCGAGCTGTGCGAGCGGGTCCGCACCGCCGGCGACGCGGTCGGCGAGCCGGCCTGGCCGATGCCGCTGCCGGACGACGTGCGCAAGGGCATGGACTCCGACGTCGCCGACATCTCCCAGGTCAACGCCGGCATGGACCGGGCGGGGCACATGCTCCAGGGCGGGGTGTTCCTGCGGGAGTTCGTCAGCGCCGACGTCGACTGGGCGCACATCGACATCGCGGGCCCGAGCTACCACTCGGGCGAGGCGACCGGCTACTGGACCAAGGGCGGCACGGGCGTGCCGGTCCGCACGCTCGTCCAGCTGGTGGAGGACGTCGCCGCCAACGGCTGACGTACGCGAAGGAGGGCCCCTCGCTCGGCGAGGGGCCCTCCTTGCGTTCTCACCCGGCCGAGCGCCGGCTCAATACAGCTCGGGGCGGCGCTTGCGGCGCTCGTTGTAGTCGCGCATCCGCTGCGGGTAGCCCATCAGCCGCACGTCGTAGACCGGGATGCCCATCCGGTACGCGAAGCGGCGGGCGCCGTCGGGGCCGTCGATGCGACGGCGGGTCCACTCCCCGTCGTCGGCGATCAGCATGACCGTGGTCTCGGTGACGGTGGTCCGCGGCTCGATGTACGCCTCGACCCCGCGCCGGCTGCGGACGAAGCCCTCCAGGTGCTCCAGATCGGCGCGGTCGGCGGCCCGGTCGAGGCTGACCGCCCGCGTCTTCTTGCGTCGCCGGAACAGTCCCACCGAGCGTCTCCCCCTCAGTCCGTCATCGAAGTCAGTGCCAAGCGTACGTGTCACGGACGTGTCGTTGGGCACCTCACTACGCGGGCGGCGGGCGGTGGTGACAAGATGACCGAGGTGGGGTGTGCCCGTTGTCGCCCCGCCGTGACCCCCGAAGCAGTGACGCGACCTGGGAGTTGGACGTGAGCGAGCCGAACGACGCAACCTTCGACATCGTCATCCTCGGAGGTGGCAGCGGCGGCTACGCGACCGCCCTGCGCGCCGTCCAGCTGGGCCTGAAGGTCGCGCTGGTCGAGAAGGGCAAGCTCGGCGGCACCTGCCTGCACAACGGTTGCATCCCGACCAAGGCGCTGCTGCACGCGGCCGAGATCGCCGACCAGACCCGCGAGTCGGAGCAGTTCGGCGTGAAGGCCGAGCTGGTCGGCATCGACATGGCGGGGGTCAACGCCTACAAGGACGGCGTGATCTCCCGGCTCTACAAGGGCCTGCAGGGCATGCTCAAGGGCAACAAGTCGATCACCATCGTCGAGGGCCACGGCAAGCTGGTGGGCAAGAACGTCGTCGAGGTCGACGGCAAGCGCTACACCGGCCGCAACATCGTGCTGGCCTCCGGTTCGTACGCCAAGAGCCTGCCCGGCCTGGAGGTCGACGGCGAGCGGGTCATCACCAGCGACCACGCGCTCACCCTCGACCGGGTCCCGGCCTCGGCGATCGTGCTCGGTGGTGGCGTGATCGGCGTCGAGTTCGCCAGCGTGTGGAAGTCCTTCGGGGTGGACGTCACGATCGTCGAGGCGCTCCCCCGGCTGGTCGCGGCCGAGGACGAGGAGTCCTCGAAGGCGCTGGAGCGGGCGTTCCGCAAGCGGAAGATCAACTTCAAGGTCGGCAAGCCGTTCGAGAAGGTCGAGAAGACCGACAAGGGCGTCAAGGTCACCATCGCCGGCGGTGACACCGTCGAGGCGGAGCTGCTGCTGGTCGCCGTCGGCCGCGGCCCGAACACCGCCGACCTCGGCTACGAGGAGCAGGGCGTCAAGATGGACCGCGGCTACGTGCTGACCGACGAGCGGCTGCGCACCAGCGTGCCGAACGTCTACGCCGTCGGCGACATCGTGCCCGGCCTCCAGCTCGCCCACCGGGGCTTCCAGCAGGGCATCTTCGTCGCCGAGGAGATCGCCGGGCAGAACCCGGCCGTCATCGACGAGGTCGGCATCCCCCGCGTCACCTACTCCGACCCGGAGCTGGCGTCGGTCGGCCTCACCGAGGCGAAGGCCAAGGAGCAGTACGGCGCCGACAAGGTCAAGACCTACAACTACAACCTGGGCGGCAACGGCAAGAGCCAGATCCTCAAGACGGCCGGCTTCGTCAAGCTCGTCCGGGTGGAGGACGGCCCCGTCGTCGGCGTGCACATGGTCGGCGCCCGGGTCGGTGAGATGGTCGGCGAGGCGCAGCTCATCTACAACTGGGAGGCGTACCCGGCCGAGGTGGCGCAGCTCGTGCACGCCCACCCGACGCAGAACGAGGCCCTGGGCGAGGCGCACCTGGCGCTCGCCGGCAAGCCGCTGCACGCACACGCCTGATCACGACAACCGCGGCGTCCGGCGACGGGCGATGATCCCACCAGGGGAATGAAGGAGTCTTTGAAGATGCCGGTATCGGTCACCATGCCCCGGCTCGGTGAGAGCGTCACCGAGGGCACCGTCACGCGCTGGCTCAAGCAGGAGGGCGACACCGTCGAGGTCGACGAGCCCCTGCTCGAGGTGTCGACCGACAAGGTCGACACCGAGATCCCGTCCCCGGCGGCGGGCGTGCTGAGCCGGATCGTGGTCGGCGAGGACGAGACCGCCGAGGTCGGCAGCGAGCTGGCCGTGATCGCGGGCGAGGGCGAGTCCACCGGCGGCGGCGAGACCGCCCCGCAGCAGGAGGAGCCGGCCGAGGAGGCCGCCGAGGCCGCCGAGGCCGCCGAGGAGCCGCAGGCCGAGGCGGAGCAGCCGGCCGTCGAGGAGCCGGAGACCCAGGCGCAGGCCGCGCCGGCGCCGTCGGGCGAGGGCACCCCGGTCAAGATGCCGGCCCTGGGCGAGAGCGTCACCGAGGGCACTGTCACCCGCTGGCTCAAGCAGGTCGGCGACACCGTCGAGGTCGACGAGCCCCTGCTCGAGGTCTCCACCGACAAGGTCGACACCGAGATCCCGTCGCCGGTGGCCGGCACGGTCCTGGAGATCAAGGTTCCCGAGGACGAGACCGCCGCGGTCGGCGCCGACCTGGCCGTGATCGGTGCTGCCGGCGCCGCCCCGGCCGAGGCGAAGCCGGAGCCGAAGGAGGAGCCCAAGGCAGAGGCCAAGCCCGAGCCGAAGCCGGAGCCGAAGGCGGAGGCCAAGCCGGAGCCCAAGGCCGAGGAGCCGACCCCGGGCATGTCGTACAACGAGCCGTCGGCGGAGGCCGAGACCTCGGCGCAGCCCGCGCAGGCCGAGCAGAAGGCCGTGCCCTCGGCCCCGGCCCCGCAGCGCCCGTCGGCGCCCGCACAGGGCGGCGGCGAGGAGGCCGCCGGCTACGTGACCCCGCTGGTGCGCAAGCTGGCCAGCGAGCACGGCGTCGACCTCTCCTCGGTCAACGGCACCGGCGTCGGCGGCCGGATCCGCAAGCAGGACGTGCTGGAGGCGGCGGAGAAGGCGAAGGCCGCCAAGGCCGCGCCGGCCCCGGCGCAGCAGCCCGCCGCGGCGGCCCCGGCCAAGCCGACCGCCAAGCCGCAGCCGAGCGCCAAGCGCGGCAGCACCGAGAAGCTCCCCCGGATCCGCGCGACGATCGCCAAGCGGATGCAGCAGTCGCTGCACGAGATGGCGCAGCTGACCACCGTGGTCGAGGTGGACGTCACCAAGGTCGCCAAGCTGCGGGCGCAGGCCAAGGAGTCGTTCCAGCAGCGGCACGGCGTCAAGCTGTCGTTCCTGCCGTTCTTCGCCCTCGCGGCGGTCGAGGCGCTGCAGGCGTACCCGATCGTCAACGCCAGCATGGACCTCGACGCCGGCACGATCACCTACCCGGACTCGGAGAACCTCGGCATCGCCGTGGACACCGAGCGGGGCCTGATGGTGCCGGTGATCCACGGCGCGGGCGACCTGAACCTGGGTGGCATCGCCAAGCGGATCGCCGACCTGGCCGAGCGCACCCGGACCAACAAGATCAGCCCGGACGAGATCGCCGGGGCGACCTTCACGCTGACCAACACCGGCAGCCGGGGCGCCCTCTTCGACACCCCGATCGTGCCGTCGCCGCAGTCGGCGATGCTCGGCACGGGTGCCGTGGTCAAGCGTCCGGTCGTCGTCAACGACCCGGAGCTGGGCGAGGTCATCGCCGTCCGGTCGATGGTCTACCTGGCCCTGTCGTACGACCACCGGCTGATCGACGGCGCGGACGCCGCCCGCTTCCTGGTCGCGGTGAAGGAGCGGCTGGAGTCGGGCAACTTCGAGGCCGAGCTCGGTCTGTAGTTCCCGCCTGGACCACACGACGGGCGCCCCGGTCACACCGACCGGGGCGCCCGTCGACGTTCCGGCCGCCTCGTCCACCGCCGCCCCAGGGGCCCTCGGCAGGCTCACACGATTCCGGCCCGGCGGGGACAGGGCGCTGCCAGAGTGGATGAGGTGGGCGGCATCCGGTGGCGCGAACGGCTGGGACCGGCCGTCTCGATCGCCCCCGGCGCCCGGGTCGACCGGTTCGAGGTCTTCTTCGACCTGGTCTTCGTCTTCTCGTTCTTCATCATCACCCGGACCACCGCCGCCCACATCTCCGGCTGGCAGCTCACGCACGCCATGCTCGTGCTCGCCGTGCTCTGGTGGTGCTGGGTGATGCACAGCGTGGTCGCCACCCGGGTCCGGCTCGGTGAGGGCTTCGTCCCGGTACTGATGGTCGTGGCCATGGCCGCGCTGTTCTGCTTCGCGCTCTCCCTCCCCCAGGCGTTCAGCGACGCGACCGACGTGGCCGCCGGGCCGATGGTGGTCGCGCTCAGCTACCTGGTGATCAGAGGTGTGCACCTGTCGCTGTACTGGCACGTCGCACGGGAGAGACCCGGGGAGCGTCGGCTGCTGCTGAAGTACTCACCGGAGGTGGTGGCCAGCACCGCCCTGCTCATGGCCGCCGCGCTGATCCCGTCCCAGATCGACGACCCGGACCGGGCGGCGATGCTGCGCGACGGCCTCTGGGTCGGCGTCATCCTGCTCCAGTACGGCATGGGCCTGGTCGCCGGCGCCTGGGGCTGGACGGTGACCTCCGCCGAGCACTGGACCGAGCGCTACGACCTCATCCTGATCATCGCCCTGGGCGAGTCGATCATCTCCGTCGGCGTCGGCAGCAACCTGCTCGGTCAGCCGCCCACGTGGCCCGCGGTCGCCGCGGCGGTGCTCGGCGTCTTCTTCACGGCCGCGCTCTGGTGGGCGCACTACGACGTGATCGCACCGGCCGCCCGGATCGCCCTGCACGCGTCCGAGGGTCGGTCCCGGGTCGGGATGGCCCGGGACGCGTACGCCTACCTCTACGTGCTGATGATCGCCGGGATCATCCTGTTCGCCCTCGGCGCCGAGGAGATCGTGAACCAGGTCGCCGATCCCGGGGTACCGCTCGGGGACCGGACGCGCGGCCCCGGCGTGGTGCTCCTCTTCGGCGGGGTCATCTGCTACCTGTTCGCCAACATCCTGTTCCAGTTGCGTACGCTGCGCACCGTCTCCTGGACGAGGGTCGGCACGGTGCTCGTGCTCGCCGCCGGCATCCCCGTCGGCCAGCGGCTGCCGGGGCTTGCCGCCCTCGCCCTGCTCACCACGATCTGCCTCGGGCTGGTGGCTGTCGAGGCGGTGGTCATGGCGGACTCCCGGCGCGCCCTGCGCGAGCTGGTCTTCGAGGAGAAGACCACCCACGAGGCGCACGAGGCGGCCTGGCGCGCCCGCTGGCGCGAGCCCGCCCCGGACGAGCCGTCGACCTGACACGTGGGCACCGCGGCCACACCCCTCCCCCGCAGGGTCGTAGCACTCCGTAGCACCTGGGACCAGGATCGTGTCGTGGCAGAGCACGCTCACCGGGAGATAACGCAGCGGGAGCTGCGCAACGACTCGGGCGCGATCATGCGGCACGTCGAGTCCGGCGAGTCCTTCGTCATCACGCGCAACGGCGCCCCCGTCGGAAAGCTCATCCCGCTGCGCCGGCGCACGTTCGTCCCCCGGGCGGAGGTGCTCGCCGCTTTCGCGACGGCCCCCGTACTCGACGACGAGAGGTTCCGCGCGGACCTCGATTCGTCGGTCGAGCAGGACCCGTTCAGCCGTGAGTGGTGAGGCGCCGGTCCGTGGCATGATCGACACGAACGTCGTGATCCATCTCGGCGCCGGCTGGCGGACCTGATGATCGCCTCCATCGCGTACGCGAACGGACTGTCGCTCTACACCACCAACCCGGCCGACTTCGTCGGGCTGGAGGAGCTGGTCTCCGTCCGGCCGGTCCGACGGCCCTGACCGGGCACGTGTCGCCGCGCCTGCTGTCGTAGGGTGGGCGCAGCGTCGCGGTGCACCCGGCAAGGAGACCGCCGAGGGCATGGAGGCGCGGGACAGCATGGGACACACATGCCCCCCGTCACGCCGCACGAGCGCCTGCGGGCCTTCGGCAACCAACTGATCGAGATCCACCTCTGGCTCCGCGAGGAGCTGGCCCGCCTGCGCGAGGGGGTGGGCGAGCCCGGCGTACGGCCGAGGGACCTGCGGGCCCACTGCCTGGCCTTCTGCGCGGCGCTGACCCGGCACCACACCGGCGAGGACGCCGGGGCGTTCCGGGTGCTGGCCGAGCGGGTGCCCGAACTGGCCCCGGTGTTGCGCGAGCTGGAGGCCGACCACCACATCGTGGCTGACGCGCTGCGCCGGGTCGAGGAACTGGTCGGCGGGGCCGCGCCGCCCGACGGGGTGCGGGCGGAGCTGGACACCCTCGCCGCGCTGCTCGAGACGCACTTCGTCTACGAGGAGAAGAAGCTCGTGCGCGCGCTCAACGAGCTGACCGAGGGCAGCACCGAGGGTCTCCTCGGGGTTCCGCTCCCGCCGCTCGACCGTGACCCTGGACCGGTCCGCTGACCCGCACCCGGGCGAGAGCGCCGGCGGCACCACGGGGGTCGACTCGGCGTTCGACCCGGCCCGGGGTCTGCCGGTAGCAGAATCGCGGTCGTCGGGCTTGGCCGGTAGGCAGCGCCCGGGCAGGGTGGGCGCATGGCGATCTTCTCCCTCCAGGCGGTCCCGTCCGACGGCCCGGGCTGGCTGGACCTGGCCCGGCGGGCCGAGGCGGCCGGCTTCGACACCCTGTTCACCGCCGACCATCCGGGTTCGGCGGCGTCCCCCTTCGTCTCGCTGGCCGCCGCAGCGGCGGTGACCTCGACGATCGGCCTGGGCTCGTACGTCTCGAACGCCGGCGTCCGGGAGCCGATGCTGCTCGCCTCGGACGTGGCCTCCCTCGACCTGCTCTCCGGCGGACGGGCCCGGTTCGGCCTCGGCGCCGGCCACACCCCCGCCGAGTGGCTCGCGGTCGGCCGGGAGCGCCCCGATGTCGCCGGGCGGGTACGCCGCTGCCTGGCCGTGGCCGAGGCCGTCCGCGCCCTGCTCGACGGCGAGGAGGTCACCGTCGACTCCCCCGACCTGGTGCTGCGGGGCGCGCGGCTGGAGACGCCGCGCCCGGTGCAGCGGCGGATTCCGTTCACCCTCGGCACGGCGAACTCCGCGATGCTGCGCTGGGCCGGCGCGCACGCCGACGTGGTCGGGCTGTCCGGGCTCGGCCGCACCCTGCCCGACGGCTACGCGCACAAGGTGCGCTGGCGCGAGGCGGACATCGAGCAGCAGCTCGCCTGCGTGGCGGCCGGGGCGGCCGGGCGGGCCGAGCCGCCGGTGCTGGAGGCGCTCGTGCAGCACGTGGCCGTCACCGACGACGCCGAGGCCGCCGCCGCACCCACGGCAGCCGACGTCGGGCTGACCGTGCCCGAGCTGCTCGCGACGCCGTTCGTGCTCATCGGCACCAAGGACGAGATCGTCGCGGCGGTCGCCGAACACCGGCGCCGCTGGGGCGTCACCCGCTTCGTCGTACGCGAGGACGCGCTCGACCCGCTCACGCCGGTGCTGGCCCGCCTCGCCGCCTGAGCGACGCAACCGCTGTCACCCTTTGTCGGCTCTGCTGCGGCGTCTCGTCCCGGCATCGGGGCGAGCGCTTTCGTGTGTCCGCAGTCGGTCAGCCGTGCTCGGCGACGCGGGCGACGAACGCCCGCCAGGACTCGCGAGAGAACGCCAAGACCGGCCCGACGCCGTGGTCCTTCGTGTCGCGTACGTAGACCGCCGCCGCGAGGTTGTCGGCGACCTCCACACAAGCCCCCTGGTTGCTGCCGCTGCGAGTGCTTTTGTGCCAGTGCGCGCCGGTCAGATCCATGACTTTGCCACTTCCAATATCAGCTCGGTGGTCTGGTGCAGGGTCAGCGCCTCGGCGAGTATGGCTTCCCACTGCTCCCGCAGCGCCGCGACCTCGGCGGCCCGTTCGACCACCTGACCCCGAAGCCTGTTGTCGAGATAACCCACGTCGACCAAGCCCGGCAGGGTCGCGATGACAAACGGCCCGTCGAGGCCAGCGTACGCGCCGACTCCCTGCGGCACGACGTGGATTCTCACCCGCCGACTGTCCTGGTTGAGCTGCGCCAGGTGAAAGAGCTGTTCCCGCATCACGGCTGCGCCGCCGACCGGCCGACGAAGAGCCGCGTCGTCTACAACCGCGACGATCTGCGGCGAATCGTCGCCTGACAGGATCTGTTGCCGGGCAAGTCGCGCCGCTACTCGTGTCTCCACCTCTTCGGCACTGAGCCAACCATCACTGCCGAAGACAGCGCGCGCGTACGCCTCCGTCTGTAGTAGGCCCGGAACCCACGCGACCTCATACCAACGCAACGCCCTCGCCTGCTGCTCAAAGGTGATCCACTCTCGCAACCAAAGCGGCGCGGCATCGAGCTCCGAGAGCCGTTCCAGCAGGCGGGTAAACATGCCACCGGTTGTCAAGGCGCGATCGACCGCCGCGACGTAGTCGCCCGTTGGCGGGCGCGTGCCGTTCTCCACGGCGCTGACGTGCGTGCCTGAATAGCTGATCAGCTTGCCGAAGTCGTCTTGACTCAGCCCGCGAGAAGTGCGTGCGCGACGAAGCTCGTCCAGCAGGATCTCGGCCGCCGTCATGGTCATGTCCCCAAACCTCCCCCAAGCCGGACCCGTCTGCCCTCATAGCTCCCCACCAGGGAAAAGCTAGAACGTCGTGGTCTCTCCAACATGGTCAATCACCTTCCGAGACTAGGCGGTTACTCCGCAGGGTGGAACTAGACGGCGTGTGCCGGTGGAGGTCCCGAGCCCGCCGGTCGCGTTGTCGGGGCCGCCCCTGGGCGAGCAGCCGGGGCGGCCCCTTCCAATCCGCGAAGGAGGCCCGCCGTGAACCTGCGCTTCTGGCGCCGTAAGCCCGCCCCGCCCCCGCCACCTTGGCCGCCCGCCGGGGGCACGAACCTGCCGGCCGCCCTGTTCGCGCCGACCCAGCCGATCCCTACCGTCCAACCTGGCCGTGCGGGGACGCTGACTCCGGCACAACAGTGGCGGGCGAACGGGGGCCGCTGGTGAGCGCCGGTCCGCTGCGCGCCGGGGATGTCGTCCTGCTGACCCGCGAGGCGTCGCCCCAGTTCACCCGCCCGCTGACCGTGCGCGTGATCCGGGAGCTGACCGACCGGCACCCGTACGCCGGCTGGTTCTGGTTCGAGGGCTACGAGCTGAACCGGCGCGGTGCGGCGGTCCAGCAACGCGAGCTGTACGCCCTACGCGCCGGCGTCCGCTGGCTGAGCAGGGCCAACCACGGCGTCCCGGCTGGCCGCCGCACTTCGGCTCGGCCCGTTCCCACACGGGCAGGCGCCCGGTGAGCCGCCGCAGCCGCGAGCACCTGCCGAGCCGGCCCACCTGGCGCTGCGCGGCCTGCGGCATCGCCTGGCCCTGCTCGTCGGCGAAACTCCGCCTCCTGGGCGAATACCGGGAGAGCCGGACGGCCCTGCTCGTCTACCTGGCGACACTCCAGGTCGAGGCCGCGCAACAGCTCGCCGAGCTGGACGGCGGCACGCCGCCGGACAACCTCGCCGAGCGCTTCACCGCTTGGGCTCGCGCCCGGTAGCCGTGGGCAGCCGCGAAGGACGCCATTCACTCACGCGCCCAGGACAACGTCGTCGAATGCCCCGTCGGGCCGCAGGGCCACATTGTGCCTGTGCAAGGTCCCACCGACACAGGTCAACACCCCCATCAACCCGTGATGAGGTGCTCTAGGTGGTAGTGATTCCACCAGCTTGTGCGGTGTGTACGGATGACGCCCTTGGTCCGGGTCAGGAGGAGGTAGTTGCCATCCTGGATCAGGGCTGCGTCCTCGTTTCGACCGGCCAGCACTCTGGCCACCGTCGTCACCATGTTGGGGATGCCCTTGTCGACCAGGTCGTCGGCGCGCATGGAGAAGGTGACGTTGACGTACGTCTCGGGTTCCCATTCCCAACGGGAGTCGCCGTCGGTGTCGGCCTCGTAATAGCCGTGTGTGCCGGAGCGGAGGGTGATGGCATAGCCGCGTTGGTCGTACAGGCGGGCGGTGAACAAGCGCCGGTCCGACGTCGGTTGCGGCTCCTCACGAGGATCGGCGGCAGTCAGGGCGGCGATCTCATCGACGGGAGGATCACCGGCCAGGATCAGACGGAACTCGACGGCCATGTCTGCCCCTGTCAGTCGTGCCGGATGATCTGTTGGATCGTACCGTCGGGTTTCACCACGACCAGCTCCTTCAGCCCGTCGATGGGCCAGTCGTCGAACTGGCGCCGCAGAGCCGTCATGTCACCCTTCCAGTCCTTGAGGTGCACCACCACGCGCTGAGTCTGTTCGTCATCCACCTTTTCCCGGACCTGGCTCCAAACATTGCGCACCGACGTACGAGCTGTCGGTGAGTAGCAGTCGAAAACATGACCTTCGACGAGGTAGTCCGGATCCTTGTCAGCGTTGCCGCTGTCGCCGGTGCGAAGGCGGGCGTCACCAACTTCCTGCCGGGTCGGATTCTGGTGTATCCGGTAACCCCTGCCTGCCACGGTGTCGGCACACTCGTTCTCCAACTCCAACGCTCGTCGGGTGCTGGCGTCCACTCTGGGGCCGATCCTGGTACGCGGTCCGGTGGGTCTGCCGTTCCTGACTCCCGTGGGTTCCCTGATCCACGGCGGGAAGTCGTCGTGGTTGTCCCGCACCTCATCAGATTCGACAGGCGGCGGCTCGTTACTGGTGGTCGGCGCGGGGCTGGCCGCTGGGCGACGGACAGCCCCGATCAATTTCCCGACGACCCCAGCTGCCGAGCCTGGTTGGTCGCCGCTTCGACGGCCTGCTGCGCGCTGCCACTGCGCTGCACGAGGAGCACCGACACCTGCTTGACGGCATCGAGGGCCCCCAGGAGCGGACCGGGTTGTCCGCCATGCAGGACCACGCTGACGATTTATCGGGCGTTGTCGAGCTGCGTTATTACCGTGGTGGTGGTCTCGCGCGCCCTGGCGACACCCTGCTGGACCGGCGCCAATCCGGCGATGGTCTCCTGCGGGGTTGCCTGCCGTGGCACGGACGCGGCAGCCCTGTTCGCCTCCCCGACCGCAGTAGCAGCACTACTCAGCCCGGCCTGGATGGTGGAGACGGCGGCGCGTACCCGGGCTATTCCGGCAGCGACCCCGGCGAACCCCGTTCCGGCAGCCCGCACGGCGATCTCCTGGGCCTGGCTGTCAACCGCAGCCGCGAGGCGCTGGGCCCGTTCGACACCCGCTTCCAGGGCGTGCAGTTCACCGGTGATCTCTTCGATGCTCGACACGTACCAGCCCTCCCGACCGAGAACGGATTCCGGAGTCTGCAACTTGGGCATTCACCCTGCCCGCCGCATGACGAAAGGGGCACCGGCCGGGCGCCCCTTTCGTTGTCGTTCTGCCGCTTTCAGCTCAGCGCGAGCCGTTCGTCCCCGAAGTCCGCGACGATTTCCACCTTGCCGCCGAGCGCTTCGACGCACCGCACGATGGTGCCGACCTCTGCCTTCGGCAGCTCGCCGCTCTCAATCGCGGCGACCCGCGGCTGTGAGACGTGCATGCGGTCGGCCACCTGTTGCTGGGTGAGGCGGCGACTCTCCCGCATCTCCCGCAGCCGGGTGGCCCGCACCTCGCTGCGCATCCGCTCCTTGTGTTGCTCGATCTTGCTCTCGTCCAGATTCGTGGCGCGGGAGCGAACGTCCCGCCAACTACGTGCCATCAGCTGACCTCCCATCCGCCCGCCCCCCACTTTAGGTCGCTTACAACTCCTGCGTTATAAGCGACCCACAAGGCCCCGCAGGCGATCAGTCGGATCCACGGCCATCTCGGCGTTCGGGCCGGAAGCGTAGCGGCGCCGGTGCCGCCGAGGACGTCGACCAGGCCCGGCAGGCGACGGACGGGCTCGGGCCGTTCATTTGGTCGCTGGTCGGCCTGGACCGGACCGGAGTCGATCTTCGCCTCCGACGACGTGGACCGCATCGTCTCGATCCTCAGGTCCGTACGCGCCACCGCCGCGCCGGCCCACGAGGTGGCATAGCCGCCGGGAGCCATCGCATCGACGGCAATCGAGGCGGAACGACACCCTCGCAGCGCGCTGGTGCGCCAGGGTGGGGACGCTTCCGGTCATCGAAACTTTCTGACATCATCCGGCAGATAGATCGAAGGTTATGACCGTGGAGGTTCGGATGCGTACCCGTCTGACGAGTTCCCTGAGCGCCGCCCTGCTGGCGACCGCCGCGTTCCTGGTGCCGGCGTCGCCCGCCGCCGCCGCGCCGTCGTTCCGCACCCCGTTCCCGTGCAACCAGACGTGGTCCGGCCAGACCCGCACCGCCCACAGCCCGCAGTACGCGATCGACTTCAACCGGACCGACGACCACGGGGATCCGGTCAAGGCCAGCGCCCCGGGCACGGTGGACGTCGTCGCCAACCTCGGCGACACCAGCTACGGCCGGTACGTGCGGATCAACCACGGCAACGGGTACACCACCTACTACGCCCACCTCAGCGGATTCAACGTCTCGGTCGGCCAGTCCGTCGGCTACAGCACCACCATCGGGTACGTGGGCAACAGCGGCGGCTCCTCCGGCTCCCACCTGCACTACGAGCAGCGCCTGAACGGCAGCGACATCAAGGTGCGCTTCAGCGGCAACCTGGCGCTCTACTTCGGGACGCAGAACTACACGCGTACCGCCGGCTGCTGATCCGGCGCGACGCCGCCGGCCGGCCGGTCGGCGGCGTCGCGCCCGGTACGGTGCGCGCCCGCCACAGCGCATCCGATCCGCCGTCCGTACCCGAAGATGGGAACATGCGGATCCTCATGGCCGGCGCGTCCGGCTTCCTCGGCACCCGGCTGGTCGACCGGTTCACGGCGGACGGTCACCAGGTCACCCGGCTGGTCCGCCGGCCGCCGCGCACCGCCGACGAGCGGCAGTGGAACCCGTCCGCTGCGCAGCTCGACCCGGCGGTGGTGGCGGAGGCGGACGCGGTCGTCAACCTGGCCGGCGCGGGCGTGAGCGACAAGCGGTGGAACGACGGGTACCGGCAGCTGATCCGGTCCAGCCGGGTCGACACCACCACCACCCTGGCGATCACCATCGCCGGCCTGCCCGAGGCCGACCGGCCGAGGGCACTGCTCAACTCCTCGGCAGTCGGCTGGTACGGCAACACCGGCGACCGGGCGGTCGAGGAGGACGCCCCGGCGGGCGAGGGCTTCCTGGCCGACGTCTGCCGGGTCTGGGAGGCCGCGACCCGACCGGCCGAGGACGCGGGCGTACGCGTCGTGCGGCTGCGCATCGGCCTGCCGCTGCACCGCGACGGCGGGCTGCTCAAGCCGCAGCTGCTGCCGTTCCGGCTGGGCATCGCCGGGCGGCTCGGCAGCGGCCGGCAGTGGCTGCCGTGGATCTCCATGGCGGACTGGCTGGACGCCGCGCGGTTGGTGCTGGACCGCGACGACCTGGTGGGACCGGTCAACCTGGTCGGGCCGGCCCCGGTGACCAACGCCGAGTTCACCCGGGAGCTGGCCCGGCAGCTGCGCCGGCCGGCGATCGTCCCGATCCCGGCGCTGGCGTTGAAGGTGGTGCTGGGCGGCTTCGCGCACGAGGCGCTGACCAGCACCCGCGTCCTCCCCGGCGTGCTCACCGGAGCCGGCTTCACCTACCGCCACCCCACCCTGGCCGCCGCCCTGCACGCCGCCCTCACCACCCCCTGACGCGACCCTCGATCCCGGTTGATCATGAAGTTGTTGTCATGACACGCCGGGCGGGACGACAACAACTTCATGATCAACGCGTCGGGGTGGGCGGATCGAGAGGGGGCGGGATCAGCAGCCGATCACCCAGTGGTTGGGGCCGGTCTGCTTGAGGGTGCTGGTGTGGAAGGTGTTGTAGAGGCCCATCCGCTGGTTCGAGCCGTTGGCGTAGGCGTAGCCGCCGGACTGGTAGGCACGGCCGGCGGCGACGTGCGCGTAGTTGCTGGCCGTGACGCAGGTCGGCGCCGTGGTCGGGGTGGCGGTCGGGGAGGCCGTGGGGCTCACGGTCGGGGACGCGGTGGGGCTCGCCGTCGGCGTCGGGGTGGGGTCCGTCCCGCCGTTCAGGCCGAAGAAGACCGCGTCGTGGTACGCCGAGCAGATGGTGTCGAGCATGTACGCGGCGGCGGTGCCGCACTGCTCGGCACCCGGGCCCGGGTCGACCGGGGTGCCGTGCCCCATGCCGGAGACCCGGTAGACGCGGACGTCGTTGTTGCCGTACACCTCCAGGCTGGTGTTGGCGGGCAGCGACGCGGTGCTGGTGGGGGTCTGCGAGACACCCCGGACGTTGGTCCACTGGTCGCGCAGCTCGGTGGCGTTGGCCGGTACGACGGTGGAGTCCGACGTGCCGTGCCAGATGGCGACCCGGGGGCGCGGGCCGGTGTGCCCGGGGTACGCGGCCCGGACCACGTTGCCCCACTCCTGCGGGGTCTTGTTCACCCCGCTGTACTGGCAGGTGCTGGTGGAGGCGGGCGGCGAGCAGCGGTACGGCAGGCCGGCGACGACCGAGCCGGCGGCGAAGACGTCCGGGTAGGTGGCCAGCATGACCGCGCTCATTCCCCCGCCGGCGGAGAGGCCGCTGACGAACACCCGGCGGGCGTCGGTGCCGTAGTTGTTCCTGGCGTGGTCGACCATCTGCCTGATCGACAGCGCCTCGCCGGAGCCTCGGGTGATGTCCTGCTCGACGAACCAGTTGAAGCAGCTCAGCGGCTGGTTGGCGCTGGACTGCTGCGGCACGATCAGGGTGAACTTCCACTGGTCGGCGAACTTCTGCCAGCCGGAGTTGGCGAAGTAGCCGGCCGCGTTCTGGGTGCAGCCGTGCAGCAGCACGACGGCCGGGGCTCCCGCCGGCAGGTTGTCCGGCCGGTACGCGTACATGGCGAGGTTGCCCGGGTTGGAGCCGAAGTTGGTGACCTGGGTGAGGGTGGCGGCCTGGGCGGGGGCGGCGACGGTCGCCACCGCGGCGGCGGCGAGGACCATCCCGGCGACCGCGCCGGTCAGCCGGGAGAGCAGGGACGGGGAGCGGCGCACGGGGCCTCCTGGGGACGGGGTGTGAACTGGGTCACCCGCGAATTGCCGCGACGTTACGTCGATGCGTCAATGCTGTGACATGGGGCACGCTCACACATTCCGCGCCCGGAGGATGTGCGTCCTGACCGGCGTGCCCCGGTGCGGTTGGTAACGTCCGCTGCGTGCCGACCTCCCCGTCCCTGGCGCCTTCGCCGGCCTCGCCGCCCCGCGTCGTCCGCCACCGGCGGGCCGACCTGATCGTGGCGCTGGTCGCGCTGGCGCTCGCCGTCTGGGTGACCAGCGGGCTGTGGCAGGACCCGAACGCCCGCGCCATCACGGTCAACTCCAGCGACCAGGCGCTCTTCGAGTGGCTGCTGGCCTTCGGCGGCCACGCGGTGACCCACGGCGACAACCCGCTCTTCACCTACCTGGTCAACGTCCCCGACGGGGTGAACCTCGCGGTCAACACCTCGATCACCGTGTACGCGGTGGTCTTCGCGCCGCTGACGTACCTGATCGGGCCGCCGGCCACGTTCCTGGTGATCCTCACCCTCAACCTGGCCGCCACCGCGTTCGCCTGGTACTGGCTGCTCTCCCGGCACCTGGTCCGCAGCCCGCTCGCCGCCGCCGTCGGCGGGCTGTTCATCGGCTTCTCCCCCGGCATGGTCTCGCACGCCAACGCCCACCTGAACTGGACGGCGGGCTGGCTGGTGCCGCTGCTGATCTGGCGGACCTTCGCGCTGCGCGGCTCCCGGCACCCGCTGCGCGACGGCGCGATCCTCGGCGTGCTCGTCGCCGTCGCCTTCTCCATCGCCGCCGAGGGGCTCTTCTTCACCGCGCTGGCGCTCGGCGTCTTCGTCGCCGTCTGGGCACTGCACCCTGCCCGCCGCGCCGAGGCCCGCGCGGCGCTGCCGACCTTCCTGCGCGGCCTCGGCGTGACCGCCGTCGTCGCGGGCGTGCTGCTGGCATACCCGCTGTGGCTGCACTTCGCCGGCCCGCAGCGCTTCCACGGCACCGGCTTCGACGCGGTCATCCACTCCGAGGACGTCGTCGCGTACGGGGCGTACCCGCGCCGCTCGCTGGCCGGGGAGGTGGGACTGGGCACCCGGCTGGCGCCGAACCCGACCGAGGAGAACTCGTTCTTCGGCATCGGGCTGCTGCTGCTCACCGTCGCCTGCTTCGTGGCGCTGTGGCGCCGGGCCGACGCGGCCCGCCGGGCGACGCTCTGGGCGCTGGGCGTGACCGCCGTCGTGTTCACCGTGCTCTCCTTCGGCCCCGAGGCCAAGATCGACGGGCGTCGCACGGACCTGCCGATGCCGTTCGACCTGCTCGGGCACCTGCCGGTGGTGAACGCCGCCCTGCCCGCCCGGCTGGCGCTGGTCGTGGCGCCGGTGATCGGGGTGCTGCTCGCGTACGCCGTCGACCAGCTCCGCGCCGATCCGCCCCGGCGCCGCCGCACGCGGCTGGCCTGGTGGGCGGGGTTCGCGCTGGCGCTGCTGCCGCTGGTGCCGACGCCGCTGCTGACCATCGAACGCGAGCCGATCCCGCGCTTCATCACCGCCGGGACGTGGCGGGAGTACGTCTCCCCCGGCGGGGTGCTGACCCCGGTGCCGCTGACCCTCGACGTCTACCCCGACGGCCAGCGCTGGCAGGCGTACGCGCTGGCACACCGGCAGGGCGAGTTCGCCATCCCCTCCGGCTTCTTCCTCGGCCCCGGCGGCCCGGACGGGCGGGGACGGATCGGCCCGCCACCGCGCCCGTTCGGCGCGCTGGTGGACCAGGCCGGCCGGACCGGGCTGGTGCCGATCGTCACCGAGGGCAGCATCCAGGAGGTCCGCGCCGACCTGCGGCACTGGCGGGTCGAGACGATCGTGCTGCCCGACCAGGTGCACGGGGCTAAGTGGCCGGTCGACGAGGAGGCGATCCGGCGTACGGTGACCTCGCTGCTCGGGCCGCCGGAGCGGGTCGACGACGTGTGGCTGTGGCGGGTCCCGCGGGGCTGAGCCGTCACCCCGGCCGAACGCGGGCAGCCGGCCCCGCCGCCGGGTCCCGCCGTGAGCCGCGTCACCGCTGGTGACCGGCCGGTACGGGTCTAGGCTTGGCTGCGTGACCACGACGACCCCCGGCCTCACGGCCGTCCGCGCCGGTGTCCTCGACTACCAGGCCGCCTGGGACGAGCAGCGCCGGCTGCACGAGTCGGTGGTGGTCGGCGAGCGCGGCGACACGGTGCTGCTGCTGGAGCACCCGAGCGTCTACACCGCCGGCAAGCGCACGGAGCCGTGGGACCGCCCCATGGACGGCACCCCGGTCGTCGACGTGGACCGGGGCGGCAAGATCACCTGGCACGGCCCGGGGCAGCTGGTCGGCTACCCCATCGTGCGGCTGCCCGACCCGGTCGACGTGGTCGCCTACGTCCGCCGCACCGAGCAGCTGCTGATCGACGTCTGCGCCGAGTTCGGGCTGACCGCCGGCCGGGTCGAGGGGCGCAGCGGGGTCTGGGTGCCGGAGGACGACCGGGGCCCGGCGCGCAAGGTGGCGGCCATCGGCATCCGGGTCGCCCGCGGGGTGACCCTGCACGGCTTCTCCATCAACTGCGACTGCGACCTCGGCCACTTCGACCGGATCGTGCCCTGCGGCATCCGCGACGCCGGAGTCACCTCGCTCACCGCCGAGCTGGGCCGCCCGGTGACCGTGGCCGACGTGCTGCCGGTCGTGGAGCGCCATCTGCTCACCCTCGTCACGGCCTGACCGGTGCGGATCGACCTGGTCACGATCGTCGTGGCCGAGTACGACCCGGCCATCGAGTTCTTCACCGGGGTGCTCGGCTTCGAGCTGGTGGAGGACTCCCCGTCGCTCACCAACGACGGCCGGCCGAAGCGCTGGGTCGTCGTCCGCCCGCCGGGCGCGCAGACCGGGCTGCTGCTGGCCCGCGCCGACGGCGACCGGCAGGCTCGATCGGTCGGCGACCAGGTCGCCGGCCGGGTCGGCTTCTTCCTCCAGGTCGACGACTTCGACGTCGTCCACCGGCGGATGGTCGAGGCGGGCGTCGAGTTCGTGAAGCCCCCGCGCACCGAACCGTACGGCCGGGTCGCGGTCTTCCGCGACATAGCCGGCAACCCCTGGGATCTCCTCGGCCCCGCCTGACCCCTCCCCCGCCCCGCCCCGCCCCGCCCCGCCCCGCCCGTCCCGCCCGTCCCGTTGATCATGAAGTTGTTGTCACGACACGCCGATGCCGACGACAACAACTTCATGATCAACGTGGGCCAGGGCGGGGAAAGGGGGCAGGTGGGGGGTTGCTATGGGGTCAGGCGGTGGAGGTCGCGGGGGAAGGCGGTGACCTCCCGGATGTTGGTTGCGCCCGTGAGGCGGGCCACGAAGCGTTCCAGGCCGATGGCGAAGCCGCCGTGCGGCGGCATCCCGTGCCGGAACGCGTCGACGTAGCCGGCGTACGGCTCGACCGGCTCGCCCCGGGCGGCGAGCGCCGCCAGGTAGTCGGCGTGCCGGTGCAGCCGCTGCCCGCCCGTCACCAGTTCCAGGCCCCGGAAGAGCAGGTCGAACCCGTTGGAGTACGCGGGCCGCGCCGGGTCCGGGTGGGTGTAGAAGGGCCGCTTCGCCATCGGGTACCCGGTGACGAAGAGGAACTCCGAGCCGTGCTCCCGCCGCGCCCACTCGCCCAGCGCCCGCTCGTGCGCCGGGGCGAGGTCCGGCTCGTCGGCCGGCGCGCCGGCGATCCTGAGCGCCTCGGTGAAGTGCACGGCGGGGATCTCCGCCGGCACGTCCGGGGCCGACAACCCGAGGGTGGCGAACGCGGCCCCGGCCCGCTCGCGTACCTCGTCGAGCATCCCGGCCACGGTGTGCCGCAGCACGGCCATGACGTCCCGGTGGTCGGCGACGAAGCCCAGCTCGACGTCGAGCGAGGTGTACTGCGCCAGGTGCCGGACGGTGTCATGTGGCTCGGCCCGGAACACCGGCCCCACCTCGTAGACGCGCTCGAAGACGCCGACCATGAGCTGCTTGTAGAACTGCGGCGACTGCGCCAGGTACGCGGGCCGGCCGAACCAGTCCAGCGCGAAGACGTTCGCCCCGCTCTCGGTGGACGAGCCGACCACCTTCGGCGTGTGGATCTCCACGAAGTCGCGGGCGTCGAGCGTGGCCCGGAACCCGGCCACCGCCGCCGCCGAGACGCGCAGCGCCGCCGCCCGGGTCGGGTGGCGCAGCGCGACGGGCGCGTGGTCGAGCTGGGTGGGCAGGCTCGCGGTGAGCGCCGGCCGGTACAGGTCGAACGGCGGCGGCACGGCGGGCGGGCCGAGTGGTCGTACCGTCGGCGCGGTCAGCTCGACCCCGGCGGGCGCGGTCGGGTTCGCGACCACCGTGCCGGTGACCTCGACGACCGTCTCCTCGGTGAGTGCCTCCACCTCGGCGCGCACGGCCGGGTCGGTGACCACCACCTGGGTCAGGCCGGCGGCGTCCCGGACGATCAGGAAGGCCACCGACTTGAGCAGCCGGCGGCGGTGCACCCAGCCGGCGATCCGGACGGGTACGCCGACATGGGCGGAGAGTTGGCGGGACAGGACACGTTGCATGGCAGGGCTGCCTCTCGGTCGATCGCGACGCCTGCCAGCTCCGGTGGCGAGCGTCGCCCCAACCCCGTCAGGTGTGGGCGAGCGGGAAACCTCGCGGTGCCACCACACCTTCGCCCCCGCGAACGGGGGCCTCGTTCGTCGCCTTTTCACCGGGGCCAGCCGGGCGGGCTCTACTGGGCTGTGCGTGCGGAAGGGACCCTTGCTCCACCGGAGGCGTTGAGAAGGTGCCCTTCCTTGCATGCCGTTCTTCCCGCAGCTCGGGAGGGTCTTCGCGCGCCCGGTGCCAGACCGCCTCGCAGCAACCGGCGGCTCTCTTCAACTGGCGGGTCGGGGCGCTACTCGGCTCCGTCACAGCTCTGGCGGGCACGCTAGCACCCCCGCCGGCACCCCTGTGACTGGTTTTTCCCGGCCCCGGTGTCCGGCGTCACAAGACTCCCGGGGTGACGCCGGTCGCCCGAACTACATCGACGGCGGCCGTCGGGCGTAGGCTCGGTTTTGTGACGATCGAGCACTCCGCGCCGACGACCGGCCAGGCAGCGCGCACGACGACGCCCGCCCCCGAGGGGCGGCGCCTCCTGCGGATCGAGGCGCGCAACGCCGAGACGCCGATCGAGCGCAAACCGCCGTGGATCAAGGTCAAGGCCAAGATGGGACCGGAGTACACCCAGCTGCGCGGGCTCGTCTCGCGCGAGGGGCTGCACACCGTCTGCCAGGAGGCCGGCTGCCCCAACATCTACGAGTGCTGGGAGGACCGGGAGGCCACCTTCCTCATCGGTGGCGACCAGTGCACCCGGCGCTGCGACTTCTGCCAGATCGACACCGGCAAGCCGGCCGAGTTCGACGCCGACGAGCCGCGCCGCGTCGCCGAGTCGGTGGTCTCGATGGGCCTGCGCTACGCGACCATCACCGGCGTGGCCCGCGACGACCTGCCCGACGGCGGCGCCTGGCTCTACGCCGAGACCGTCCGGCAGATCCACGCCCTTCAGCCGGGCTGCGGCGTCGAGCTGCTGATCCCCGACTTCAACGCGGTCCCCGAGCAGCTCGCCGAGGTCTTCGGCGCCCGGCCGGAGGTGCTCGCCCACAACGTGGAGACCGTGCCGCGGATCTTCAAGCGGATCCGGCCGGCCTTCCGCTACGAGCGGTCGCTGGACGTGATCCGGCAGGCCCGCGCCGACGGGCTGGTCACCAAGTCCAACCTGATCCTGGGCATGGGCGAGGAGCGCGCCGAGGTCTCCCAGGCGCTGCGCGACCTGCACGAGGCCGGCTGCGAGCTGATCACCATCACGCAGTACCTGCGCCCCACCCCCCGGCACCACCCCGTCACCCGATGGGTCAAGCCGGAGGAGTTCGTCGAGCTGCGCGAGGAGGCCGAGGAGATCGGCTTCGCGGGCGTGATGAGCGGGCCGCTGGTGCGCTCGTCGTACCGGGCCGGGCGGCTCTACCGGCAGGCGCTCGAGGCCCGCGAGGGCCTTCCGGTCACCGCCGGCTGACCACCCCGGCGACGCGCCGGCACCGGTCGACCACGGGCCGGCGGCAAACTGCCACGATCGGCTCATGACGGCCGGCGTACGCGGCTGACCGGGGACCACTGGTTCGCCCTGCTCGTCGTGGCGCTGCTGGCGCTCGGCGCGGACGGGGTGGTGAAGAACCAGTTCATCGCCGGGGGCGGCTACCCGGAGATGAACGCGGCCGGGGTGGCGCTGGCCGGGGTGGCGTACGACCTGGCGGCCGGCCGGCCGGGACGCCGACTGCCGCGCTGGGCAGCCCGCCGGCTGGGCGGACCGCCTGCACGAAGGGCTGCTGCTCGGCCCGCCGCTGCGCCCACCCGTCGAAATCTTGGACAGTTACCGTTCAGGGCTGACGGCAACTGTCCAAGATCCATCGTGTCGACGGGCGGGGCGGCGGCGTACGGTGCTCAGCCCGGCCGCGAGCAACGCGACGTGCGGCGACCACTAGACTCTGCGGCATGGCAAAGCCCCAGGAGAAGGTCTCGTTCGGCCAGCGGCTGAAGCAGATCGGGATGGTGTTCAAGTTCACCGCCAAGCAGGACCGGTGGTTCGCGCCGTTGGCCGCCGGCGCGGTGCTGATCCCGCTCGCGCTCACCGTGGTCGCGGTCCTGCTCTGGGGCTGGATCTGGCTGCCGCTGGGCATCCTGTTCGCCCTGCTCTGCCTGCTGATCGTGCTCAACCTGCGGTCCAACCGGGCGATGATGAACGCCGCCGAGGGGCAGCCCGGCGCGGCAGCCCAGATCATGGAGAGCATGCGGGGCGACTGGCGGGTCACCCCGGCGGTCAGCTCCACCACGCAGATGGACATGGTCCACCTGGTCATCGGCCGGCCCGGGGTGATCCTGCTGGCGGAGGGCAACCCGCAGCGGGTACGCGGGCTGCTCGGCCAGGAGAAGCGGCGGCTGGCGAAGGTGATCGGCTCCGCCCCGCTCTTCGACTACGTGATCGGGCAGGAGGAGGGCGAGCTGCCGATCCGCAAGCTGCGCATGACGCTGATGCGGCTGCCGCGCAACCTCAGCGGCAAGGACGTCAACTCGCTGGACAAGCGGCTCAAGGCGCTCACCGCCCGCCCGCAGATGCCCAAGGGCGCGATCCCGAAGAACATGCGGCCCGCGCGGGGCGCGTTCCGCCAGACGCGCGGTCGCTGACCTTCCGACGCGTACGCGAAAGAGCCGGGCCTGCTCGTGGGGCCCGGCTCTTCGCTCGTCTCAGGGGCGGGGGGCGTCGGTGACGACGGAGCCCGCCAGGCGGTCGTGCAGGCCGCGACGGTGGCCATCCATCAGCAGGGCCGGGACGACCAGGGCGAGCAGCAGGCCGCGCAGCAGTGCCCGGACCACCCCGATGCGACCGCCGTCGGTCCAGGCGACGCAGCGGATCTTCGTGATGAACATGCCCGGCGTCTGTGCGAAGAGCCCGAGGAAGAAGCCGTACTCGACGATCAGCACCAGCACGGGCGCCCACCCGTCACGGACCGGGTCGGCGAAGCCCCCGGCGACGAGCAGGCAGAGCACCCAGTCGATCACCAGCGCGCCGAACCGGCGCCCCAGGCTGGGCGGCGTGAAGGCGGGATCCGACGCGGGCGGTACGGGGCGATCATGCGGCTTGGTCACAACGGTCAAGGGTATCCAGGGGGTGTGGACGGATCGGGGACGGTCGCCCGCACCCGGGCAGCAAAAAGGGGCGAAAGCGAGCAAGTGTCAATAGAATGGCACAGCCGGTGGTGTCCCTCGCACGGTTCGGCCCCGCCCGAGCGGCGCGGATGACGCTCCGCGAGGGACGTAACACGGCAGAAACACTCAAGACATGGCCGGGCAACCGCGCGGCCATAGCGTCGCCAAGAGCCTAGCCACCCGTGGACGTGCCAGGAGGACGTGTGTTCGCCAATCCCGAGGAACTCCTGCGATACCTCAAGAACGAGGACGTGAGGTTCGTCGACGTACGGTTCTGTGACCTGCCCGGCGTGATGCAGCACTTCAACCTGCCGGTCGAGTCCGTCGACGATGCCTTCTTCACCGAGGGCCTGGCCTTCGACGGGTCGTCGATCCGCGGTTTCCAGGCGATCCACGAGTCGGACATGCTCCTGCTCCCGGACGTCGCCACCGCCTTCATCGACCCCTTCCGGGCGCAGAAGACCCTCGCGCTCAACTTCTTCATCCACGACCCGTTCACCCGCGAGGCCTACAGCCGGGACCCGCGCAACGTGGCGAAGAAGGCCGAGGCCTACCTGGCCGCCAGCGGCATCGCCGACACCGCGTACTTCGGCGCGGAGGCGGAGTTCTACATCTTCGACTCCATCCGCCACGAGACCTCGGCGCACCAGTCGTTCTACTACATCGACTCGATCGAGGGCGCCTGGAACACCGGCCGCGAGGAGCCGGGCGGCAACCGCGGCTACAAGACCGCGTACAAGGGCGGCTACTTCCCGGTGCCGCCGGTCGACCACCTCGCCGACCTGCGCGACAGCATCGTGCGCCGGCTGGTCGACAGCGGGTTCACCGTGGAGCGCTCGCACCACGAGGTGGGCACCGCCGGCCAGTCCGAGATCAACTACCGGTTCTCGACGCTGCTGCACGCGGCCGACCAGCTCCAGCTCTTCAAGTACATCGTGAAGAACGAGACCTGGGCCAACGGCAAGACCGCGACGTTCATGCCGAAGCCGCTCTTCGGCGACAACGGCTCCGGCATGCACACCCACCAGAGCCTGTGGCTCAACGGCGAGCCGCTGTTCTACGACGAGACCGGCTACGCCGGCCTGTCCGACATGGCCCGCTGGTACATCGGCGGCCTGCTGCACCACGCCCCGTCGCTGCTGGCCTTCACCAACCCGACGGTCAACTCGTACCGCCGGCTGGTGCCGGGCTTCGAGGCGCCGGTCAACCTGGTCTACTCGCAGCGCAACCGCTCCGCCTGCACCCGCATCCCGGTGACCGGCAGCAACCCGAAGGCCAAGCGCGTCGAGTTCCGCGTGCCGGACCCGTCGGCCAACGTCTACCTGGCCTTCTCGGCGATGATGATGGCCGGCCTCGACGGCATCAAGAGCAAGATCGAGCCGCCGGCGCCGATCGACAAGGACCTCTACGACCTGCCGCCGGAGGAGTGGGGCGACGTCAAGCAGGTGCCGGGCTCGCTGTCGGCGGTGCTCGACTCCCTCGAAGCCGACCACGACTACCTGCTCGACGGCGGGGTGTTCACCCCCGACCTGATCTCGACCTGGATCGAGTGGAAGCGCACCAACGAGGTCGACCCGGTGCGCCTGCGCCCGACCCCGCACGAGTTCGCCATGTACTTCGACTGCTGACGCGTTCAGCGGGTACACCCCAGGAAGGCCCCGGGTCCCCGGGGCCTTCCTGCGTCACTGCGCACCCCTGCCACGCCACGCGCCTTCCCGCCCGGCCCATCCCCACCGGCCCGACCGCCCCGGCCCGACCAACTCTCCGCCCCGACCTCCCCCGGCCGCCCGGCCCCGGCCCGACAAGGCCTCCGCCCGACCAACTCCGCGATCGCGGCCGGTGGAACACCACGGGTGTCACCGGAGGGATTTGACACCCGTGGTGTTCCACTCGACGCGCGATCGGCGCGACCCGAGCAGGTTCGGCACGTAACGGGCCACTGCATATCTTCGCGCCCGTTATATTGCTGGCGTGGACACACCGCTGCGCGAACCCACCTTCCTGATCCTCACCGCGCTGGCCGGCGAGCCGATGCACGGCTACGGCCTGATCGGCGAGGTCGCCGCCCTCTCCGACGGGCGCGTGTCGCTGCGGCCCGGCACCCTCTACGGCGCGCTCGACCGGCTGACCGACGCCGGCCTGGTCGAGGTCGACCGCGAGGAGGTGGTGGACGGCCGACTGCGCCGCTACTACCGCCTCTCCCCCGCCGGCGACGCCACGCTGAGCGCCGAGACCGAGCGCCTGCGCCGCAACGTCGAGGCCGCCACCGCCCGCCTGCGCGCCCGCGCGGCCCGACCGCTCGCCCCGCGTACCGCCGGAGGGCTGGCATGAGCGGCCTGGAGCGGCGCTACCACCGCCTGCTGCGCGCCTACCCGGCCGAGTACCGGCGGGCGCGCGGCGCGGAGATCGTCGGCACGTACCTCGACCTGGCGGGGCCGGGGCGACGCTGGCCCTCGCCCGCGGACGCCGCGGACCTCGTGCGCGGCGGCCTGCGCCAGCGGCTGCGGGCCGCCGGGGCCGCCGGCCTGATCCCGGGCGTACGCCTCGCCGCCGTCCTCGCCTTCCTCACCGCGACGGCGCTGGCGGGGGCCTGGACGGGGCTGGAGCTGCACCCGCCGATGGCGCAGTGGGGCGTGCCGCACGCCGGGCCGTTCGTCTCGCTCGGGATCGGGGTGTGGGCGGCCTGGCTGCTCGCCGCGGCCGTGCACGCGGCGGCACCGGGTCGATGGACCCGCCGCGCGGTGGCCCTGGCCCTGCTGCTCACGGTCGCGGTCGTACCGGTTGCGGCCCTCGCCGGCCTGCCCCGACCACCGCTGTTCGTGCTGCTGCCACAGGTCGGGCTGGGGCTGGTGGCGCTGGCCCTGCCGGAGCGGCTGCCGGCGCCGATCCGGGCGGCGCCCCTGCTCGCGGTGGCCGCCGCCGGCCTCACGAGTGTCAACCTGCTGCCCCGCTACGACTCCTACGTCAGCTACCACGGCTGGACAGCGAGCGGGATCCTGCCCGGCGTCGCCGTGACGCTGCTCGTAGTGGTGCTGCTGCTCGGCGCGGGGCTGGCCCTGCGGGCCGACCACCGGGGCGGCTGGGCGCTGCTGGTGCTGCTGCCCCCGGTCGGCTTGCTCTTCCTTCAGCCGCTGGCCGGCGCGCTCGACGGCAACATGCGCGGCGCACCCAACCCCGGCTGGGACGCCCTCGCCGCGACGGCCGTCGTGGTCGGCCTGGCCGGTCCCGCGCTGCTGCCGTTGGCGATCGCACTGCGCAAGCGCCTACGCGGACCCGGGCCGGTCGGCACCGGCGACCGCTGCCCAACCTGCGGGCGTACCACCGAGCGGGTCCCGTAGACCCAGAGGCAGCGGCACCTGGGCGGCGAGTGGAACACCACGGCTGTCACCCGAGGGTTTTGACAGCCACAGCGTTCCACTCGCCGCAGCTACGGCCGTGAGTGGCGGGGCCTCGCCTCGGCGTCAAGTGGCGACGCCCGGCCTCGGCAGTGAGGGGCGGGACGCCTCGTCGAGGCGGTAGCCGTCGGCGAAGGCGCGCAGCCGGGCCGCCGACTCGGCCACCGGCCGGTCCGGGCGCAGGCCGGCCATGCTCTGCGCGGCGTATGCGACGTCCCACAGCCGGGAGCCCGGCGCGGCGGCGTCCCAGTCGATCAGCACCCAGCCCCGGTCCGCCCTGATCAGGTTCCAGGGGGCCACGTCGTTGTGGCAGACGAGTTCCTCCCGGCCGGGCGGGATGAGCCGCTGCCACGCCGCGCCGGTCGGCGGGGTGAAGCCGGCCAGCGCGGCGTGCAGCTCGGCCAACATCCGGCCGATCGCGAACAGGTCCGCCACCGGGTACGTGCCCGACGCCGCCCCGACCTCGCCGGGGACGTACTCCAGCACCTGCCGGCCCTGGGCGTCCCGGCCCAGGGGTCGGGGCGCGCCGGAGAATCCCACCGTGTGCAGATGTTCCAGCAGGGCGTCCACCGCGTCGGTCCAGGGGCCGACCGGACGGCGCACGGTGTCGCCGACACGCACCACGCCGGCGGTGGCGTTGCTCGGCAACGGTTCCTCGGCTGCGCTCATCCCACGATCATGGACCTGCTAGCCGCAGCGCGCGTCACGGACCTCAGCCGGGGCGCGCGGCACGGGCGCGACGCCCCGAGGACACGGCGCGAACCCCGCCGGCCGGAGCGCGCGGCGTGGCCCCTCAGTCCGGGCGCGCGGCACCGGTCCGGCGCAGCCGGAGCAGGCCCCACACCGCCAGCCCGGCCGCCAGCGCCGTCATCGCCAGCGCGCCCGGGGCCTTACTGAACCGGGCCAGGTTGGTGCCGTCGGGCAGGGCGAGGAAGGCCGCCGCCGCGCAGGGCGCCACGAACCAGGTCGTACGCGCCGCGGCGACGGCGAGCAGCGCCAGCGGCCAGGTGGCGTACCAGGGGTGGACGACCGGGGCCAGCGCGACCGTGGCGGCCAGCGCCAGCCCGGCCCCGAGCAACGCGGCCCGGGGGCGGGCGGCGTCCGGGCGGGCCACCCGCTGCCCCACGTCGTCCGCCCGGCGCAGCCCTGACCACGCCCGCCACCACAGCGCCGCCACCAGCACGGCGAGCAGCAGCAGGGCCGCCGCGCGGATGACCGGCACGGCGCCCGGCTCCCGGCCGGCGAGGCCGCCCGCGTAGTCGACGACGAAACCGACCGCCGTGGGTGGGGACGTCCACTGCTCCGAGTCGCCGCTGTGGGTCAGCCCGCCCACCCAGCCGAGGCCGAGCCCGGTGAGCAGCGAGGTGACGGCCACCGCGCCGAGCGCCCCGCCGGCCAGCCAGCCGCCGTCGCGCAGCAGCGCCCGTACGGTGTGACGGTTGTGCACGGCGGCCAGCGCCGCGAACGGGAGCACCACCACGGCGGTCGCCTTCACGGTCACCGCCAGCCCGAGCAGCGCCCCGGCCAGCAGCAGCGGCCCCGGCCTGCCGGGACGGCGGACCAGCACGAGCAGGCCCAGCGTCAGCAGGCCGAGCATCACCGCGTCGTTGTGCGCGCCGGCGATCAGGTGCACCCCGACCAGCGGGCTGGCCAGCGCCAGCCAGGCCGCCCGGCGGGTGGGCACGCCGGCGGCCCGGGCCAGCCCGACCAGGCATCCGGCGGTCAGCAGCACCCCCGCGACCGCGAGCAGCCGGAACGCCACGATCGCGCCCACCAGGCCGCCGCCGAGGGCGACCGCGAGCGCGGCGAGCAGCACGAAGAACGGCCCGTACGGCGCCGGCGTGTCCCGCCAGATCGGGGCGACCGCGTCCACCCAGGGACAGCCGGCCCCGGCCACGCCGACGGCGTACGGGTCGACGCCGTGCGCGTACGCCCAGCCCTGGCAGGCGTACGAGTAGACGTCCCGGCTGCCCAGCGGCGGCGCGGCCAGCAGCGGCAGCGCCCACAGCCCGGCGGTCCGGTACGCCCACCGCGTCGACGGCGCGCCCCGGCGCAGCGCCCACCAGGCGCCGACCATCATCCCGGTGCCGACCAGCCACAGCGCGACGGTCCACGGCTCGTCGCCGAGGCCCGGAGCAGGGGTGGCCCGGGGCAGCGCGCCGCCGAGCCAGCCGGCGACGGCCAACAGCACCGCCCCGACCAGCCCGGCGTAACGCGCAAGCCGGGCGGCACCGGGAAACGGCAAGGGGTCGGACGACGGCAACGGCGGGCGGCCAGACGACGGCGACGAAGGGTCAGGCGGTGGGGCCGGCGGGGTGCCGGGAGTGGTCACCGGCGTCCCTCTCCTCAGTCCACGGCGGCCGGTCGACGGGCCGCCCGGGCCGACCGTACCAAGCGGACCACCACCACGATCACGAACAGCGTCATCAGCGGCGCCCCGACGGTCTTGGTGTACCGGGCCAGCCCCGTGCCGTCGGCGAGCACCAGGAACGACGAGACGATCGCGACGACCGCGAACCACCCGGTGCGCCGGGCCGTGGCCGCGAGCACCGCGAGCGGCCACGTCCAGTACCAGGGGTGGAAGAGCGGGGCGAGCGCGACAGTGGCGGCCAGCGCCAGGCCGGCGTGCCAGATCGGCTCCCGGGTGCGCGCCCGCCACCACAGCCAGAGCAGCACCAGCGCCAGCGCCGCCATGCCGATGCCCCGGGTGACCGGCAGCGGGTCGCCGTGCCAGCCGAACGGCGCGGCGAGGTAGGCGACGGTCTGCCCCACCGCCGTCGGCGGCGAGGTCCAGGCGATCACCAGGCCGCCCTGTTCGAGCCCGGTCACCCAGCCGAAGCCCAGGCCGGTGGCGAGGGTCGCGCCGACCACGGCGGCGACCGCCCCGCCGACCACCCACCCGCCGTCGCGCACCAGCGCCCTGATCGAGTACGTCCCGACGATCGCGGCCAGCGCCGCGAACGGCACCACGACCAGCGCGGTCACCTTGATCGCGACGGCGAGGCCGAGCAGCACTCCCCCGCCGAGCAGCGGGCCGGGGCGACCCGGCCGGGACACCACCACGGCCAGCCCGGCGACGAGCAGCCCCACCATCAGCGCGTCGTTGTGCGCCCCGGAGACCAGGTGCACCCCGATGAGCGGCGAGCCCAGCGCCAGCCAGATCGCCCGCCCGGCCGGTACGCCGCAGCGGCGGGCCAGCGCCGGCAGGCAGGCCGCCGTCAGCCCCACCCCGACGACGGCGAGCAGCCGGAACAGCACGATGCTGCCGTACAGGGATCCGGTGGCCTTCACCACCGCCCCGGCGAGCAGCACGAACAGCGGCCCGTACGGGGCCGAGGTGTCCCGCCAGATGTAGGAGATGGTGTCCAGCCACGGGCACGGCAGCGCCGAGACGCCCTGCTCGTACGGGTTCAGGCCGGCGGAGTAGCTGGCCCCCTGGCAGGCGTACGCGTAGACGTCCCGGCTGCCCAGCGGCGGCGTGAAGAGCAGCGGCAGCAGCCAGAGCCCTACGGTGACCAGCGCCCAGCGGGTCGACGGCACCCGGTCGCGCAGCGTCCACCAGGCGTACGCCATCGCGCCGGTGCCGACCGCCCAGGTGGCGATGATCAGCGGGCCGTACGGGCCCTGCCAGATGCTGACCGGGGTGGGGCGCAGGTCGCCGTCGGGGAACGCTCCGCCGAGGAACGCGGCCACGGCGAGCAGCGTCGAGCCGACGAGGCCGATCCAGCGCGCGAGGTGGTGAGGCACGCCGGACATGCTGCCAGTACGGTGGTCGCGGTACGGAGGTGGGCATGCGGCGCAGTCGGGTGGTGGCGGTGGCCGCCGTCTCCGCCGTGCTCCTCGCAGTGGCGTATGTCGCCCTCCCGCCGACCGGCTCCGACCTCGCCGCGCAGGTGGCCCGGGCCGACTTCTTCGCCGCGCACGGCCTCGCCCCGGTGGACCTGCGCTGGTACGGCGGCGTGCAGCAGTTCGGCTACAGCCTGGTCTCCCAGCCGGTGATGGCCCTGCTCGGGGTACGGGTCACCGGCGCGCTGGCCCTGGTGGCGGCGGCGACCGCGTTCGCGGCGCTGCTGGTGCGTACCGGGGTGCCCCGCCCGTTGCTCGGCAGCCTCGTCGGGGTGCTCACGATCGCCGCCAACCTGGTCTCGGGCCGGGTGACGTACAGCCTCGGGGTGGCCTTCGGCCTCGGCGCGCTGCTGGCCCTCACCCTCGGCCCGACTGCCCCCACCGGCGGCGCCCGGGATGGACCGCCCGATTCCGGCCCCGGCGGACCGACCGGCGCGGGTCCGGGTGGACCGATCGGCGCGGGCCCCGACAGGCGGGGGCGGCGACGGCGGCTCGTGCGGCTCGGGTTGGCGGCGGCCGGTGCGTTGCTGGCCTCGGCGACGAGCCCGGTCGCGGGTCTCTTCGTCGGCCTGGCCGGGGCGGCGCTCCTGCTGACCCGCCGGTACGCCGACGGCCTGGTGCTCGGCGTCGCCGCCGCGCTGCCGCTCGGGCTGACCGCCCTGTTCTTCGGCGACGGCGGCTGGATGAACATCAGCCGCACCGACACGGTCCGCGCCGTGCTGACCAGCCTGCTCGTGGCCGCGCTCGTGGGGTACCGGCCGGTGCGGGTGGGGGCGTTGCTCTCGGCGGCCGGGGTGCTCGCGGCGGCGCTGGTGCACACCCCGGTGGGGCTGAACGCCACCCGGCTGGCCGTCATGTTCGCCCTGCCCCTGCTGGCCGCCGCCGCCCGCCCCCCGGCCCGGCTGACGGCGTGGCTGGCCCGGACCGGCCGGTCCCCGGCCGTCGTGCCGCCCGCCGACGGACCGCCGACCGACATCGCCGCCAAGGCCCGGGGCGGCCTCGCGCCGGCCGGAGCAGGCAGTGGCGGCGGACCGGCCGGGGCCCGGGGCGGCATCGTGCTGGCCGGAACACGCAGTGGCGGCGGACGGGCCTGGGGCGGCGGGGTCGTGCTGGCCGCGCTGCTGGCGGCGGTGTGCTGGTGGCAGCCGCCGGTGTCCCCCGCCGACCTGCGCAGCGTCGACGACCCGACCAGCCGGGCGGCCTACTTCGCGCCGCTGCGGGCGTTCCTCGACGGGCAGCGCCTCACCGGCCGGGTGGAGGTGCCGCCGACCCGCAACTACTGGGAGGCGGCGAGGCTGGGCGAGGTGCCCCTGGCCCGGGGCTGGCTGCGGCAGGCCGACATCGACCGCAACCCGCTCTTCTTCACCACCGTCCCGGGGGCCGCGGGCACCGGGGTGCCACTGACCGGCGCGAGCTACCGGGACTGGCTCACCGCCAACGCGGTGCAGTTCGTCGCGGTGCCGGACGCCCCGCTGTCCTGGGTGGGGCGGGCCGAGGCCGAGCTGGTCGCGGGCGGGCTGCCCTACCTGACGCCCGTCTGGTCCGACCCGCACTGGCGGGTCTGGGCGGTGACCGACCCGACCCCGATCGTCGAAGCGCCGGCCGAGCTGGTCGCGCACGACGGCGCGTCGGTGACGTTCCGGGCGCCGGAAGCCGGCACGGTGCCGGTCCGGGTGCGGCACAGCCGCTGGCTGACCGCCTCGGGCGGGGCCACGGTCGCCGCCGCCGGCGACTGGACGGTGGTGACCGTGCCGCGCGCCGGGCAGTACCGGCTCGGCAGCTGACCGGTCACCCGACTATTGCCAACCCGGCAACAAACTTTGCTCCCGCGCTGCCGCCACGCCACGATCGACGTGGCAGGTAGGACCTCGTCGCAGTCGGCATGCTCGGCGAGGAGGCAGGCAGCACACCAGGAGGACGAGACGTGCGGCACGACGCGACGACCGGTGGGCACCGGCACGACGACACCAGGGCGACCTCCGGCCACGACGGGCGACGGCACCCGGACGTGGACGAGGAGACCGCGCGGTTCTGGGAGGAGCACTACGGGCGGCACGAGAGGGTCTGGAGCGGCCGGGCGAACCCGATCCTGGTCGACGTCGCCGGCTCGCTGCCGGCCGGCACCGTGCTGGACCTCGGCTGCGGGGAGGGCGGCGACGCGCTCTGGCTGGCCGCGCGGGGCTGGCAGGTGACCGCCGTCGACGTCTCCGAGACCGCCCTGGCCCGGGCGGCCGAGGAGGCGGCCGCCGCCGGGGTCGCGTCCCGCATCGAGTTCCGCCGGCACGACCTGACCCGGACCTTCCCGCCGGGCGCGTACGACCTGGTCTCCGCGCAGTTCCTCCAGTCGCCGCTGGAGCTCCCCCGGGCGGAGCTGCTGCGGTCGGCGGCCCGGGCCGTGGCCCCCGGCGGCCGACTGCTCGTCGTCGACCACGGCGAGGTCCCGCCGTGGGGGCGGCGCGACCACGCGCACGCCCGCTTCCCCACCCCGCAGGAGACCCTGGCCGCGCTCGACCTCGACCCCGACCGGTGGGACACCGAGCGGCTCGACGCCCCGCGCCGGCAGGCCACCGGCCCGAACGGCGAGACCGGCGAGCTGGTCGACCACGTGGTGCTGGTCCACCGCCGCCGCTGAGGTCCGCAGCGCCCGGCGGGCTCAGGAGTCGAGCACCCGTTCCATCGCCGCCCGGGAGCGGCGGCAGGTGCGCAGGTACTCGTCGAGGAACTCGCCGGGATCGTCGCGGCCCAGCAGCCGCACCACCCCGGCCAGCTCGACGCCGTGCCGGGGCAGCTGGTCGCCCTCCCGGCCCCGGACCAGCATCAGCGCGTTGCGGACCTGCGCGGCCAGCGTCCAGCCGGCCGCCATCTCCGTGGCGTCCGTCGGGTCGACCAGGTCCGCGTCCCGGGCCGCCGCGAGGGCGTCGAGCGTACGCGTGCCGCGCAGCGCCGGGAGTGCCCCCGCGTGCCGGAGCTGGAGCAGCTGCACCGCCCACTCGACGTCGGCGAGGCCACCCCGCCCCAGCTTGGTGTGGGTGGCCGGGTCGGCGCCCCGGGGCAGCCGCTCGTGCTCCACCCGCGCCTTGATCCGGCGGATCTCCACCACCTGCTCGCGGCTCAGCCCGTCGGCTGGGTAGCGCACCGGGTCGATCATCGCCTCGAACTCGGCGCCGAGGTCGGCGTCGCCGCAGACGAACCGGGCACGCAGCAGCGCCTGCGCCTCCCACACCTTCGACCAGCGGGCGTAGTACTGCGCGTAGGCGGCGAGGCTGCGCACCAGCGGGCCCTGCCGGCCCTCCGGACGCAGGTCGGCGTCGACGCCCAGCGGCGGGTCGGGCGCGGGCATGCCGAGCAGCCGGCGCAGCTCCTCGGCGACCGCGCGGGCGGCGGCACCCGCCGCGCCGTCGCCCGCGCCGGCCGGCGCGTCGTAGACGAAGAGCACGTCGGCGTCGGAGAGGTAGTTCGACTCGTACCCGCCGAGCCGGCCCACGCCGATGACGGCGAAGCGCAGCCCCGGCACGGGCGGTTGGGCCGCGCGGGCGGCCCGTAGCGCGGCGGCCAGGGTGGCGTCGGTGACGTCCGCCAGGGCGGTGCCGACGGCGGTCACGTCGGCCAGGCCCAGCGCCGCCCGCCCGCCGTCGGGCCGGGGCGGCGACGGGGCCAACGAGCCGGCCCGGCACAGCAGGTCGGCGCAGGCGATCCGGACCAGTTCCCGACGGCGCAGCGCGCGGATCGCCCGGGTGGCCTCGACCGGGTCGGCGTGCCGGGCCGCGGCGGCGGCGAAGCCCTCGCAGAGGACCGTGCGGGGCCGGGGCACCAGCTCGCTCTCCTCGGCCAGCAGCCGCAGCGCCTCCGGCTCGCGGGCCAGCAGGTCGGCGGCGTACCGGGAGGAGGAGAGCACCCGGGCCAGCCGGCGGGCCACCGGCCCGGAGTCGCGCAGCAGGCGCAGGTACCAGGGGGTGCTGCCGAGCTTGTCGGAGACCTGCCGGTAGTTGAGCAGGCCGCGGTCCGGCTCGGGGGCGTCGGCGAACTCGCTGAGCAGCACCGGCAGCAGGGTGCGCTGGATGGCGGCGGTGCGGCTCACCCCGCCGGTGAGGGCCTGGAGGTGACGCAGCGCCCCGGCGGGGTCGGCGAAGCCGAGGATCTCCAGCCGGTGCCGGGCCGCCTCGGGGGTCAGTCGCAGCCCGTCGGCCGGCACCCGGGCCACCGACTCCAGCAGCGGCCGGTAGAGCAGCTTGGCGTGCAGGCGGCGTACCTCGGCGGCGTGGGTGACCCACTCGGCGCGGAACTCCTCGACGGCGCTGCGGCCCGGCGTGGCGGTGTGGCCCAGCGCGGCGGCCAGCCAGCGCAGCGCGGTCGGCTCGGTCGGCACGGTGTGGGTGCGGCGCAGCCCCTGGAGCTGGAGGCGGTGCTCGACGCCGCGCAGGAAGCGGTAGCCGCGCAGCAGCGCCTCGCCGTCGGCCCGGCCGACGTAGCCGCCGGCGACCAGCGCGCGCAACGCCGGGATGGTGCCGGGCACCCGCAGCGACTCGTCGCCCCGGCCGTGCACCAGTTGCAGCAGCTGCACGGCGAACTCGATGTCGCGCAGCCCGCCCGGACCCCGCTTGATCTCGCGCTCCAGCTCCTTCGGCGGGATGTTGTCGATGATCTTGCGCCGCATGGCGCGGACGTCCTCGACCGCCTCGGGCCGCTCGGCGGCCCGCCACACCAGCGGGGCGAGCTGGTCGATCCACTCCCGGCCCAGCGCCAGGTCGCCGGCCGCCGGCCGCGCCTTGAGCAGCGCCTGGAACTCCCAGGTGCGCGCCCACCGCCGGTAGTAGGCGAGGTGGCTGGCCAGCGTCCGCACCAGCGGCCCCCGGTTGCCCTCCGGACGTAGGGCCGCGTCGACCGGCCAGGCGACCAGCCCGCAGACGTGGATGAGCCGGGTGGCGACCGTGGTGGCCGCGGCGAGGTCGTCGTCCTCGGCGGCCACGAAGATCACGTCGACGTCGGAGACGTAGTTCAGCTCGTCGCCGCCGCACTTGCCCATCGCCACGACGGCCAGCCGGGGCCGGGGGGTGCCCTCCGGCAGCTCGCCGACCGCGATCTCGTACGCCGCCGCCAGGGTCGCGTCCGCCAGCGCGGAGAGCGCGGCCATGGTCTGCTCCAGGCCCCGCCCGCCGGTCAGGTCGGCCGCCGCGATCCGCAACAGCGCCAGCCGGTACGCCCTGCGCAGCACCGTCACCGGCTGCCCGTCGCCGGACAGGTCTAGCCGCCCCTCGGCGGTCGGCGCCAGCCCGTCCGGGGCGGTGCGCAGCGCCGGCCACTGGTCCGGGTTGGCGACCAGGTGGTCGCCGAGCGCCGACGAGGCGCCGAGGACGGCGATCAGCCGGCGGCGCAGGCCGGGGTCGTCGGCGAGCCCCGCCAGCAGCGCCGACGGCACCTGCTCCAGGGCCACCCGACGCTCGGCCTCGACCGGCGTCCCGGGGTGGGCCTTCCCCCCGGAACGGCCCGTGGCGGGGCCGGTGCCGTTCGCGGCCATCCGACGCTCGGCCTCGACGATGCGGTGCAGCTGGCGCAGCGCCAGGTCCGGGTCGGCGGCCCGGGAGAGCGCGGCGAGCAGCTCCGTCGCGCGGCCGTCGGTGGGCTCCTGCACGTCCGGCCGCCACAGCCCCAGCCCGTCCGGGCCGAGCAGGTCGGCGGCGCGGGTGGCGCCGGCACCGCCGTCGGTGCCGAAGCCGTAGCGGGCGAGCCGTCCCGCGGCCCTGGCCGGCCGGCTCATCACTGCCCGAGCAGGGGCAGGCTGCGGCGGGGCGTGGCGTCCTCCAGCTCACCCAGGGCCAGCGCGGCGAACCGGGCGGCGAACGGCTGCCAGACCTCCTCGACGTCGACCATCACGTCGTGGCAGGCCGCCACCACCAGGTCGGGGTCGTAGCCCAGCTCGGCCAGCAGCCTCGAGTCGGCTGCCCAGTCGGCGATCATGGCGGTGTCGCACTCGATGTGGAACTGCAACCCCCAGGCCCGGTCGCCGAGGCGGAACGCCTGGTGGGGGTAGCGGGTGGAGGCCGCCAGCAGGGTGGCGCCGCGGGGCAGCTCGGTGATCTCGTCGGCGTGCCACTGGAACACGTCGGGGATCAGCGGGACGTAACGGAACAGCGGGTCGGTGTCGGCGGCGTCCCGCTTGCCGACCACGCAGGGGCCGACCTCCGGGCCGCTCGGGCTGCGCACGACCTCGCCCGCGTGCGCCGTGGCCAGCAGCTGCGCGCCGAGGCAGATGCCGAGGGTCGGCACCCGGTGCCGGACGGCCTTGCGCAGCAGCCCCTCCAGCGCCGGCAGCCAGGACGCGGCGGGCGACCCGTCCGGCAGCGGGTACGGCGCCACCGCGCCGCCGAGCACGACCAGCGCGGAGTATCCCTCCAGGTCGGCGGGGATCTCGTCACCGGCGTGGGCGCGAACCACCCACAGGTCGAGGCCGGCCTCGGTCAGCCACTCGCCCAGCCGTCGGACGTCGTCGGTCGGGTCGTTCTCGATCACCAGCGCGGTAGCCACGACGTCGAGGCTAGCCGGTGGCCCGGACGGACCCGGAACGCCTCCACCGGCGCGGCGGACGATCGAACTCAGGAGGCGCGCAGCGCGTCGAGCATCCGGGCCAGGGCGGTGCGGGTGTCGGCCAGGGCGGTCGGGTCGGCCGCCCCGGCGATCCAGAGCGCCGCCTCGTTCATCGCACCCGAGAGCAGATGGGTGAGGGGCGCCACCGGCTGCGGCGCGATCAGCCCCTCCTCGATCAGCTGGGTCAACGCGTCGGCCAGGTGCCGGCCCGACGCCGCCTCGTCCAGCGCGCGCCACTCGTTCCAGCCGAGCACGGCCGGGCCGTCGATCAACATGATCTGCTGGATCTCGGGATCGGTGCTCGCCGTGAGGAACGCCTGGCAGCCCGCCGTGAACCGGGCCCACGGGTCCGCCTCGGCGTCGGCGGTCGTGGCGACCCGGTGTGCCACCTCCTGCTGCACCTCCGCCAGCACCGCCCGGAACAGCTCGGCCTTGCCGGCGAAGTGGTGGTAGAGCGCGCCCTTGGTGACTCCGGCCACCCGCACGATCTCCGCCAGGCCGACCGCCGCGTAGCCCCGGGTGGCGAACAGCTGCCGGCTCTCGGCCACCAGGGCCCGCCGGGTCTGTTCCCGCTGCTGCGCCCGGACACCCTCGGTCATCGCGCCCCCTCGTTGACATACCAACGGTATGTGAAATACGGTCCTTGACATACCGATGGTATGCGAAAGGGCCGAGATGAACCTGACCAGCTTCTACCCCGTCGTCTGCACCACGCAGCTGCGCGAGTCACACGACTTCTACCGACGCTTCTTCGGCTTCGAGACGACCTTCGAGGCCGACTGGTACGTGAGCCTGCGCCGACCGGGACCACCCGCGTACGAGCTGGCGCTGCTCGACCACCAGCACCCGACACTGCCCGAGGCGTACCGGGAACCCGCGCGAGGACTCCTGCTCAACCTGGAGGTGACCGACGTCGACGCCGAATGGGAGCGGCTCGTCGTCCGGGGCGGACTGCACGCCGAACTGCCGCTACGCGACGAGGACTTCGGGCAGCGGCACTTCATCGTCGCCGCACCCGACCGGGTGCTGATCGACGTGATCACGCCCATCCCACCGTCGGGGGCGTACGCCGAGCAGTACCTCGACGGCTGAGCCGCCCGCGCGACTAGGCTCTGCCGCTGTGTCCGACCTTGCCTGCACGAGTCCCGCCACCGCCGTACGACCGCCGGCGCTGCGCCCCGGCGACACGGTGATGCTGGTGTCGCCGTCCGGGCCGACCCGGCCGGAACGGGTGGCCCGGGGTGTCGAACTGCTCACCGGCTGGGGGCTGCGGCCGGTGCTGGCGCCGAACGCGTACGCCCGGCAGGGCTACCTCGCCGGCGCGGACGACCTGCGCGCCGCCGACCTGAACGCGGCGTTCGCCGATCCCGAGGTGCGCGGGGTGATCTGCACCCGGGGCGGCTACGGCGCGCAGCGGATCGTCGACGCGATCGACATGGCCGCCGTACGCCGCGACCCGAAGGTGGTCGCCGGGTTCTCCGACATCACGGCGTTGCAGTTCGCCCTCTGGCGGGGCGCCCGACTGGCCGGCGTGCACGGCCCGGGGGCGGCCTGGCTGGACGAGCGCACGCCGCTGCGCTCGGCCGAGTCGCTGCACGCCGCCCTGATGACCACCGAACCGGTCGCGGTCAGCGCCGTCGCCGAGGAGGAGACCTTCGCGGTACGCGTGCCCGGCCGGGCCACCGGCCCGCTGCTCGGCGGCAACCTCTGCCTGGTCGTGGCGTCGCTGGGCACCCCGGACATGCCGGACCTGACCGGCGCGGTCCTGCTCGTCGAGGACGTCCAGGAGCCGCCCTACAAGGTGGACCGGATGCTCACCCAGCTCCGCCGCGCCGGGGCCCTGGACGGGCTGGCCGGGGTCGCGGTGGGCCAGTTCACCGACTGCGCGGACGGCTGGTCGGTCGGCGTCGCCGACGTGCTCTCCGAGCGCCTCGGCGACCTCGGCGTCCCGGTCCTCGGCGGCCTGCCGATCGGTCACGGCCCCGGCCAGCTCACCGTCCCCGTGGGCACCGACGCCACCCTCGACACGGAAACCGGCACCCTGACGGTCACCCCCGCCGTCCGCTGACTGTGAGCATGGCGGGGTCGGTTCAGTAGTGATGAGCTGATGGCTGGCAGTGGCAGGCGTGACTCTTCGTCTGACTGGCTTTGTGCCTTTGACGGGACTTGTCCGTCTGCTACTGCCGGCGCCGGCCCGGCGGGAGACGTTTGGCCTGATCAGGAGCTTGACCGCCAGTTAGCGGCTGGCGTGTCTCATCACAGTCCTGCCATCTCCGCACCGGACCGGACCCTTGCGTCCCCACGGTGAGGAGAGAACGCATGTCCATGCTGGCAGATCTGGTCGAAGTCGTCATCGGCGTCGACACTCACAAGCACACCCACACCGCAGCGGTCCTGGATGCCCGCACCGGTGCTGTGCTGGACCGCACGACCGTCACCGCTGATCCGGATGGTTACGCACAACTGCTGGCCCTGGCCGGGCAGCACTCGGGGTTGCGAGCCTGGGCGATGGAAGGCACCGGCGGCTACGGCGCCGGCCTTCACCGACACCTGGCCGACGCCGGTGAGCTGGTCGTGGAACTGGACCGCCCCAAGCGGCCGGCCCGCCGAGCCGGGGCGAAGTCCGACCCGATCGATGCCGAACGCGCCGCCCGCGACGCTCTGGCCCGCACCCAGTTGGCGCAGCCCAAGACCGGCCCCGAACGGGCAGCGCTGCAAATGCGACTGACCGCCCGCCGCGCAGCCGTCGAGGCCGCCACCGCCGCTCAACGGCAACTCCACGCCCTGATCGTCACCGCCCCGGAGGCGGTCCGATCCCGGTTCCGTGGGCAGAACACCCGCGCGATGATCAGCACCGCCGCCCGGCTGCGGCCCACACCAGTCAGCGGCGATGTCGAGATCATCACCGCGTTGACGGTGCTACGCGACCTCGCCCGACGCATCCGCACCCTCGAAACCGAAGCCGCCACCCACGAAACGGCAATCCTCACCATCGTCCGTTCCTGGCGTCCCGACCTGCTCACACTCACCGGCGTCGGACCGATCGTCGCGGCCACCGTCCTGACCGCCTGGTCCCACCCCGGTCGCTGCCGCAACGACGCCGCCTTCGCCATGCTCGCCGGCGTGGCCCCGATCCCGGCGTCCTCCGGCAAGACCATCCGCTACCGCCTCAACCGCTCAGGCGACCGCCAACTCAACCGCGCCCTGCACACCATCGCCCTGTCCCGACTGCGCTACGACGAACCCACCCGCACCTACGCCGACCGCCGCCGCGCCCAAGGCAAAACCGACCGCGAAATCAAACGCTGCCTCAAGCGCTACATCGCCCGAGACCTCTACCGACGCCTCGAAAACCCACCCCCGCCACTTGACGCGCCATAGGAGCGTCCCCTCCCCGCCCACCCCGCCCGCGCCCCCCACCCCACCCCGCGCCCACCCCACCCCGCGCCCGGCCCGTTGATCATGAAGTTAATTACGGCAATACGGGCGCCCTGCGGCAATAACTTCATGATCAACGCGCCGAGGGCGCGCCGAGGGCGGAGGTGGGGGGCCGGTGGGGGCCGGTGGGTGGGTCAGGGGGTTAGGGCCTGTGTCGAAGTCGGTTACAGCCACTCGTTGATCGCGGCGATGTGCACGGTGGCTTCGTAGCGGACGGCGA